>CAYZSG010000434.1:0-1504 GCA_964481045.1 uncultured Candidatus Odyssella sp. | reverse complement strand
GGCCGCGAGGCGCTCGAGGGCTACGCGATGGCCCGCAACGAGTGGCCCGCGGCCGGGAGCGATCTCGAAGGTTTCGAATCCGAGTTCCAGCTCGGGCCGGTCTCGGTCACCGCGGAAGTCGCGAGCGACGGCCAGCTCGTCTACGTTCTGAACGGCAGCGGCTTGGACAACGCGACGCTCACGCACACGCCGCAGCCGATCATCGAGGAAGAGCAACTGAAGGCGATCGAATGGAGCTGCAGCGCCGACGGCATCAAGCCCACGGCCATTCCGGAGGGATGTCAGTAGGGCGCGCCCCGACTAAGGGCTACCCCGCGGGGTAGCCCTGCGGCGCGTTCGACCCGGCTAGGCTTCGGAGACTCTTCCCGGCCAGGACCCGTGTCATGCCCATCGAACCTTTCAAGATCGAGGTTGCCGACAGCACGCTCGAAGATCTGAAAACGCGCCTCGCGCGCACGCGCTGGCCGGACGACTTCGGCAACGACCAGTGGCAGTACGGCGCCAACACCGCGTACATGAAGGAGCTGTGCGCGTACTGGGAAAAGCAGTACGACTGGCGCGCCGCCGAGCGCGAGATGAACACGTTCTCGCACTTCCGCACGACGGTGGAAGGCATTCCGATCCACTTCATCCACGAACGCGGCAAGGGCCCCAATCCGAAGCCGCTGATCATGAGCCACGGCTGGCCGTGGACGTTCTGGGATCTGAAGAAGGTCATCCGACGGCTGACCGATCCGGCCGCGTTCGGAGGCGATCCGAAGGATTCCTTCGACGTCGTCGTGCCCTCGCTGCCGGGTTACGGCTACTCCACGCCGCTGCGCACCACCGGCATCAATTTCTGGCGCACCGCGGATCTGTGGGTCGATCTGATGAAGCAGATCGGCTATCCGAAGTTCTACGCGGAAGGCGGCGACTGGGGCGCTTTGGTCACCGCGCAGCTCGGCCACAAGTACGCCGACCGCGTGCTCGGCGTGTACATGCACCTGATCCTGCCGCTGACGATCTTCCAGGACGCCGGCGCACCGCCCGAGGATTACGTCGGCGCGGCGGAGCAGGCGCTGCTGGCCAAGAACCTGCACTTCTTCGCCGAGGAGAGCGGGTACTCCGCGATCCAGTGCACCAAGCCGCAGTCGATGGCGATCGGGCTCAACGATTCACCGGCGGGCCTGGCATCGTGGCTGGTCGAGAAGCGCCGCAAGTGGGCGCACACCAACGGGAACGTCGAGTCGCGCTTCACGAAGGACGAGCTGTGCACGGTCGCGACGCTGTACTGGGTCACGCAGAGCTACGGCACGTCGGCACGCTACTACTACGAGTGCACGCACAATCCCTGGAAGCCCTCGCACGACCGCATGCCGGTGGTCGAAGCGCCCACGGGCCTGGCGTACTTCGAGCACGAGGTCGCGAACATGCCGCGCAAGTGGAGCGAACGCATGCACAACCTCAAGCACTACTCGACGTTCGACAAGGGCGGTCACTTCGCGCCGATGGAAGAGCCCGAGGC
>CAYZSG010000433.1:0-1533 GCA_964481045.1 uncultured Candidatus Odyssella sp. | reverse complement strand
GAAGAACAGCTCGTAGAAATCGCCCATCCGGTAGAACACGAGGCAATCCGGATGCTGCCGCTTCACTTCGAGATAGTGCGCGAGCATTGGCGTCGCCTGCGCCGGGTCCGGCCAGCCGCTTTCCGCCTTCGCGGGCGATGTATCGTCGGGCGCCATGGGCGGCGACTCTAGGTCAGTGGCGAAATCCGCTCAATGCGCGCGCCTGTGGAGAATGGCGATTTCGCGCGAACGCCGTTGCGCCTCACTGCTGCGGGGGCGCCGGTTCCTTTTCGCTCGCCGCCCTGAGCTTCGCCTCGGCTTCGGCGCGCGCGGCTTCTGCGGCCTTGAGCTTGGCTTCGAGCTCGGCGCGCATCGCGTCGGTGGATTTGGCCATCGCCTCGGCCTTGGCGCGGCCGCCTTCGGCGGCCTGGACGCGGTCCTCGGCCGCGCGCAGCGCGCGCTCGGCGGCGGCAGCGGCCTGGCGCGCATCGGCGGCCTCGCGCCGCGCCGCAGCCAGCGCCGTGCCGTCCGTGGCCGCTTCGGCCTCGAGGCGCGCGACATCGGCCGCGAGCCGCCGCAACTGCAATCCGCCCGCGACGACGACGGCGACCAAAAGCACGGTCAACAGCCACACCAAGCGCTTCAGCCTGGCCTGGCTCTGAATTCTCGGCTGCATCGGCGAAATCCCTTCCCCGCAGTCTTTCCCGAAACAACTACGCGCGAGCGCGTAAAGGGTTCGCGAAAGATCCGCGGTTATTGCGTGCGCTTGCGGGCGCCGCTTTCGAGGCTGTCGTAGAGGTTCACCGGCGCGAAATCGTCGGTGAGCAGGCGCGCTTCCTTGGTTTCATAGCGCGCCTCGTCTTTCAGCAGCGGCAACAGGTCGTAACGGAATTTGTACTGTGCCTGCCGCTCCCGGGCGCGCGCCAGGCGCTCCTCGGGCGTCATCGGCGGCAGCAGGCGCGCCAGCACGATGGCGTTGCCGCTCCATTCGTACACTTCGATCGTCTTGAATGTGCGCCGGAGCGTCACGAGCGAGCTGTCGAAAAGCTGGGTGCGCGCGCGCAGGTTCAGCACCGCCACGCCGTCCGGCTCCAGGCGGCTCGCCAGCAGCGTGTAGAACTCGTGCGTCAGCAGGTGGAACGGCACGTAGCCGCCGCGGAACGCATCGATCATCACGATGTCGTACTTCGCCCGGTTGCGCTGGAGGAACACGCGCCCGTCGCCGGCCGCGATCCTGTGGCGGGCACTTTCCTCGACCCCGAAATATTTCTTGGCCGCCGTGGTCACGCCGGGGTCGAGTTCCACCGAGGTCACGTGCATCTCCGGCACGTGGCGCAGGAAATAGGCCGAAACGCTGCCGCCGCCCAAGCCCACCATCAGCATCGACTTGAGCTTGCCGGTATGCACCGCGGCGAGCGTCTGATAGTGCGAATGCGGCAGCGGAAGCTGGCCGCGGTCGCGCAGGTTGAGCACCGATTGGCGCGTGTTCTCGCCTTTGAGGCGGAACGTCATCGAGAGGAAGTCGCCCTTCTGCACGATGAAGATGTTGTTGTA
>CAYZSG010000432.1:0-1548 GCA_964481045.1 uncultured Candidatus Odyssella sp. | reverse complement strand
CCGGATCGTCGGGCTTCGGGCGCGGCGTGCCGAAATGCACCATGATCGCGTCGCCAATGTACTTGTCCACCGTGCCGCCGTGCTGGAACGCGATGCGCGCGAGCCGGCCGAGGAATTCACGCAGCAGCGCCATCAGCGCGTCGGGCGCAAGGCGCTCGGAGATCGCGGTGAACCCCACCATGTCGGCGAACAGCACGGCGGCCGGCTGCACCTGCGTGCGGTCGAGCTCGCCCGAGCGCGTGGACAGCTCGTTCACGAGATTGGGCGAGAAATAGCGCGAGAGCGAGGCGCGCCCGGCCTCCGCCGCCGCCTGCCGCCGCACCAGCAACCGCGCGCGCCACACGGCGATGGACAGAATCAAGGTCACCAGGACCAGGAATACGATCTGATTGTAGAGCGTCGTCAGCGATACGGATTTGGGATCGGCGAAGCGCGCAATCACCGCTGCCAGGCTCATATCCGCGGCGCCGTCGAGCACGTCGCGCGACGAATACGCGTGCGAGTCGGGCAGAAACGCCACCCAGAGGAAGCCGGCGGTCCAGGCGGCGATCGCGGCGAAGCCGGTCCAGATCACGAGCGCCGGCGAATAGGAGAGCGCCATGCCGACGAGGAAGACGCCGAGATACAGGAAGTTCGGCAGGCGCAGATTGAGCTGCGCGGTCCAGCCCTCGGTGAAGAACGGCGGCGGCACGATCAGCATGTAGGTGAGGAGCGCCGCGTCGATCAGCAGGAAGATCGCCGTCACCTTCCAGCCGCCCCAGCCGCGCCGCGCCAGAAGGTAGGGCGGCGCGCCGAGCAGCGCGAACAGAACGATTGCACCGAGATAGGCGCCCGAGCGCTCGAACGGCAGGGTCGCCGCCACCCACACGGCGAGCAGGCCCAGCGCCACGAGCCGCCCGTAGAACATGTAGGCCAGGCCCACGCGCTCCTCGCGCGCGATGCCCGCCGCAACGCCATTGCCGTTACGGCCGTTGCCGATCGCGATGCCCGCCATCCCGCCACCTCAGCCCAGCAACCCACCCATACAGAGTAGGACCACGCCTCGCGACGAATTTGTGGCCGAGGCGCGGCCAGAAGGCGCGGTCACCGAATATTGACTCGGCGTGAGGCGGGGCCTTTGTTAAGCGCGCCTGCGCGAAATTTGCGCAGCGCGCCTAGCCCCAGCGAGATCGCCATGACCGACTACGCCGCGCCGCTCGACGAGATCCGCTTTGCGCTCCGCACCGCCGCCGGCTTCGACGAGGTGGCGAAGCTGCCGGGCTACGAGGAGGCGACGCCCGACGTCGTCGATCACATCCTCGTCGAGGCGGGCAGGTTCGCGGCCCAGGTCGTGGGTCCGCTCAACCGCATCGGCGATCAGGAAGGCGCGCGGCTTGAGAATGGCGTCGTGCGTACGCCCGCGGGCTTCAAGGACGCGTACAGGCAGTTCGTCGAGGGCGGGTGGAACAGCGTGGCCGTGCCGGCCGAACATGGCGGGCAGGGGTTGCCGGTGGCGCTCAACGCCGCCGTCGTCGAGATGTGGGATTCGGCCAGCACCGCCTGGGCGCT
>CAYZSG010000431.1:0-1560 GCA_964481045.1 uncultured Candidatus Odyssella sp. | reverse complement strand
CATCCACCTGTCGATCGGCATGGCCTACGGCTTCAGCGTGTTCTGGCTGCCGCTGTCGCGGGCCGTGGGCATCGATGCGCCGATCGAATGCGCGAACGACCTGGGCTTCTGGGCCCGGGTCGTCGCCACCGACTGCGACTGGCCGATTTCCATGCTCGGCTGGATGTACACCCTGTTCTTCGTACTGCTCGGCTCGTCGGCCGCGGTCTTCGGCCACTGGCTGGAGCATGCCGGCCCGCGCAAGGCCGGCGTGGCCGCGGCCTGCTGCTGGGGCGGCGGGTTCCTCGTCTCCGCGCTCGGTGTCTACACGCACCAGATCTGGCTGCTGTGGCTGGGCTCCGGAGTCATCGGCGGCTGCGGCCTGGGGCTGGGCTACATCTCGCCCGTGTCGACGCTGATCAAGTGGTTCCCCGATCGCCGCGGCATGGCGACCGGCATGGCCATCATGGGATTCGGGGGCGGCGCCATGATCGGCGCGCCGCTCGCCGACCGCCTCATGCGCTTCTACGCGACGGAGACCACCATCGGCGTGTGGGAGACGTTCGTGACCATGGGCGCCATCTACTTCGTCGCCATGCTCTGCGGCGCCTTCGGTTACCGCGTGCCGCCGACGGGCTGGCAGCCCGCCGGCTGGACGCCTCCGGTGCGCAAGGCGGCGATGATCACGCAGCACCACGTGCACCTCGCGAACGCGCATCGCACGCCGCAGTTCTGGCTGCTGTGGGGCGTGCTGTGCCTGAACGTGAGCGCCGGCATCGGCGTGATCGGCATGGCGTCGCCGATGCTGCAGGAAGTGTTCGGCGGGCGGCTGATCGACGTCGACCTGCCGCTGTCGGAACTCGACGCGACGCAGGCGGCCGCGGTCGCCAGCATCGCGGCCGGCTTCACCGGCCTGCTGTCGCTGTTCAACATCGGGGGACGGATCTTCTGGGCCTCGCTCTCGGACTGGCTGGGCCGCAAGCGCACCTACTACGTGTTCTTCCTGCTCGGCATCGTCCTGTACGCGGCGGCACCGACGGCCGGCGGCCTCGGCAACGTGGCGCTGTTCGTGGCGCTGTTCTGCGTGATCCTGACGATGTACGGGGGGGGCTTCGCGACCATCCCGGCCTATCTCGCCGACATGTTCGGCACGCAGTTCGTCGGCGCCATTCACGGCCGCCTCCTGACCGCCTGGTCGACGGCGGGCGTGCTCGGGCCGGTGCTCGTCAACTACCTGCGCGAGTACCAGATCGCCGCCGGCATCCCGAAGGCCGAGGCGTACAATGAGACGATGTACATCCTCGCCGGCCTGCTGTTCCTGGGCCTGCTGTGCAACGCCGCCGTGCGCCCGGTGGCGGAACGCTGGTACATGAGCGCGATCGAGCTCGAGGAAGAGCGCCGGCTCGCGTACGAGCGCGGCCGCAACTGACGCGGGGGCCGACCATGAACGACGCGCAGGCGCAGGATCGCCCGACTGCCACGAGCTGGCTCGCCATCGTCCTCGCCTGGACGGCGGTCGGCGTGCCGCTGGCCTGGGGCGTGTGGATCACCCTGGAAAAGGCGTGGGTCCTGTTCCGCTGA
>CAYZSG010000430.1:0-1565 GCA_964481045.1 uncultured Candidatus Odyssella sp. | reverse complement strand
CCCTACGCGCTCAGGATGTCCGACAGCGCGAGCGCCACGACCTTCGTCGCCTTCCAGAGATCGTCAAGCACGAGGCGCTCGTCGGCGCGGTGGCCGCCGGATTCGGCCAGCGTGCGCGGGCCGGCGCCGTAGAGCACGGTCGGGATGCCGGCGGCACTGTAATGGCGCGCATCCGTGTAGAGTGGCACACCCGTGGCCGTGATCTCCTCGCCGAGGATCTCGCGCGCGCGGCGGCCGAGCGCTGCGACGAGCTTCTCGCTGCCCGCGCGCGGCACGAGCGGATCGGCGAGCAGGATGCGGCGGATGTCGACCTGGATGCCGGGAAGGCCGCGCGCCGCCTCCTCGATGCGCCGCCGCAGCGCCGCTTCGGCCTCGGCCGGGCTTTCCTCGGGAACGATGCGCCGGTCGAGCCGCATCGTGACGAGATCGGGCACGACGTTCGTGTTGATGCCGCCCTTGATGAGGCCGACCGTGAGATTGGGCGCGCCGATGCCGGGCGTCTTCGAGACGGTGCGCGCCAGCTCCGGCCGCAGCGCGTAGAGCGCGTTCAGGATGCGCGTCGCGGCCTCGAGCGCGTCGTGGCCGCGCTGCGGCTCGGCGGCGTGCGCCGATCTCCCGCGCACGATCACTTCCAGATGCAGGCACCCATTGTGCGCGGTGGTGATCGCGTAGGAGAAGCCGGCCGATATCGCGAAATCGGGCTTGCTGATCTTCTGCGACAGCAGCCAGGCCGGACCGATCGCGCCGCCGGCTTCTTCGTCGTAGGTGAAATGCAGCTCCGCCGTGCCGCGCGCCTGCCCCGCCGCCTCGATCGCATTCACGGCGAAGGCATAGGTGGCGAAATCGGATTTCGAGACGGCGACGCCACGCCCGTACATGACGCCGTCGCGTACCACGGCGCCATAGGGATCGACGCTCCAGCCTTCGCCCGGCGGCACGACGTCGCCGTGCGCGTTGAGCGCCACGACCGGGCCGGGGCCGAAGCGGCGGCGGATGACGAGGTTCGTGGCGCTGATCATGCCGTTCGCGCGCGCGAGCGGACCGGGCACCTTGTGACATTCGACGGCGAAGCCGAGCCGTTCGAGCAGCGCCGCCGCCTTCTCCGCCGCCGGCGCGCAATCGCCGGGCGGATTGTCGGACGGCACCTTCACGATTTCGGCCAGGAAGCGCGTCTCGGCCTCGCGCTGCGAATCGAGCCATTCGACGATCTTAGCAGCTTCGCTCATCGCGCGGTTTCCTTCGGCCGGAATGCGCGGATGAAGCGCAGCAGCACGCGCGCGCCGATCTCGGCGTCCTCGGCGGTGATCGCCTCGGCCGGGTTGTGGCTGATCCCGCGCGCGCAGCGCACGAACAGCATGCCGATATCGGCGAGGCGGATCATCGCCATGCCGTCGTGCCCGGCGCCGCTCATCAGCCGGAACTCGCGCACGCCCTCGGCGCGCACGGCCGTGGCGAACTGATCCATGATCCACGGCGCGCACACCGCCGCTTTCGACGATTGAGTGCCGTGGATCGCGAGCTCGACGCCGCGCCGCGCCGCGATGGCGCGGAATTCTTCGGACAGC
>CAYZSG010000429.1:0-1569 GCA_964481045.1 uncultured Candidatus Odyssella sp. | reverse complement strand
CTCGCCGGCGACGTGGCCGAGATGGAGCAGATGGTGGAGGAATACCTCGCCTTCGCGCGCGGCGAGGGCACCGAGCAGGCCGTGCCGGTGAACCTGCCCGAACTGCTCGAGGACGTGGTGGAGTCGGCCCAGCGCAACGGCGGCAACGTGACGCTCAAGACCAAGGGGCCGATGCGCGTGACCATTCGGCCCAACGGTTTCCGCCGCTGCCTGACCAACCTCATCGCCAACGCCGCGCGCTTCGGCACCGGCGTGCAGCTCCAGGCGCAGCGGAAGCCGCATTTCATCGAGATCACCGTCGACGACGACGGCCCCGGCGTGCCCGAGAACAAGCGCGAGGAGGTGTTCCGCCCGTTCTATCGCCTCGACAACGCGAAAAGCCAGAGCACCGGGGGCGCCGGCCTGGGCCTCACGATCGCCCGCGACGTGGTGCGCGGCCACGGCGGCGACATCCAGCTCACCGATTCGCCGATGGGCGGCCTGAGGGTGCTGATAAGGCTGCCGGTTTAATGCTATAAGTCGCGCGTTTTGGCGCGATCGATCGGAAGGACCGAGCTCTGCACGGCAAAGTCGCCATATCGCTGCCGAAGGCGCATCCGGCGCGGGCTTCGTTCCGCGCGCGGTTTCCGGGCCTTTACGAGCGCTTCCGGCTGTTTCGCTGGAAGCTCAAGGACACGTATCTGCGCGCCACCGGGCGCGCGGTGTTCGCGCGGCTCGCGGCGGCGGCGGAGAAGCCCTCGCACATCGAGATCGAGACGATCAACAAGTGCAACAGCACCTGCGGCTTCTGCCCGGTGAACCGCAATTCCGACCCGCGCAAGACGATGCGCATGGACGAGGCGCTATTCCACCGCATCATCGACGAGCTCGCGGCCTGGGATTACCGCGGCACGCTGAATCTTTTTTCGAACAACGAGCCGTTCCTCGACAAGCGCATCTACGATTTCGCGGCCCATGCGCGCGCGAAGCTGCCGCATGCATTCGTGCAGATCATCAGCAACGGCACCGCGCTCGACGTGGCCGGGGCCGAGCGCATCCTGCCGCATCTCTCGCACATGGTGATCAACAACTACGCGACCGAATACAAACTGCACGGCAACGTCGCCGCGATCATCGCGCATCTCGAAGCGAAGCGCCCGGAGCTCGCCGACAAGCTCGTGGTGGGCTATCGCCTGCTCGACGAGTTCAAGACCAACCGCGCCGGCAACGCGCCCAACCGCAAGGTGAAGCAGGCGCATTTCAAGAGCCCGTGCGCCTATCCGTTCTTCCAGATGGTGATCCGCCCCGACGGCAAGCTTTCGATGTGCTGCAACGATGCGCTCGGCGAGGACACGCTCGGCGACGTGGCGGCCGAGGGCGTGAAGGGCGCGTGGCTCAACGCCAACCGCCGCTCGGTGCAGCGGGCGATGCTGAAAGGCCGCCACACGATTCCGCTCTGCGCCAAATGCGACAACCTCGCCTGGTCGCGCCCCAACCGCATCGCGAAAGCGGTGAAGAGCGGGAATTTCACCGGGGCGTAGAAGCAGAGCGTCTGCAACGTAGGGGCGCGCTGCGCGCGCCCTGCCGACA
>CAYZSG010000428.1:0-1582 GCA_964481045.1 uncultured Candidatus Odyssella sp. | reverse complement strand
GACGGCAGGAACTGCCAGCCGGTCGCCGAGGTGTAGCCGTTCTTCATGATGATCAGAACGGAGTCGTTCTGATTGTACACGCCGGCCGCGACGCCGGTGGCCAGGCCGTTATGCCAGAAGCCGCCGTCGCCCATGATCGAGATGACGCGCTTGCCGAAATTCGGGCCGATGCCGGTGGAGGACGCGAGGCCCAGGCCGTAGCCCACGACCGTCTGCCCGAGATTGAACGGCGGCAGGGTCGAGAAGGTGTGGCAGCCGATGTCGCAGCTCATATGCGTCTTGCCGAGCTCGCGCTCGACGAGCTTGATCGCGCTGAACACGGGCCGCTCGGGGCAGCCGGTGCAGAACGAGGGCGGCCGCATCGGCACCGAGCCGCCGAGATAGCCGATCGCCTTGCCCTTGATGCTGCCGATCACGTTCGGCCGCGCCTGCGCGCGGTCGAGATCGACGCCCGTGGGTTTCACCTCGGCCAGCCACTTCGCGATGCCGTTCTGCACGACGTCGGCGTTGTATTGGCCGCCCATCGGCAGCGGGCCCTTGCCGTGCACCTTCGTCTGCACGTCGGCCCGGCGCAGCGCGGTGTGGATCGCCTGCTCGATGTAGTCCGGATGGCCTTCCTCGACGACGAGGATGTTCTTCTTGCCGACCGCGAACTCGACGATCTCGCTGTCGACCAGCGGATAGGTGACGGTGAGCGAATAGATCGGGATGCGCGAATTGCCGTCGTTGTCGGCGAGCCCGTAGTGCTGCAGCGCGCGGATCACCGAGTTGTAGAGCCCACCCTGGGTGATGATGCCGATCTCGGAGAGGTCGCCCGGGAACGTCTCGTTGAGCTTGTTGTCCTTGATGAACTGGATCGCCGCCGGCATGCGCTTGTCGAGCTTGATGCGCTCCTGCTGGAACGTCGACGGCGCGTTGGCCACCTTCATGTAGTCGAACAGCGGCGTCTCGAGCTTGTTGTTGCCCGAGAATTTCGGCATCCGGTTGTTCTTCGCCGTGAAGCGGCCCTGCACGTGGCAGGCCAGGATGCGGAGCTGCACGAACACCGGCTCGTTCGACGCTTCCGAAAGCTCGAACGCCTTCTCGACGCAATCGACCATCGAGGTGAGGTTCGGGCGCGGGTCCATGAGCCAGATCGACGACTTCATCGCGAAGGCGTGGCTGCGCTCCTGGATGATCGAGGCGCCCTCGCCGTAATCCTCGCCGATGACGATCACGGCGCCGCCGTTGACGCCGCACGACGCGATGTTGGAAAGCGCGTCGGATGCCACGTTGGTGCCGACTGTGGACTTCCAGGTGACGAGGCCGCGGATCGGATAGTGGATCGAGGCCGCGAGCATCGCGGCCGCACCCGCCTCGTTGCCGCAGATCTCGAGATGGACGCCGTACTGGTCCATGATCTCCTTCGATTCGGAGAGCACGTCGACCAGATGCGAGACCGGCGAGCCCTGATAGCCGCCGACATAGGAGACGCCCGCCTGGAGCGCCGCCTTGGTGACGGCGAGGATGCCCTCGCCCTCGAAAATTTCGCCCTCGCCGAGCTTGAGGGCCTGCACTTCCTTCGCAAAAGACCGTTCCGCCA
>CAYZSG010000427.1:0-1583 GCA_964481045.1 uncultured Candidatus Odyssella sp. | reverse complement strand
AATGATCCGGCGGGCACAGCATCCCGCCCGGGAAGATGTACTTCTGGATGAAGTCGCGCTTGCCGCGGTAGTGATCGAAGATCGCGGGGTCGATCGTGATGCCCTGGATCGCAGCCAGGCCGCCCGGCTTGAGCGCGCGTGCGATCGCCGAGAAGTACGTCGGCCACCACTCTTCGCCGACCGCTTCGTACATCTCGATCGAAACCACGCGGTCGAACTGGCCCTGGATGTCGCGGTAGTCGCGCAGCTCGAACGTGACGCGATCGGCTACGCCGGCACGCTCGGCACGAGCGCGCGCTTCGACCAGCTGTTCCTGCGACAAGGTGATCGAGTGGACGCGGCAGCCGGCGTGCTTCGCGGCGAAGATCGCGAAACCTCCCCAGCCCGAGCCGATCTCGAGCATCGTGTGCCCGGGTTCGAGCTGCAGACGCTCGAACATCAGCTTGAACTTGTTGACCTGCGCGTCCTGCAAGGTTTGCGTCGGCTCGATGTACATCGCGCTCGAGTACGCCATCGTCTCGTCGAGCCACATCTTGTAGAACTCGTTGCCGAGGTCGTAGTGATGCTCGATGTTGCGGCGCGCGGTGCGCTTGGTGTTCGCCTTGCGGCGGTGCTGCCAGTAGCCGTACAGCTTGCCGAGCCAGTTCTTCTCGAACGGACCCTTGTAGTGGGGCTCGTTGAGATACAGCGTCATCAACAGGCGCGTGAGGTCGGGCGAGTCCCAACAGTCGTCGAGATACGAGTCGCCGATACCGACTTCGCCCGAGGCCAGCACGTGTCGCATCAAGCGGTCGCCGTTCTTGATCCGCCACACGCCGTGCGGCCCGGGCTGAGCGCCTTCGAAATGACGCGTCGATCCGTTGGGCAGAAAGATGTCCAGCGAACCCTTCTGCATGCCGCTGAGCATGTACAGCATCAGCCGCAGGCTCCAGGACAGGCCCCTCAGATCGCCCTTCGACGACAGCACGCGCGGCAGGTCCGGCGAGAAGCCATCGCGGCCCATGACGCGGCCGAACTCGTCGGGGTCGCGTCGATCTTCGTTGCCGTTCTCGCTCATCAGCTCACTCCCTGTCGCGGCGGTTCCGGCTTGCCGTGGAACCTTGCCCCGCGCAGCCAGATCTTCAAGGCTTCCCAGTGGATGCCGGCGACGACTTTCAAGGTCATGAAAGGCATGCGCAGCACCTGGCCAAGGATGGCGCCATCGCTCGTCGCCCGCCGTTCCGCGGCCAGGGTCGCGTCGAGGATCGGCTGACCCTCGCGCGTCTCATGGATCGCGACTCGCAGGCGCTCGCCCGGCTCGCTCATGACGAACCGGTACTGCCCCACGAGATCGAAGAACGGCGAGACGTGGAAGCACTTCTCCTTGTCCCATGTCTGCCCATACGTCAGCGGAGAGCCGCCGGATGCCAGTACGTAGCAATGCTTCTCGCCGAAGGTATTGCGCACTTCGGCGATGACCGCGCGAAGACTGCCGTCCGCGTGCTGGCAGTACCACAGGCTGATCGGGTTGAACGCGAACCCCAGCAGGCGCGGCATGCACAGCAGCCGGATTCGGCCGCTGGCGATCTCGATGCCGCGTGCCG
>CAYZSG010000426.1:0-1619 GCA_964481045.1 uncultured Candidatus Odyssella sp. | reverse complement strand
GGAGGACCCACCCATCTCCAGCACGATGAGGCCCAGCAGCCCGGCCTCGCGGTCGACCCAGGCACCGGTCAGCGCCAGGCCCTCCATGGTGAGGAGCGTGCCGTCGACCCGGTGCGAGCGCGCCTCGTAGTTCTGCAGCCGGTAGAACTGACCGGGCTCGAAGTTGCGCGCCGCGGCATGGGCCTCGACCACGACCTCGACGATGGTCGGCGTCAATCGCTCGACCCGCACCACCTTGGCGCGCCACATGTCGTTGGCCTCTGCCAGGATCTCGCGCGACGTCCGACGGGGCGCCGGCAGCGCGGCCATGGCGCGCGTCAGCACGGGATAGCCCTGCTTGGCGCCGCCCATCGCCTTCACCACGTTGCCGGCGAAGGAGGGATGCAGGTCGCCGAAGAACGACATCGTGCGGCCGTCGCCGTGGCGATACATCAGCACGCGCACCTCGGCGGGCTTGGCGACGCGCTCGGGCTCGACGACGCGGCCCTGCTCGTCGATGGCGCGGAAATATTTGCCCTCGATGACGGCGTGCGCGGCATCCTCGCGCGCCAGCACCGTGTTGGGCTGCGTGCCCGCCGCGACCAGGATGGTGCGCGCCGGCAGGGTCGCCTCGACCCTGGCGCCGCCCTGCTCGCCCGCGACCTCGAGCGCGCAGGCGTGGCCGTGCCGGTCGATCGAGACGGCGACCGGCGACAGGCCTTCTGCGAAACGAATATCCTCTTCGAGCGCCTTCAGCACTTCCTCGTGGTTCAAGGTGTAGGACGGCGAATCGATCAGCCGGCGGCGATAGGCGATGGTGACGCCGCCCCAGCCGTTGACCAGGCCGGCGATGTCGGGCGCGCGGCCCTCGCGCGCGGCCCGCTTGCGCTCCTCGCGGATCTCTCTCGCGTGCGCGACGAACTCGCTCGCGATCTCGCGCTCCTCCTCGTTCATCCCCGCCAGCACCGCGGCCTCGCCCCGCTCGGCGCTGAGCGTCTCATGGCGCGACAGGAACTTCTCGACCTGCAGTGGATAGTAGGCGAGCGATTCGGTCGCCGTGTCGATCGCGGTCAGGCCGCCGCCGATCACCACGACGGGCAGGCGGATCTGCAGGTTGGCGATCGAATCCTTCTTGGCCGCGCCGGTGAGCTGCAAGGCCATCAGGAAGTCCGATGCCGCGCGGACACCGCGGGCGAGGCCGTTTGGCAGGTCGAGCCCGGTCGGCTTGCCGGCGCCGGCGCAGAGCGCGATGTGGTCGAAGCCCATTTCGAAGGCCCCTTCGGCGGTGACCGTGCCGCCGAAGCGCACGCCGCCGAACATCGAGAACTGCACGCGGCGTTCGAGCAGCAGGCGCACCAGCTTCAGGTAGTTCTTGTCCCAGCGCACGGTGATGCCGTACTCGGCGACGCCGCCGAATCCCGCCATCGCGCGCTCGCCCAGATCCTCGCGCAGGGAGGCGATGTCCTCGACCGGCGCGAACGGCACGCGCGCGCCGTCGGCCGTCACGCCCGATTGCTCCGGCGGCAGCGGCTCGATCTTCAGGCCGTCGATGCCGACCACGGCGTGGCCGTCGTTCATCAGGTGATGCGCGAGATTGAAGCCCGCCGGCCCGAGCCCGACCACCAGCACGGTGCGGCCCG
>CAYZSG010000425.1:0-1622 GCA_964481045.1 uncultured Candidatus Odyssella sp. | reverse complement strand
CGCCGGCGGGAGGACTGACGCAGGGATGCCCTGAGCATGGCGGCGGAAGCGGGGCGCGCTTCGCCGCTGCATGCGCGCAGCCTGCGCGGCTGGCTCAAGCACCTGGCCGAGACCGGCCGCCTGGCCGTGGCGAAGGAGGGCGTGTCCCTCGAGTACGAGATCGCGGCGATCGCCAAGAAGCTCGACGGCCAGCAGGCTGTGCTGTTCCCCAAGCCGGCCGGGCATGCCGTTTCCGTCGTATCGGGGTATGTGGCCGCGCGCGCGTGGATCGCCGAGGCGATGGGCGCGCAGGAATCCGAGTTGCTCGCCGCCTTTCGCGACGCGTCAGACCGGCCGACGAAATGGACCGAAGTCCCGCCCGATCGCGCGCCGGTGCGCGAGGTCACGGTCGAGAATCCCGACCTCCTCAAGCTCTTCCCGATCCCGCGCCACAATGAGCACGACAGCGCGCAGTACATCACCGCGGGCGTCATCGTTGCGCGCAACCCGAAGACCGGCGCGCAGAACGTCTCGATCCAGCGCATCCAGGTCAAGGACGGGCACCGGCTGCAGGCGCTGATCCTGCCGCGCCACCTGTCGGCCTACCACACGATGGCCGAGGAGAAAGGCGAGGCGCTGCCGATCGCGATCGTGATCGGCGCCGATCCGCTCACGCTGCTCGCCTCGCAGGCGGTGGTGCCGATCGACCAGGACGAGCTGGAGATTGCCGGCTCGCTGCACGGTGCCCCGCTCGAAGTGGTCAAGTGCGCGGGCAGCGAGATCCGCGTGCCGGCCCATGCCGAGATCGTGATCGAAGCACGCGTGTTGCCGAACGTGCGCGAACTCGAAGGCCCGTTCGGCGAATTCCCGCGCACCTACAGCCCGGCCGGGCAGAACCAGGTGATCCAGGTCGATCGCGTGACGCATCGGCGCAACCCGATCTGGCACACCATCGTGCCGGCCGAACTCGAGCACCTGATGCTCGGCGCGATCCCGCGCGAAGCGACGATCCTCGGCCTGTTGAAGCGCAGTTTCCCGAACGTGCTCGATGCGCACCTCTCGCGCGGCGGCACCTGCCGCTACCACCTTTACGTCAAGATGAAGAAGCGCCGCGAGTCCGAGGCCAAGAACGTGATCATGGCCGCTTTCGGCGCGCACTTCGACCTCAAGCAGGTGATCGTGGTCGACGACGACGTGGACGTGCACAACCCGACCGAAGTCGAGTGGGCGGTGGCGACGCGCTTCCAGGCCGACCGCGACCTCGTCGTGGTGGCCGGTGCGCAGGGCTCGCCGCTCGATCCGTCGACCACGCTGACCGGCCGCGTGGACGGCATGAGCGCCAAGATGGGGCTGGATGCGACCCGGCCGCTCCAGTACGAGGGCTACACCTTCACGCGCGTGCACGTGCCGGGCGAGGAGTCCGTGGACCTCGAGCGGGACTTGCAGCCCGGCTCGCCGGCGCTGGTCGATTCGTTGCTGAGAAGCTAGACGCATGAAATCCACCCTCGTCCCCGGCGACACGATCAATAAATGGTGTCAGAGTCGAATTAATCAGAAGGCCCTGTTCGACGCAGTGATTAAAGGCTGAGCGCATGAAGGCTTCCCTCGTACCGGGCGACACGATCTCGAAGCAGATCGACATC
>CAYZSG010000424.1:0-1636 GCA_964481045.1 uncultured Candidatus Odyssella sp. | reverse complement strand
GTGATCTTCGCCTGCCCGAGCTTCTGCGACCCCGCATTGCTCGAGCGGCCGATGCTCCAGCGCGTTCTCGCCGATCACAAGATCCCGTTCGTGGCATTCAAGTACGCCGAGAACTCCGGGCAGATGCAGCCCATTCGCGAGCAGGCTGGCACCTTCGCCGATTCGATCAAGCTATGGAGCGTCCAATGAACGCGCGCGCGCCCAAGGAAGTCGTCAAAGAAGCCTCGATGGTGAAGCAGAAGGAGATGATCTCGGGCAACTACGCCAAGCTCGCGACGGCGAAAGAGCAAGGGAAGAAGGTCGTCTCCACCTTCGTGCCGGGCAATCTCAACGAGCTCATCATGTGCTTCGATCTCGTCAACAACCTGCCCGAGATCAATGCCATCCAAAACGGCATGCGCAAGAAGACCGGCAACTACATCATGGAGGCCGAGAAGCGCGGTCACTCCGAGGACGTCTGCACCTACGTGAAGGCCGATCTCGGCATGATCGCCAAGGGCAATATCGGCCCCGACGGACATCCGCTGCCGGCGCCCGACGCGCTGCTCCTTTCCTACACCGGCTGCTTCACCTTCATGAAATGGTTCGAGCTGGTGCGCGAGCAGTACAAGTGCGAGACGCTGATGCTGCACGTGCCCTACGAGGGCGACGGGCACGCCACAAAAAACATGCGCGATTACATCGTGAAGCAGCTCAACGATGTGATCATCCCCGGTCTCGAGCGCGTCAGCGGCGTCAAGTTCGACATCGACCGGCTGCGCGAGTACCTCAGCGAATCGGCCCGCGCCGAGGAGAACTTCGTCTGGGTGCTGGAAAGCGCCAAGCACAAGCCCTCGCCGATCGACGCCTATTTCGGCGGCGTCTACTACGTCGGGCCGATCTTCACCGCCTTCCGTGGCACGCCCGAAGCAACCGAATACTATCGTCTGCTGCGCGGCGAGATCGAGCAGCGCATCGCCAACGGCCAGGGCCCGATCACGCCCGAAGGCGATATGAAGGAGGAGAAGTACCGCCTCGTCGTCGAAGGTCCGCCGAATTGGACGAGCTTCCGCGATTTCTGGAAGATGTTCTACGACGAGGGCGCGGTCGTCGTCGCCAGCACTTACACGAAGGTGGGCGGCGTTTATGACCTCGGCTTCCGCCACGATCCCGATCATCCGCTCGAGTCGCTCGCCGAATATTGCCTCGGCTGCTACACGAACCGGAACCTGCCCTCGCGCATCGATCTGATCGAGAAATACATCAACGAGTTCGAGGCCGATGGGCTGCTGATCAATTCGATCAAGAGCTGCAATAGCTTCTCGGCCGGCCAGCTCCTGATCCTGCGCGAGATCGAGCGACGCACGGGAAAGCCCGCGGCGTTCATCGAAACCGATCTCGTCGATCCGCGCTACTTCTCGCCGGCGAACGTCAAGAACCGGCTCGAAAGCTATCTGCAGATGATCGAGCAGAAGCGGCGCAGCGGCGGGCCGGCGCCGATCGCGGCGATGCCGGCCGCGGCACCCGCGGCGGCACTTCAGTGAGCGGGGCCGCCATGCGCACCTTCATCGGCATCGATCTCGGCTCGACCACGACCAAGGCGGTGGTCATGGACGAGAGCAGCGCCATTCTCGGCCGCGGCATCACCAATTCGCGC
>CAYZSG010000423.1:0-1636 GCA_964481045.1 uncultured Candidatus Odyssella sp. | reverse complement strand
GTCGACGAAATCGGGATCGCCGTACCACGCCTCGCGATCGGCCATCGCCAGCTTCACGGCCTCGACGAAGAGATGGATGAACTCATCGCCGTTCACATCCATGCGGCCGAGATCGAAGCCGTCGAGCATGCCGAGGATTTGCAGCGTGATCGGCCCCTGGCCCCACGCCTGCGTCTTGTGCACCTGCCAGCCCTTGTAGTCGTACGACAGCGGCGCTTCGTATTTCGGCTTCCAGCCGGCCATATCGGCGGCGGAGAGTACGCCCTTGTGGTGACGGCCCGACGAATCGAACACGTCTTGCGTCGCGCAGAACTTGCCGATCGCCTCGGCGACGAAGCCCGCATAGAAGGCGCGATAGGCGCCGTCGATCTGCACCTCGCGCCCGCCGCCGGCCGCTTCGCCTTCCTTCAGCATGCGCTCGAACGTGTCGGCGAGCGCGGGATTGCGGAGCTGCGTGCCCGCCGCGGGCGGCTTGCCGCCGGGCATGAACACCTGCGCCGACGTCGTGTAGTGAGCCGTGAACAGACCGGCGACGCCGGCGATCGTCGTCGCCATCGCGGGCGTGACCGGATAGCCGTTGCGCGCATAGTGGATCACGGGCTCGAGCACGTCGCGCAGCCGCATCGTGCCGTGGTCGCGCAGCATCGTGAGCCAGCCGCCGACCGTGCCGGGGATGACGGCGGCGAGCAGGCCCGTGCCGGGCACGAGATCGAGGCCCAGCGCCTTGTAATGCGCGGTCGTGGCCCTGGCCGGCGCCGGCCCCTGCGCGCACAGCACTTCCACCTTCTCGCGCTTCGCGTTCCAGAAGATCACCGGCAAGTCGCCGCCGGGGCCGTTCTGGTTGGGCTCGACGGCCTGGAGGCAGAGGCCCGCCGCGACGGCGGCGTCGAACGCGTTGCCGCCGCGCTCCATCATGCCCATGCCCACGCCGGTGGCGACCCAATGCGTGGTCGCGATCATGCCGAAGGTGCCGCGCAGTTCGGGCCGCGTCGTGATCGGCAGCGTCATGGCTTGGCTCCCTTCGTCCCGGCCTGATGCTCGGGATCGACGATCGTCCGCTGATGACGTTTATAAATGAAATAGAGATTGCGGCCATAGACGGCCAGGGCTGGGAGGTTTGCGATAATGAGCACCGGCTGCACGAGCACGATGCCCGAAAGCAGCACCGTGGCCGCGCCGGCGAGGCTGAGATACCAGAACATGTTCGGGATCACGCTCTGCCCGGCGCGCTCGCTGGCCAGCCACTGCACGAAGAAGCGCAGGAAGAAGCAGGTCTGGCCGACCACGGCCACGATCTGCCACGGATTGCTGAGCTGATTGACCAATTCGGTGAAGAATCGTTCGAGCATTCCTACTTTTCCTCTTTGACGCCGGGATGCGTCGTGCGCCGGGCGAGCCAGGCGACGCCGAGCAGATCCCAGATGCCGACCCAGAGCCGGTCGAAGATGCCGTATTTCGAGCGCCCCTTGGCGCGCGGCCGGTGCAGGACGGGCACCGAAACCGATTCGCCGCCGCGCCGGATGAACAGTGCGGGCAGGAAGCGGTGCATGTTCTCGAAGCGCGGCAGCTCCAGGAACGCATCGCGCGGGAACATCTTGTAGCCGCAGCCGCTGTCGGGCGTGTTGTCTTTCAGCAC
>CAYZSG010000422.1:0-1638 GCA_964481045.1 uncultured Candidatus Odyssella sp. | reverse complement strand
TTGGCGAGGAACTCGCTCTTGGCCTTGCTCGCGATCTCGGCCTGCTCCTTGGCATCGAGCAGCGCGCGGTTCGAGAGCACGGCCTCGGTCACGTCGCGCGCGATGCCGCGATAGCCGGCGAAACGGCCGGCCGAATCGTAGAACGGGATGCCGCTGCCCGAAACGTAGCGCACGCCGGCATTGCCGCGCGACACCTGGAACACGTGGTCGCGGAACGGCTCGCGGCGGTCGAGCACGGCTTTGTGCGCGTCCCATTTCAAGCGATCGTCGTCGCGATCGGCCGCGATTTCCCAGCTCGCCTTGCCGAGGGGGCTGTCTTCGCCGGCCGGATTCATCGAACGGTCGTGGGAGACGTAGGTGAATCTGTATTCGGCGTCGGTCTCCCAGAACCAGTCCGAAGCGGTCTCGGCGTAGTCGCGGAAGCGGCGCTCGTTGGCCTGTAGCTTCGCCTCGGCGCTCTTGCGCTCGATGGCGATGGCGGCGACGTAAACCGCGAGCTCGATCAGGCGGGTCTCGGCGATCGAGGGGCTCTTCGGCTCGCGGTAATAGTTGGCGAAGGCGCCGAGCACCTGGCCTTCGGACGAGGTGATCGGCGTCGACCAGCAGGCGCCGAGCCCGTGCGGCACGGCGAGGCCGCGGTAATCGTCCCACAGCGGATCGGTGCCGATGTCCTCGACGATGACTGGCTTGCCCCAATACATGGCGCTGCCGCACGAACCCACCTTGGGGCCGATGCGCAGGCCGTCGATGGCGCGCATGAAGTCGGCGGGCAGGCTCGGTGCCGCGCCGTGGCGCAGCGTGGCGCCGTCCTCGTCGAGCAGCAAAACCGAGCAGAGCGCGCCCGGCATCTGCGTCTCCATGAAGCCCACGAGGTGGGCCAGCGTGACCGAGAGCGGCGCGCCCGCGGCGATCATCTCGAGGATGTGCGCCTGGCCGCGCAACGTCTCCTCGGCGCGCTCCTCCTTGCGCCGCGACATGGCGGCAAGATCGGCCTGGATCGAATCGCGGAACTGGAGCATCAGCCGGCGCAGATGGCTCTCGAAATTCCGCGCTTTGCGGTCGAGCACGCAGAGCGTTCCGAACGGCGCGCCGTCGGCGTGGGCGATGGGCACGCCCATATAGGCGACGAGGCCGTGCTCGCGCTCGGACGAGCGGCGCAATGCCGGATCCGCGCCCGCGTCTGACACCAGCACGTGGCGCCCGATGTCGAGCGCGATCTCGCAATAGAGACCGCCGCGGCGCCGGCGCTCGCCGGGAACATAGGGATTGCCGGGCGAGCGGCTGGCGGTGAGCACCTCGAAGCCGGCGGGCCCGGCCATGCGGATCAACGCGGCGGGAACGTTCGCGATCTCGGCGAGGAGATCGGCCATTTCCTGCCAGCGCGCGCCGATCGCCGGCGGAACTTCGAAAACGGGGAATTCGCGCGGGGCGGGCGCGACTCCGGTTTGGCCTGTGCGCGCGTGCGGACCCGGTCCCCCGCGGGTCTCCGCGGGCAACGGCGCCAGAACGCCGGCGGGCGCTTCCGACATCACGGAGCGCCACCCTGGCACGTGCATGCGGCCCGGTCGCTGCTGCTCTTGGAAGCCCTCATCGCCCCGGTCGGCTCCCGTTTCAGGAATGCATTGTCATGGCTCATAG
>CAYZSG010000421.1:0-1647 GCA_964481045.1 uncultured Candidatus Odyssella sp. | reverse complement strand
ATCGACGCCTCGTTCAGCACCCTGCCGCCGTTCCTCGTCGCCGAGCCGGGCCTCAATTCCGGCTTTATGATCGCGCAGGTGACGGCCGCCGCCGCGGCTTCGGAGAACAAATCGCTCGCGCATCCGGCCAGCGTCGATTCGCTGCCCACCTCGGCGAACCAGGAGGATCACGTGAGCATGGCCACGTTCGCCGCGCGGCGGCTCGGCGCGATGAACGACAATCTGCGCACGATCCTCGCGGTCGAATATCTCGCAGCGGCGCAGGGCATCGATTTCCACAAGCCGCTCGAAACTTCCGCGCCGCTCGGGGCGGTGCATGCGCTGCTGCGTGCGCGCGTGCCGTTCCTCGATCACGACCGCTTCTTCGCGCCCGACATCGCCGCGGCCGAAGGGCTGCTCGACGGGCCCGACCTTGCCGATTTCGCCGGCGCGCCGCTCTGGCGGGATTGAGGCGGGGCTTGCCGCGCCCGCGAACGGGATCATCTCCGGTCCCGCAGCGCCGCCGCGGTCGCGTTGTTTCGCGGTAGGGCCTGGGATACTTTGAGTTGGGGCGCCTTCGCTCCATGGGAGGAACACAATGAAGCGCAATTCGAGCTCGATCGACCGGCGCACGGCGATGAAGACCGGCGTCGCCGCGGTGGCCGTCGTGGCCGCGGCCGGCACGCTCGCGAAGCCCCACCTCGCCCGCGCGCAAGGCGAGGGCCCGATCAAGGTGCCCGCGCTGCCCTATGCCGACGACGCGCTCGCGCCGGTGATCTCGGCCAACACGATCGGCTTCCACTACGGCAAGCACCACATCGGCTACGCGACGGCGCTCAACGCCGCGCTGGCCGGCCCGGCCAAGGACTACGCGTCGCTCTCGCTCGAGGACATCATCAAGACCTCGCGCGCGAACCCCAACCGCGCCGGCGTGTTCAACGCCGCGGCGCAGGTGTGGAACCACACCTTCTACTGGAACAGCATGAAGCCGGGCGGCGGCGGCGAGCCCACCGGCAAGCTCAAGGACGAGATCGGCAAGGCGTTCGGCGATTTCACGAAGTTCAAGGAGGCGTTCGCGCGCGCCACGATCGGCCAGTTCGCGAGCGGCTGGGGCTGGCTCGCCTGGGACGAGAAGGACAAGAAGCTCGTCATCCAGGCCACCTCCAACGCCGAGACGCCGCTGCATCGCGGCATGAAGCCGATCCTCACGATCGACGTCTGGGAACACGCCTATTATCTCGACTACCAGAACCGCCGCGCCGACTACGTGAACGCCGTGATCGACAAGCTCGTGAACTGGGAATTCGCCGAGAAGAACCTCGGCTGAACGGCGCGGCGATCGCGCGAATGGCTCGTAGGGGCGGGTTTCAGACCCGCCCCTTTCGACGCCGGGCGATGACGGATCGATTCGCCATTCGGCGCCGCCCGGCGCCATTGAATCGCGCTTCCGCCGGCCAATATGGTCGCACCTTGGCCTGCTGGACTCGCTCTGGCCGCTCCTCTATAAGCGGCGGCCTTGCCGCGGGGCACCTTGCTCCGGCCCGGCCAAGCGCCCGAAGGGGCGGCCTCGCCTGATCCGGCGGCCGGCTCCACGACCATGGGCCCAGGTAGCTCAGCGAGTAGAGCAGCGGACTGAAAATCCGCGTGTCGGCGGTGCAAATCCGTCCC
>CAYZSG010000420.1:0-1692 GCA_964481045.1 uncultured Candidatus Odyssella sp. | reverse complement strand
CGGCGAGCCGATCTCCTTGAAGCGGCTGGAAGCCCGTCCGATCGCCACGCTGTCGGTCGAGGCGCAGGAGCGCCACGAGCGCATGGAGCGCACGCGGCGCGACGAGGCTTAGGCTTTCGCTTCCTTTTGGAGATCCTGGCGGCGCAGCACGCGGCCCGAACGGCCGCCCCCCGGCTTGCCGTCGCGCCATACGATGGCGCCGTTGCAGACGACGGTATCGATGCCCCTGGCCGGCGCGATCGGCTTCTCGAAGGTCGCGGTGTCGATCACCGTCGCCGGATCGAACACGCAAATGTCGGCATAGAAGCCCGGCTTGACCTCGCCGCGCCGGGTGAGATGGAAGCGCTGCGCCGAATAGGACGTCATGCGGCGCACCGCGTCCTCGAGCGGGAAGAGCTTCAGCTCACGTGAATAGTGGCCGAGCACGCGCGGGAAGGTGCCCCACAGGCGCGGGTGCGGATGGGTGTCGAAGGGGATGCCGTCCGAGCCGATCATGGCGCCGGGATGGGCCATCGCCGCCTGCACGTCCTTCTCGTCCATCATGAAGTAGATGGCGCCGGCCGGCTGCAGACGATCGGCGGCATCGTGGATCGAGCAGCCCATCTTCCTGGCGATGTCGGCGAGGTCGCGGCCGCTGACGCCCGGCACCGTGTCCGACCAGGTGATCAGCACTTTGTCGGCGCGGTCGAGCATCTCCTTGCGCAGGATCGTCGACCCGGCGACATAGGGATAGACGTCGAAGGCGATCTGCTGCCGCTTCATCGCCTCGCTGAACTTGGGCAGCGTCTCGGCCATGCGGCCGAAATTGCCGCGGCCCGAGCATTTGTGATGCGAGACGATGATCTCCGCGCCGGCACGGCGGCCGATCTCGAAGGTCTCGTCCATCGACTTCAGGATGTGGTCGCCCTCGTCGCGCATGTGGGCGGTGTAGACGCCGCCCCACTTGCCGAGCGGCTTGGCGACCTCGGCCACCTCGTCGGTCGAGGCCGCCATGGCCGGTGGATAGAACAGGCCGCTCGACATGCCGATGGCGCCCTGCTCGAGGCTCTGGTCGAGCAGCTCGCGCATGACACCGATCTCCGGCGCCGTCGCCTGGCGGGCAAGATCGTCGCCCAGCGCGTTGAAGCGCAGGGTCGAATGGCCGATCAGGAAGGCGCCGTTGATGGCGGGCCTCGCGGCTTCGACCTTGCCGGCGAACTCGGCGAACGACTTCGACACGTTCTCCTTCTTCTTCACGATCAGCGACAGGAAGTGACCGATGTCGGTGCGGGTGAAGGGTGCGGCCGAGGCGCCGCAATTGCCGCACACCACCGTGGTCACGCCCTGGCTCGCCTTCATCGCCATGGTCGGATTGTCGATCAGCGCGGTGTCGTCGTGGGTGTGCACGTCGATGAAGCCCGGCGCCACCACCTTGCCCCTGGCGTCGATCTCGTTGTCGCCCTTGAGCTGGCCCGGCGGCTCGACGGCAGCGATGCGGTCGCCCTTCAGCGCCACGTCGGCGGCGAACAGCTTCCTGCCGGTGCCGTCGGCCACCTGGCCGTTGCGGATGACGATGTCGTATGCGGCCATGTCGAATGACTCCTAGTCGTTGCGGCCGAGCCGCATGTCGGCATCGAACGGGTAAAGCGGCCGCTTGATCTTCTCGTACTTGAAGAGCTTGAGATCGGAGGCGGTGCAGCCGTCGCCGTCGCA
>CAYZSG010000419.1:0-1705 GCA_964481045.1 uncultured Candidatus Odyssella sp. | reverse complement strand
CCGGCGCTGGTGTTCGGCATCCCCGGCGATTCGATCACCGCGATCGTGATCGGCGTGCTCTACCTCAAGAACGTGATCCCCGGCCCGCTCGTGTTCGAGAAGTCGCCGGACATCGTGACCGCGCTGTTCGTGGTCTTCTTCCTCGCCAACCTCATCATGATTCCGTTCGGCTGGGTGGCGATCAAGACGTTCAAGCACATCCTGCGCATTCCGCGCGAGATGCTGATGCCGATCGTGATGATGTTCTGCATCGTCGGCGCCTTCGCGATCACCAACAGCCCGTTCGCGGTCGGCGTGATGCTCGTCTTCGGCTTCTTGGGCTTCCTGATGGAGGAGAACGGCTTCCCGGTGGCGCCCGTGATCCTCGGCATCGTGCTCGGGCCGATGCTCGAGCAGAACTTCGTCACCTCGATGATCAAATCCGACGGCTCGTTCATCGCCTTCTTCGCGCGCCCGATCGCCGGCGGGCTCGGCGCGGTGACGATCCTCCTGTGGATCGCGATGGCGTGGCGGGGATTCCGGCGGTTCCGCCTGCAGCCGGCGCCGGCGAACGGACGGCCGACGCCATAGCGTCGCGTCACTCTTCCAGCAGCACGTCCCTCGCCTGATTGATGCGCGCGGCCATGTCGGGGTCGCCGCCGCGGTCGGGGTGGTGCTCCTGGAGCTTGCGGCGGTGCGCCGCGCGCACGTCGTCGGACTTGGCGCCGAGCGTGAGGCCGAGGATGCGCAGCGCCTCGCTCTTGCTCATGGGGCCGCCGGGGCGGGCGGTGGCCGTGTAGCTGTCGTGCCGCGGCGCGCCGTCGGGGCCGTAGCGCGCGCGCCAGGTGGGCGAGGTGCGGTCGAGATAGGCCTCGATGAGCCGCGCCGAGGGCTCGTCCTCGTTCCGGTAGTGGACGAAGAGGTCGACCAGCTCGTCGACGCGCAGCGATTCGATGCGCCGGCCGGTGAAAGGGCCGTCGACGATGTCGCCGGTCACCTGCCCCGACTTGTGGTCGAGCGTGAGCTTCAGGAAGCGGGTGTTGACCCGCGAGGTGTTCGGCTTGCGCGGCGCGAGCCCCGCATCGATGAGCCAGCCGAGCAGCCCCACGAGCACGCCGAGCGCCGGCACCACCGCATAGGCCGGGCGGCCGGTAACGAGGAAATACCCGCCCACCAGCACCGAGACGACGGCGATCGCCTGCCATAGCCCGCGCATCGCCTGCGCTGCGGTGGCGCCGCGCAGCCCGCGCAGGATGAGCGCAAGACCGATGGCAAGGGCTGCGCCGAGAATGAGGTAGCCGAACATTCCGGGATTCCGAAAACCCGCGGCGGCGGGCGTGCCCCTGATATAGACGCAGCCGGGCCGCGTCCCAAGGGCCGTGTCGCGCACGGGATCGTTAACGAAGCCGGCGCGCTAACGCACCTGGTGCGTGAGGCGCAGCACCTCGCCGCCCTTTTTGCGCCCGTAGTCTTCAAGCGCGGCGCGGCCGCCGGCGGCGTAAACGGCGACGGCAGCGAGGAGTTCGCGCAGCTGCTTGGCACTCGACGCGTCGAAGCGGCAGCAGGCGCCGCCGGTGAGCTTGGCCAAATGCTGGAACGCGCGCCCGACGGCGTCGTCGCGGCCCTCGTGGAAAATAAACATGCGCACGCCGAGCAGGCCGAGCCTTCCGGCGAGGTCGCCGAGCGCGTCGAGGTCTTCCTCCATCGCGTCGCCGACGAAAACCAG
>CAYZSG010000418.1:0-1711 GCA_964481045.1 uncultured Candidatus Odyssella sp. | reverse complement strand
GTCGGCACGACGTTCGGCGTCTCGGCCTATCAGATCAATTTCGGCGCGCGCACGATCAAGACCGCGGGCGACGAGCTCGACGTGCTCGTGGTGATGAACCCCGCGGCGCTCAAGACGAACCTCAAGGACGTGAAGCGCGGCGGCCTCGTCATCATCGACGTGGGCGAATTCACCGACAAGAACTTCCGCAAGGTGAACTACACGAGCAATCCGCTCGAGGACGGCACGCTCGACGGCTACAAGACGCTGCGCATCGACATGTCGCGGCTCACGCTCGAATCGGTGGCGCAGTTCGGCCTCGGCCAGAAAGACGGCCTGCGCTGCAAGAACATGTGGGCGCTCGGCCTCATCTACTGGATGTATGGCCGCGATCCGCAGGTGACGGTCGACTGGCTGAAATCGCGCTTCGCCAAGAACCAGACCGTCGCGGACGCCAACGTGGCCGCGCTCAAGGCCGGCCACGCCTTCGGCGAGACAGCGGAAATGCCGGCCGAAGTGGGCCAGGTGATCGTGCCGGCGGCGCCGATCAAGCCCGGCCTTTATCGCGCGCTCACCGGCACGGAAGCGGTTGCCTGGGGCCTCGTCGCCGGCGCGCGCCTCGCCGGCCTGCCGATGGTGTTTGCCGGCTATCCGATCACGCCGGCCTCGGCGCTGCTGCACGTGCTCGCCGGCCTGAAGGAATACGACGTTCTCACCTTCCAGGCGGAAGACGAGATCGCCGCCGTCTGCGCCGCGATCGGCGCCTCCTATTCCGGATCGCTCGGCGTCACCTCTTCCTCCGGCCCCGGCGTGGCGCTCAAGACCGAGGCGATCGGCCTCGCGATCGCGACCGAGCTTCCGCTGGTGATCGTGAATTCGCAGCGCGGCGGCCCCTCGACGGGCCTGCCGACCAAGACCGAGCAATCAGACCTCTATCAATCCGTGTTCGGCCGCAACGCCGATGCGCCGCTCGTCGTCATCGCTGCGCATTCGCCCGGCGACGCGTTCGAGGTGGCGATCGAGGCCGTGCGCATCGCCGCGCACTACATGACGCCGGTGATCCTGCTGACCGACGGCTACATCGCCAACGCCTCGGAGCCGTGGCAGATCCCGGACGTGTCGAAGTTCGCGCCGTTCCCGGTGACGTTCCGCGAGAATCCGGAGGGCTTCCACCCGTTCCTGCGCGACGAACGCCTCGTGCGCAACTGGGCGAAGCCGGGCACGCCCGGCCTCATGCACCGCATCGGCGGCATCGAGAAGGACTACGATTCGGGCAACATCTCCTACGAGCCCGAGAATCACCAGAAGATGACCGACGTGCGGCGCAACCGCATTCTCGGCGTCGCGAAAGACATTCCGCTGCAGAAGGTCGAACAGGGCAACACGAAGGGCCGCCTCGCCGTGGTCGGCTGGGGCTCCACCTACGGCCCGATCAGCCGCGCGGTGGACCGCTGCCGCGCCGACGGCCTCGACGTTTCGCACATCCACCTGCGCTACATCTGGCCGCTGCCGCGAAACTTGGGCGATCTCCTGAAAGGGTTCGATCAGGTGATCGTGCCCGAGATGAACGACGGCCAGCTCGTGACGCTTCTGCGCGCGCAATACCTCGTGCCGGCGCAGGGCCTCAACAAGGTCACCGGCAAGCCGTTCAAGATCTCCGAGATCGAATCCGCGATCCGCGACCGCCTCGCCACCCGGCAAGCGGCCGAGTAGCGGGAAAGTAGGAAAGTGC
>CAYZSG010000417.1:0-1741 GCA_964481045.1 uncultured Candidatus Odyssella sp. | reverse complement strand
GCGGCCCGCCTCGCGAGAGGCGGGCCGCTTCGGTTTTGGCGATGGCTTGCCGCTACGCCGCGGCTGCGCCGGTTGCCTGCCGCCGGACGGCGTTCACGAAGTTTTCCGCCGCGCGCTCGGCCGCACTGGCGCCCGCTTCGTCGCCCTCGCCGCGCCGCTGGCGCGCGGTGAAACGCAACGCCAGTGGGCTGTGCGGCTTGAGGGCGAGCCGCTCTGCCGCGAGCGCGCGGGCCAAGGACTTGTTGCCCGCCCGCAGCGCCGCCTCGGTCACCGTCAGGGCCAACAGGTCGCGCTGCGCGTGGCTGCCGCCGAAGCGGATCGCGATGTGGCGGATCGGCATGATCGCGCCGATGGCGCCTGCATAGTCGCCGCGGCCGAAGGCGAGCAGGCCCCTGGCCAGTGGCAGGCCCACATCGCCCGTCATCCGCGCATTCGTGCCGCCGCCCTGCGCCGCTTTCTCGAGCAGCGCCGCGGCGTCTTTCATGCGGCCGGCGCCGACGATCGCCATCACCGCGTGGCAATCGTTGAACGCGTAGAGGCCGTCCTCGGCGCGCGCCGACCAGCTCTCGGCAAGCGGATTCCAACGCTGCGCGACGTCGACGCCGAGCAGCGTCAGCCGCCACAACATCGCCGATGCGTCCACCATCTCGAGCGCCACGCCGCTTTCCTTCGGGCGAATGCGCGTGTCGTAGAGCTCCAGCACCTTCCGCATGTCGCCGATGTCGAGGTGATAGAGCCCGAGGTGCCACCAATTGTGGAACGCGAACGCGTTGTCGGGTGCCCAGTCGTCGGCGCGCGAGGTGAGGAAGCGGATGCCGTCGGCGAGGCGCGCCTGCATCTCGTAGACATGCGCGACCGCGTGGACCGCCCAGGGGTCGCGGCGGTTGAGCGCCAGCGCCTGATGGCCCGTTTCCTCGGCGCGCGCGTAGTCGCCCATCTCCTCGAGGCCGAACGCATACATGCCGAGCACGTAGCCATGGCCGGGCACGGATTTGTCCCAGGCCGGCAGCACGCGCGCGATGCGGTCGCGCTGCACCGGGCCGTTGCCGTTGTAGAAATCGCCGAGATGCGCGAGTTGCACCGCGAGCAGGTCGCGCGGATATTCGATCGCGACATCGCCCCACGTCTCGGTGGCACCAGCGAAATCGCCGTCGAGCCACGCGCGCGCCGCGCGGATGTGGCCACGCTCGCGCGTGTTTGCGCGCGAGGCCAGTGCCTCGGCGGCCTCCACGCTCTTTCGGAGTTCGGGCTCGAAATCGCGCTGCGTCGCCATGCAGATGGCGCCGGCGCGCAGTGCGTGGCCCATCACGAAATCGGGCTCGTCGGCCAGCGCCGCGTCGATGATCGCGACCGGATCGCCGAAATAGCTGTTCAGCGCGGCCAGCGCGTGTTCGTAGGTATCGAGGGCCTTGGCGCTGCCCAGTGACACGGGCACGCCGCGGCGGTCGTTTAGGCTCATGCTCAGACTCCAATAGCCAAAAGTCTGCGCAGCGTCTCCTGCACCGCGATGCGCATGAGGAATGCGGTGCCGCCCCCGGCCCCGCGTCGGGGCGTGCTTCTAGGCGAGGGGCGGCCGCAGGGGAAGTGATGGCCGTCACAGGGTGCTGAGGCGGGGTGACGCAGCACAGTTGCCGGGTGTGATCGACTTCATGAACCGCAGGTGAACGGCTACACTGCGGGCCGGGGCGGGTTTCGTCATAGTCCTCGTCAGATGAGGCGACGAACACGGCGCCACGAGACA
>CAYZSG010000416.1:0-1744 GCA_964481045.1 uncultured Candidatus Odyssella sp. | reverse complement strand
CGCACCGGCGGCACGATCCACTTCATCGTCAACAACCAGATCGGCTTCACGACCAACCCCACCTATTCGCGGCCGGGCCCCTATTGCACCGACGTGGCCAAGGCCGTGCAGGCGCCGATCTTCCACGTCAACGGCGACGACGCCGAAGCCGTCGTCCACGTCGCGCGCGTGGCCACCGAGTTCCGCCACGAGTTCCAGAAAGACGTCGTCATCGACATGTGGTGCTACCGGCGCCACGGCCACAACGAAAGCGACGAGCCGGCCTTCACGCAGCCGCTCATGTATCGCGCGATCGCGAAGCAGCCGACGACGCGCACGGTCTACGCGCAGAAGCTCGCGTCGGAGAAGGTCGTGACCGAGGAGGAGGCCCAGGGCCTCATCGCGACGTTCGAGACCCAGCTCGAGCAGGATTTCGAGGTCGCCAAGAACTTCCGCCCCAACAAGGCGGATTGGCTCGAAGGCGCCTGGACCGGACTCGAAGCCGCGCGCGGCGAATACATCCGCGGCGAAACCGGCGTGCCCACGGAAGCGCTGAAGCTCGTCGGCCGGCGCCTCACCGAGGTGCCGGGCGATTTCAACCTCAACCGCAAGATCGCGCGCCAGCTCGAGGCCAAGCGGAAGGCGATCGAGAGCGGCGAGGGCATCGATTGGGCCACGGGCGAGGCGCTCGCCTTCGGCACGCTGCTCGCCGAAGGCACGCCGGTGCGCCTCTCGGGCCAGGATTGCGGCCGCGGCACCTTCTCGCAGCGCCATGCCGTGTTCGTCGATCAGGAAAGCGAACAGAAATACATCCCGCTCGCGAACATCAAGCCGGGCCAGGCGAATTTCGAGATCATCGATTCGCCGCTGGCCGAAGCCTCGGTGCTCGGCTTCGAATACGGCTATTCGCTGGCCGAGCCGCATTGCCTCGTGCTGTGGGAAGCGCAATTCGGCGATTTCGCGAACGGCGCGCAGGTGATCATCGATCAGTTCATCGCCGCCGGCGAATCGAAGTGGCTGCGGCTCTCGGGCCTCGTGATGCTGCTGCCGCACGGCTACGAGGGCCAGGGGCCGGAGCACAGCTCGGCGCGCCTCGAGCGCTATCTGCAGCTTTGCGCCGAAGACAACATGCAGGTCGTGAACTGCACGACGCCGGCGAATTATTTCCACGTCCTGCGCCGCCAGATGCGCCGCAAGATCCGGAAGCCGCTCATCGTGATGACGCCGAAATCGCTGCTGCGCCACAAGCTCGCCACGTCGAAGCTCGCCGATTTCGGCCCGGGCTCGTCGTTCCACCGCGTGCTGTTCGACGGCAGCGGCATCGGCCCGGACGATACGATCAGGCGCGTCGTGCTCTGCTCGGGCAAGGTCTATTACGACCTGCTCGAAGCGCGCGACGAGCGCAAGCTCAACGACGACGTCGTCATCATCCGGCTCGAGCAGCTCTATCCGTTCCCGGCGCAGCCCTTGGCCGACGATCTCGGCCGCTTCCGGCAGGCCTCGGTCGTCTGGTGCCAGGAAGAGCCCGCGAACATGGGCGCCTGGTGCACCGTGGCACCCGGCATCGAAGAGGTGATGGGCAAGCTCGGCATGCCGGGGCGGCCGCGCTATGTGGGCCGCGCCGCCGCCGCTTCGCCGGCCACGGGCCTCGCCAGCCGCCACGCCAAGGAGCAGGCGAAGCTCATCGACGAAGCGTTGTCGTTGTAGGGGCGCACGGCTGTGCGCCCTGTCCCAGAATCATGGGGGCGGCGAGGGGGCGCACAGC
>CAYZSG010000415.1:0-1773 GCA_964481045.1 uncultured Candidatus Odyssella sp. | reverse complement strand
TGGTGACCGCTGTCGGACTGCCGAAGGACGTGATTCAAGCCGCGAAGGCACGCGGAAAGCTCGCCTTTGCGCTGGTGGGCGCCGCGCGACATGCGAAGGCAGCGCGCGAGGCCGGCATCGACATCCTGGTCGCGCAAGGTTATGACGCGGGCGGGCACACCGGTCCGGTGGGGACCTTCACCCTCGTCCCGCAGGTGGTCGAGGCATCGGATGGGCTGCCGGTCCTCGCCGCCGGCGGCGTCGGCCACGGGCGGCAGGTCGCGGCCGCTTTCGGCATGGGCGCGCAAGGCGTCTGGCTTGGCACCGCGTGGCTCGCCACGCGCGAGTACGCAACACCGCCCGTGCTGTTGAAGAAGATCCTGGCCGCGAAGAGCGAAGACACGGTGATTACCCGTGCGCATAGCGGAAAACCCTGCCGGGTGGTCCGCAGCAGCTGGTCCGACGAATGGGACGCCGAGGGCGCCCCCAATCCGCTGCCGATGCCCTACCAGCATGTGCTGACCGGCGAATTGCTCGCCGCCATCGAAGAGCACCAGGTCGAACCGCTGGTCTATGAAGCGGCAGGGCAGAGCGTTGCGTGGTTCAATGAGCTGACGACGGTGAGCGCCGTCGTTGAGCGGCTTTCAAACGAGACGCAAGCCGCGCTCGTCGAGATGCGGCGCCAACTGGGCGACCAAGGATGAGGGAAGAACTGCAATGAGCGCATTGAAGATGGAATTGCTCTGCGGCGCCGGCGGCGCCGAAATCAGCGGGCTGGACCTGGCCCGGCCCCTGCCCGACGAGACACGGGCCGAACTGCGCCGCGCGCTCGCAGATCACTGCGTGCTTTTCTTTCGCGACCAGCAACTCGAGCCCGAGCAGCAAAAGGCGTTCGCGCGCCAATTCGGCCCCTTGGCCGAAACCCCGTTCATCAAACCGCTCGACGGCCACCCCGAAATGATGCGGGTCGTGCGTGAGGCGGACGAGAAGAAGAAGCAGAATTTCGGCGGCCGCTGGCATTCGGACATGACCTTCCAGGAGGCGCCCGTGCTCGGGACAGTCCTCTACAGCCGCGAGTCGCCCGCAGTGGGCGGCGACACGATCTGGACGAACCAGATGCTGGCCTTCGACGCGTTGTCCCCGGCCATGCAACGCATGCTCGAAAAGCTCAACGTCATGCACAGCGCAAAGCGTTCGTATGGACCGCAAGGCACCTATGCGGACGACGATCTCAAGAGCATGCGCATCAACGCGAGCGAAGCGGCGCTCAGGGAAACGCCCCACCCTTGTGTGCGAACTCATCCCGAAACCGGGCGCAGCATCTTGTTCGTGAATTGGGTCTACGCCATCCGATTCCAGGATATGACCGAAGAGGAAAGCGCGCCCTTGCTCGAATTCCTCAACCGGCACAGCCAGCGGCCCGAGTTCCAGATCCGCTTTCGCTGGACCAAGGGCACCCTGGCGTTCTGGGACAACCGCTCGACCCAGCACCTGGCGGTCAACGACTATGCCGGCTACCGGCGGGTCATGGACCGCGTGACGATCGCCGGAGACAAGCCCTACTTCACTCTGGCTTGATGCCGGCCTTGCGGATCACCTCGCCCCAACGCGGCGTGTCGCGACGGATCACGTCGGCGAATTCCTCTGGGGTGGTGCCGGTGGCGAGCAATCCCATCTGCAGCATGCGCTCGCGCCCGTCGGGCGTCTGGATGATCTTGTTGATCTCGGCACTCATGCGCTCGACGACGGCCTTGGGTGTGCCGGCGGGCGCCATGATGCCATTCCACCCCGCGA
>CAYZSG010000414.1:0-1783 GCA_964481045.1 uncultured Candidatus Odyssella sp. | reverse complement strand
TCAACACGCTCACGCTCCTCGCCTTCGTGCTCGCGATCGGCCTCGTCGTCGACGACGCGATCGTGATGCTCGAGAACATCAGCCGCTACGTCGAAGGCGGCATGAATCCGATGGAGGCCGCGCTCAAGGGCTCGAAGGAGATCGGCTTCGCCGTTCTCGCGATGACGCTGACTCTCGCCGCCGTTTACGCGCCGATCGCGTTCCAGGAGGGCCGCACCGGGCGCCTGTTCGCCGAATTCGCGCTCACGCTCGCCGGCGCCGTCGTCGTCTCCGGGTTCACGGCGCTGGCACTCTCGCCGATGATGTGCTCGCGCATCCTGAAGCACAGCGAGACGCACGGCTGGGCGTTCCGCGTCATCGAGCGCTTCCTCGAGCGGCTGCGCGACGGCTATCGCCGCGCGCTCGAGATCACCGTGGACATGAAGGCGCTGGTGATCGGCGTCATGGCGATGGTGGGCGTGCTCGCCTTCGCGCTATTCCGCTCGCTGCCGTCGGAATTGGCGCCGGTGGAGGATCGCGGCACGATCATCGCCCTCGGCATCGCGCCCGAGGGCTCGACGGTGGAATTCACGCTCGATTCGGCGCGGCGCATGGAGGCGATGTTCGCGCGCGTGCCGTATCAGACACGCTATTTCGCCGTGATCGGATTCCCCACGGTGAGCAACCTCATCGGCTTCGTGGGCCTCAAGGACTGGAGCGAGCGGCCGGTGAAGCAGCAGGCGCTGGTGGCGCAGCTTTCGCCGCAGCTCTTCGGCGGCATCCCCGGCCTGCTCGCGTTTGCCACCAATCCGCAATCGCTCGGCCAGCGCGCGATCGACAAGCCGGTGTCGTTCGTATTGCAGACCTCGGCGCCCTATGCCGAGCTCGAGAAGGCGGTGAACCAGCTCCTGGCCGCGGCGCGCACCAACCCCGGCCTCACCAATCTCGATTCCGATCTCCGCCTCAACAAGCCCGAGTTGAAGGTGGCCATCGACCGCGACAAGGCGGCCGATCTCGGCATCGACGTGGAGGTGATCGGCCGCACGCTCGAAACGATGCTCGGCGGCCGGCAGGTCACCCGCTTCAAGCTCAACGGCAAGCAATACGACGTGATGGTGCAGGTGGCGGATACGGCGCGCGTGACGCCGCGCGACCTCACCAACATCTACGTCCGCTCGCGCGCCGGCGAGATGGTGCCGCTCGCGAACCTCGTCACGATGCGCGAGACGGTGACGCCGCGCGAGCTCAACCACTTCAACAAACTGCGCTCGGCGACGATCACGGCCACGCTCGCCACCGGCTTCACGCTCGGCGACGCGCTCGATTTCTTGGAGGCCGAGGCGAAGAAACTCCCGAGCGCGATCCTGCACGATCTCGACGGGCAGAGCCGCGAATTCCGCAAGGCCTCGGGCGGCCTCTACATGACGTTCCTGCTCGCCCTCGCCTTCATCTATCTCGTGCTCTCGGCGCAGTTCGAGAGCTTCGTCGATCCGCTGATCATCATGCTGACGGTGCCGCTCTCGATGGCGGGCGCCCTCCTCGCGCTGAAGCTCACCGGCGGCACGCTCAACGTTTACAGCCAGATCGGGCTCGTGACCCTGGTGGGCCTCATCACCAAGCACGGCATCCTGATCGTGGAATTCGCGAACCAGCTTCAGGAGCGCGGCACCGAGAAGCGCGCGGCCGTGATCGAATCCGCCGTGCTGCGCCTCAGGCCCATCCTGATGACGACCGGCGCGATGGTGCTCGGCTCCCTGCCGCTCGCCATCGCCAGCGGCGCCGGCGCCGAAAGCCGCCAGCAGAT
>CAYZSG010000413.1:0-1799 GCA_964481045.1 uncultured Candidatus Odyssella sp. | reverse complement strand
TGCACCTGTCCGAGCGGCACGCGCACGAGCACGCGCACGAGCCGATGGAGCACGAGCATCGGCACGTGCACGACGAGCATCACCGCCACGCGCACGAAGCGAGCGATCCGCAGGGCGAGCCGCACACGCACCCCCACCGCCACGGCCGCATCGTGCACGCACACGCGCACTATCCCGATCTGCACCACCGCCATTCCCATTGAGCGCGTCAGGCCAGCGCGCCGGCCAGGAAGATCGCGCCGAGCACCACGATCGCGAGACAGCTCGCGATCTCGAGCCCGCCGAGGAGGCGCGCATAGCCCCGTCCGGCGGGATCGAGCACGGCGAACGCGCCGCCGCGCACGAGCATCCCGAGCGATCCCACCAGCGCGATCGTCGCCGCGATGCCGACGCCGAGAAAGCCCACGAGCACGAGCCCGGCCGCGAGCGAGGCGTTGGCCAGCGCGTAGGTGAGGATCAGCATCGTCATCGGGCATGGCAGCAGGCCGATGGCGAACGGCAGCAGGCCTTGCGAAAGGTCGTGCCGGTGCGCCGCCATTGCCGGCCTGCCGCGCAGCGCCCGCCACAGCAGCCACGCGCCGATGACGACGATGATCGCATAGCTCGCGATCTGAACCCACTTGGCGACGCCCGCCGGGCGCCCGAACATGCTGGCCGCCGACCCGAACAGCGCGACCAGCAGGACGGCCGAGAGCACATGCATGCCGGCAACCTTGCCCGCCATCGCGAGGCCGCTCAGCGGCCGCGCGCGCGTTCCGAGGAAATAAGAGAAGATCACCGCCTTGCCGTGGCCGGGCGTCATCGCGTGAATGGCCCCCAGCGCCAGCGCGAACGCGATCGCGCCCGTTGCCGCATCCGCGCTCTCCGTCATCGACTGGATGCGGCTGCCGAGCAAGCCATAGACCTCGCGTTGCAGGCCCATGACCGAGCCGACAAGCTGTTCAACCCATCGCATTGCTCACGCCCCGGCCAATCGTCGCCCCTATTGGATTCCGGCCAGGCTCAAGCCCACGCAGATCAGAGTGTCGCCTGCCGACATCATCGTCTGAGAGTGGCCGGGCTCCAATCCGTGCAGCGCGCCAAGCAGACTGGCGCTCGGACGAACAGCCAAGTGCCAGCCGTTCCTCGCTGCAGCAGATCGATGAACTCCGTCACTAACGGCTCAAAGGTATTTCGTGATCTCCTTGAATTCGGCCAGGGCCGCGCGGCCGTTGCCCGACGTGCGGCCGGCGCTGCGTTCGATGCAGGAATCGATATGATCGTGAATCAGCGTCTTCTTTGCGCTCGAAATCGCCATCTCGACGGCATGGAGCTGCTGCGCCAAATCGAGGCAGCCGCGGCCCGACTCGATCATGCCGATGATGGTCCGCAAGTGACCTTCGGCGCGCCGCAGACGCTTCACAATTTCGGGATGCGTCTTATGGACTTTACCCATCGTGCGTAATCTTTCTTCGAGCTGCTGCTTTGCCTGGTTGACCGGGCCGGCCCGCGCCATGCTATCCTCCAGGATAGGATGTGGCGGCTCGCCGCAAAACACAAGTCGCAGCTCTTCAACCAACGATGGGGCGGTCGCGTGGAGCGAAGCTTGAGGGCGGTGGCGCTGGCGGCAGCGAGCGCGCTCCTTTTCGTCTTCTTCGCTTCGACCGCGTCCGCCCACGGGGTGCCGGACGGCGACAAGGCGTTCATCGAGCAGACGATCGGCCTTCAGATCGGCCCGTTCATCTATCTGGGCGCCAAGCACATGGTCACCGGCTACGACCATCTGCTATTCCTGTTCGGCGTCATCTTCTTTCTTTACC
>CAYZSG010000412.1:0-1861 GCA_964481045.1 uncultured Candidatus Odyssella sp. | reverse complement strand
GGCGGCGATGACCTTGGCGTTGATGCCGACGAGGTCGTCGCGGCTCATGCCGGGCTTCCTCGGCACGCCGGCGGTGACGATGCACACATCGGCGCCCTTGATGTCGGCGTAGTTCGAGGTGCCCTTATAAGAGGCATCGAAGCCCTCGACCGGCGCCGCCTGCGCGATATCGAGCGCCTTGCCCTTGGCCAGCCCTTCGGCATCGGGGATGTCGAGGACGACGATGTCGCCCAGTTCCTTCATGCCGGCGAGCAGAGCGAGCGTGCCGCCGATCTGACCGGCGCCGATGAGGGCGATTTTCTTGCGAGCCATGAGCTTTCCTGGTGCGTGTGGAGTGGTTCGGGAGGGGTCTGGGATGCGGCCCCGAGGGGGACGAAAAGCGGCGCTTCGCCGGCGCCAGGCGGGCCTCGGCGCGGCGGGAAACGCAGCCGGAAAAAGCGGTTAGACGGCCGCGCCCTCTAGCGCGAAACGGCCCACCGGGCAAGGGGACATGGCGGCACAGAGTGCCGTGGCGCACCGGGGGCCGGCGCGTTTAATAACCGCGCGCCGGATCGACGATGTTCAACAGAGGTTGGCCCGCGCGCAGGCGGCGCAGGTTTTCGACGATCTGCGCCGCCGCCGTGTCGGGATTGGTGAGGCCGGCATTGTGCGGCGTGATCCGCACCTTGGGGTGCATCCAGAACGGGTGGTCGGGCGGCAACGGCTCTTGCCGGAACACGTCGAGCTGGGCCGCCGCGAGGTGGCCGCTGTCGAGCGCGGCGATGAGATCGGCGTCCACGACATGGCCGCCGCGCGCGGCGTTCACGACGACGGCGCCCTTGGGCAGCGCCGCGAACGCTTCGGCATTCAGGACGCCCTCGGTCTCGGGCGTGAGCGGCAGCAGGCAGACGACGATCTCGCTCTTCGCGAGGAACGGCTTGAAGCCGGCGGCGCCGTGGAACCCTTCGACGCCCGGCACCTGCTTGGCCGTCCGGCTCCACCCGGCCAGCCGGAATCCGAATGGCGCCAGCTTGGCCGCGAGATCGCGCCCGATCTCGCCCATGCCGAGGATGCCGACGCTACGGCTGGCGCCGACCGGCTCGTTGGGCAACGCCTTCCACTGCCGCGCGCGCTGGAACGCGTCGTAGGTGTCAGCATTGCGGTGATAGCGCAGCACGGCCAGCGCGCAATACTCGCTCATGCGGTTGACGAGGTCGGGGTCGACGAGGCGCGCGATCGGCACGCCCTGGGGCAGCGCCGGATCGGCGAAGACGTGATCGACGCCCATGCCGAGCGAGAGGATGAGCCGGAGCCGCGGCAGCGACGCGAGCAGGCCCGCGGGCGGCTTCCAGACGAGCGCGGCCTCGATATCCGCGAGTTCGCCCGCCTCGGGCCAGAGGCGCACCTCGATCGAGGGATCGAGCGATTCGAGCCGCCGCTTCCAGGCGCTCTTGCTGTCGGAATTGCTGACGAAGAGCAGGCGGGTCGGCGTCACGGCGCGAGCGCGTTCTTGATCAGGTAATCGGCGATCGAGGCCGCGTTGATCTTGACCGGCTTCATCACCTCGCCGGCCACGGCCTGGCCCACGAGCACCGAGCGCTCGATATCGACCGGCTTGATCTTGAATATGCCGCGCGCGCCCTTGATCCCGGGATAGTAGGCGGGATCGACCGCCTTCGTCTTACGGCCGAGCCGCTCCAGCACCTCGGCTTCGTCGGCGGCCTCCACGTCCTTCTTCGTCACGAGCTTCCAATCGGTGTGGCCGGCGACGGCTTGGGCATTGAGGCGCTCGACGGCGGCTTCGGCCGAGTCCTCGGCGAGGCCGAGCTTGTAGACGTGCTTCGTCAGCCCGTGATCGGCGCCCCATTTCTCGAGGCCCTTG
>CAYZSG010000411.1:0-1881 GCA_964481045.1 uncultured Candidatus Odyssella sp. | reverse complement strand
ATCTTCGTGCTCGGCTTCTTCATCGAGTGGATCGAGATCAGCTACATCGCGGTGCCGCTGTTCCTGCCGATCTTCGCCGCGGCCGGCGTCGACAAGGTGTGGCTGGCCACGCTGATCTGCGTGAACCTCCAGACGTCGTTCCTGACCCCGCCGTTCGGTTGGGCGCTGTTCTTCCTGAAAGGCGTGGCACCGCCCGAGGTGACGACCGGCGAGATCTATCGCGGCATCATTCCGTTCGTGCTGCTGCAGATCGGCGCGCTGGTACTCGTCTTCGCCTTTCCGGGCCTTGCGCTCTGGATGCCGAAGGCAATCGGGTGGTAGCGGACGCGCAACGCGCTAAACGAACTGCACACCCAGGCTGCCGAGCGGGCCGAAATCGGCGCGGAGGGTGTCGCCCTTCTGCGCCCAGACGGGTCGGATGAACGAGCCCGAGAGCATCACGCGGCCCGGCTCGAGCACGGTGCCGAAGCGGCCCACCTTGTTGGCGAGCCACGCGATACCCAGCGCCGGATGGCCGAGCACGCCGGCGGCCACGCCCGTCTCCTCGATGTCGGCGTTGCGGTAGAGCAGGCCGCCCACCCAGCGGAGATCGATATCCATCGGCCCCACCGCGCGGCCGCCGACGATGAGGCCGGCGGCGGCGCCGTTGTCGGAGACCGTGTCGGTGATCTTGCGCGGGTTCTGCACGCGCGCGTCGATGATCTCGATCGCGGGCACGACGTATTCCGTCGCGCGCAGCACGTCGAGCAGACCCACGCCGGGCCCTTTAAGCGCCTTGCCGAGCACGAACACCAGCTCGATCTCGACCCGCGGGATGATGAAGCGCTCGAACGGCACCTTGGCGCCGTCTTCGATCACCATGTAGTCGTGCAGCACGCCGTAGTCGGGCTCGTCGATCTGCGAGGATTGCTGCATGGCCTTCGAGGTGAGGCCGATCTTGTTGCCGATCACCTTCGAGCCCGCCTTCACCTTCGCCTCGTTGACGAGGCTCTGGATCGCGTAGGCGTCTTCGATCGTGATGTCGGGGAACGTCTTCGAGAGCTGGAGCGCGGGCTTCTTGATGCGCTCGGCTTCGAGCAGGATTTCGCAGGCCTTCTGGCGATCAGCTTCGGACAGCACGTTCCCCTCCCTCGCGGCGTTCGCACTTCCTAGCGCGCGCACCGGGCTTAGTAAACGACGCAGGCGGCGTGCCCGGCCACGCGCGCCCATGCGGCGCGTTGGCCCGCTTCACATTGCCCGCCGGGCGGAACGAAAGCGGGTGCGTTGCATAACTCAAGTAGGCGCCGCGCAGGCGCCGCCACATCAACCGGAACGCGATGGCACGACTGGACATGATTACCGAGGCCGATCTCCTCGACTACGTGGAAGGCCGGCTTGCGCCGGACGACCGCAGCGAGGTCGCCCGCCGCCTGGCGAAGGAGCCGGCCCTCGCCGAGCGCTGCGAGCGCGTGCGGCGGCAGACGCTCAGCGTGCGCGCGTTGCGCGCGGTCTTGCCGGTCGAGGGCGTGCCCTCCGAGTGGCTGGAACTGTTGAACCGCGCCAAGCCGCACTGAAGAGCGCCCCGGAAACGCGAAAGGGGCGGGTTGATGCCCGCCCCTTCCCATTCGTGCGTGTCGCTTCGCTCTACGCAGCGCGGCTCGCAAGCTCGCGGGTGCGCTTCGCGGGGCGGGCCTGCGCGGCCTCTTTCCCGTCGATGGCGCTCTGCAGCTCGGCGCGGGCGCGCGCGAGGCGCGAACGCACGGTGCCGATCGGGCAGCCGAGCACTTGCGCCACCTGCTCGTAGCTCATGCCGTTGATGCCGATCATCGTGATGATCTCGCGATGCGCCGGCGAGAGACGCCAGAATTCGCGCGCGGTCTGCTCGAAATAGACGATGGTTTC
>CAYZSG010000410.1:0-1901 GCA_964481045.1 uncultured Candidatus Odyssella sp. | reverse complement strand
CATCGATCTCAACAGCACGCCCGACATCTGCGCCGAATGGATCGCGCGCTTCTTGAAGGCGCGCAGCGTCGATCGCGTCTTCGGCCTGCAGGGCGGGCACATCCAGCCGATCTGGGACCACATCGCGCGGCTCGGCATCCGCATCATCGACGTTCGCGACGAGGGCGCCGCCGTGCACATGGCGCACGCACACGCGGAGCTCACCGGCGCGCTCGGCGTGGCAATGGTGACGGCCGGGCCCGGCGTCACGAACACGGTCACGGCGATGGCCAACGCCTCGCTCGCGCGCGTGCCGGTGCTGCTGATCGGCGGCTGCACCTCGCGCCCGCAGGCGAACATGGGACCGCTGCAGGACATTCCGCATGTCGAGATCCTGCGCCCTGTGTGCCGCCAATCGCGCACTTTGCGCGTTTCCGACCAGGTGGTGCGGGAACTCGACGAGGCGGTGGCGCGCGCGTTCGGCGACGCCGGCGAGCCCGGGCCGGTCTATGTCGAGATCCCGACGGACGTGTTGCGCACACCGGTGGCGCCCGCGCTCGTGCTCGACGACTGGATGCGCGCGAAGCCTGCGCGCCGCATTCCGCCTGATCCGGCGGCGGTCGCCGCGGCGGTCGAGGTGCTGTGGAACGCGAAACGGCCGTTGGTGATGACGGGCCGTGGCGCGCGCGGCGCGGAGAAGGAACTCGGGCGCCTGCTCGACGCCTGCGGCGCCGTTTATCTCGACACGCAGGAAAGCCGCGGGCTCGTGCCCGCCGCGCATCCCGCCGTGGTCGGCGCGATGCGCGCGGCGGCGATGACCGAGGCCGACGCCGTTCTCGTGATCGGCCGCAAGCTCGATTATCAGATGGGCTACGGCTCGCCCGCCGTGTTCCCGAACGCGTGCTTCGTGCGCCTCGCCGACACGGCCGGCGAACTGCTCGACAACCGGCGCGGCGATCCGGAATTGCTGGCGACGCCGAGCCTCGCGCTCGCCGCGATCGTCGACGCGGCCGGCAACCGCCCGCCGCGCGTGGACCGGCAATGGACCGAGGGGCTGCGCCGCCGGCATCTCGAGCGCTCGTCTGGAGGGCGGAAGATCGCGCGCGGCGACGACGGCAAGATCCATCCCAACGCGATCTTCGACGCGATCAAGGAGGTGGCCGATGGCGACTACATCGCCATCGCCGATGGCGGCGATCTGTTGAGCTTCGCGCGCGTCGGCCTCGAAGCGCGCACCTACATGGATGCAGGCGCGTTCGGCTGCCTCGGCGTCGGCGTGCCGTTCGCGATCGCGGCGGCGCTGGCCTATCCGGGGCGCCATGTGATCTCGGTGAACGGCGACGGCGCCTTCGGCATCAATGCGATGGAGATCGACACCGCGGTGCGGCACGGCGCCAAGGCGGTGTTCATCGTCTCCAACAACGCGGCCTGGAACATCGAGCGCTTCGACCAGGAGAGCAACTACGGCGGGCGCGTGGTCGGCACGGTGCTGCGCCACTCCGACTACGCGGCGATGGCCCGCGCGCTGGGCGCGCATGGCGAGCGGGTGGAGAAGCCCGAGGACCTGGCGCCGGCGCTCCGCCGCGCGCTCGCCAACGCCCCGGCGCTGGTCGACGTGGTCACCTCGCAGACCGCGGTGTCGTCGGATGCGCGAAAAGGGCTCGGCTTCGTGCCCGACTACCAGGCGCTCACCGCCTGGGACGACGTCGAGCGGAAGCGGCGCGGGCTGTAGAGTTGCATTCGTTCACGCGAAAGCGCCGTTTGCATCAACATCGAGCTCGCGTCCATCCTTCGAGGCCCGCCCAAAGTAGGGCGAGCACCTCAGGATGAGGCGTGTTTGTTGGAGCAAAATCGGCCTCATCCTGAGGTGCGGCCCCGCTTGGGGCCGCCTCGAAGGATGGACGCGCACGAGGCGTTGCCAC
>CAYZSG010000409.1:0-1915 GCA_964481045.1 uncultured Candidatus Odyssella sp. | reverse complement strand
CAGCGCGCCCCTACGCTGCAGCCGCCGAGTCCATCCAAACGAAACGTGCTCTAGCTCACGGGCGCTTCGGGATCGCCAGGCCACGCTGCACGGCCGGGCGGGCGAGGCCGCGCTCGAGCCAGGCCGGAACGTGCTTCAGGCTGTCGAACGCCACGAGATCGCGCGCCTCGTAGAATCCGATCAGGTTGCGCACCCAGCCGAGCAGCGAAATGTCGGCGATCGTGTAGTCGTCGCCCATGATCCAGGCGCGCGAGGCAAGCCGGCCCTCGACGACGCCGAGCAGGCGCTTCGATTCGGCCACATAGCGCTCGAGCGGCCGCTTGTCCTCGAACGCCTTGCCCGCGAACTTGTTGAAGAAGCCGACCTGCCCGAACATCGGGCCCACGCCGGCGTTCTGGAAGAACAGCCACTGGATCGCCTCGTAGCGGCGCGCCGGATCGGCCGGAAGCAGCCGCCCGGTCTTGTCCGCGAGGTAGATCATGATCGCGCCCGATTCGAACAGGCCGATCGGCCGGCCGCCCGGCCCGTCCGGATCGATGATCGCCGGAATCTTGCCGTTCGGATTGAGCGAGAGGAATTCGGGCGTCCAGCTCTCGTTCTTCCCGATGTCGACGAGATGCGCCTCGTAGGGCAGGCCGATCTCCTCCAGCATGATCGAGATCTTCACCCCGTTCGGCGTCGGCAGCGCATAGAGCTGAAGGCGATCAGGATGCTGCGCGGGCCAGCGCTGGGTGATCGGAAAAGCGGAAAGGTCGGGCATGCCGGTCACTCCCACTCGATCGTGCCGGGCGGCTTGCTGGTCACGTCGTAGAGCACGCGGTTGATGCCGCGGACTTCGTTGGTGATGCGCGTCGAGATGCGCGCGAGGATTTCGGGCGGGAACGCGAACCAGTCGGCGGTCATGCCGTCGGTGGAGGTGACGGCGCGCAATGAGAGCGCGTGGTCGTAGGTGCGCGCGTCGCCCATCACGCCCACGCTCTGCACCGGCAATAGCACCGCGAAGGCCTGCCAGATCGTGTCGTAGAGCCCGGCCTTCCGGATCTCCTCGATGTAGATCGCGTCGGCCTTGCGCAGCAGGTCGCATTTCTCGCGCGTGACGGCGCCGGGGATGCGGATCGCGAGGCCGGGGCCGGGGAACGGGTGGCGGCCCACCAAGGAGTCCGGCAGGCCGAGCTCGCGGCCGAGCGCGCGCACCTCGTCCTTGAACAATTCGCGCACGGGTTCCACGAGCTTCAGCTTCATGCGCTCGGGAAGGCCGCCCACATTGTGATGCGACTTGATCGTATGCGACGGCCCGCCGAAGAAGGAGACCGACTCGATCACGTCGGGATAGAGCGTGCCCTGCGCAAGGAACGCGGCGCCGCCCACCTTGTGCGCCTCCTCGTCGAACACGTCGATGAACGTCGTGCCGATGATCTTGCGCTTCTGCTCGGGGTCGGAGACGCCGGCGAGCTTGCCCAGGAACAGCGCGGACGCGTCGCGGTGCACGAGCGGGATGTTGTAGTGGTTGCGGAACAGCTCGACGACCTGCTTCGCCTCGTCGAGGCGCAGCAGGCCGTGATCGACGAAGATGCAGGTGAGCTGGTCGCCGATCGCCTCGTGCAGCAGCACCGCCACGACCGACGAATCGACGCCGCCCGAGAGGCCGCAGATCACGCGCTCTTTGCCCACCTGTTCGCGGATCTTGGCGATCTCCTCGGCGCGGAACGCCTTCATCGACCAATCGCCCTTGAGGCCGGCGATCCGGTGCGTGAAGTTCTTCAACAGCTTCGCGCCGTCCGGCGTGTGCATCACCTCGGGATGGAACTGCACGCCGTAGAATCTGCGCGTTTCGTCGGCGATCGCGGCGAACGGCGCGCCTGGGCTTTCGGCTACCGGGCGGAAGCCCGCGGGGATAGCGATCACGCGGTCGCCG
>CAYZSG010000408.1:0-1917 GCA_964481045.1 uncultured Candidatus Odyssella sp. | reverse complement strand
ACTTCAACGATCTCCCGCGCGGCAGCATCGGCCGGATCTCGTATCGCAGCGCAGGCACCGCGAAGGCGTTCTACAACGACCCGGAAGCCAGCATGAGCGCCTTCCGGGACGGCTGGTACCTGCCGGGCGACCTCGGCTACGTGGACGAGGACGGCTTCGTCTACATCACCGGCCGCGAGAAGGACATGATCATCCGCGGCGGCGCCAACGTGTACCCGAACGAGATCGAGAGCGTGCTGCTCACGCATGCCGACGTGGCCGAGGCCGCAGTGGTCGGTGCACCCTCGGCCGAATTCGGCGAGGAGATCGTCGCCTTCGTGACGACGCGAAGCAAGATCGATCCGGCCCGGCTGCGCGATCTCTGTGCCTCGCAACTGGCGCCCTACAAGGTACCCAAGGTCATCAGCGTGCTGGGCGAAATGCCGCGCACCAACGTCGGCAAGATCGACAAGCAGCGCCTGCGCGCGGACCTTGCCGCGCCGGTCCCGGTGGCGGAAAAGCAGCCGTGACATTGCACAAGTCAGTTGTGATCCTGCGAGCGCTGAGCAGCGCCGCCGAGGCCGGATTGCAGGCAGGCCAGATCGCCAAGGCCACCGGCTACGATCGGGTGACCGTGCATCGCTTCCTGCGCAATCTCGGGGCCGAGGGATTGGTCGAGCGGGACGAATCCCGCTGCTACCACCTTGGCCCCCAGGCCTGGCTGCTCGGCCTGGCGGCCGGCCGGCGCTTCGACCTGACGGCGATTGCGGGCGCGTCGCTCGACCGCATCGAGGCCGAAACCCAGGACACCATCTATCTCTTGCGGCGCATCGGCGACGACGTCCTTTGCGTCGACCGGCGCGACGGCACCTATCCGATCAAGTCACTGGTGATGGAGGTCGGCAAGGCCTATCCGCTCGGCGTCGGTGGCGGCGGGCTCGCGGTGCTCGCGGCGCTCGACGACGCCGAGGTGAAGGAAATCCTGTCGCGCGTCCGGACGCGGCTGGGCGATTATCCGAAGGTCACGCTCTCGCGCATCGGTCAATTGCTTGCCGAGACGCGCGAGCAGGGCTACGCGTTCTGGCCCGCGCTGATCTCCGAAGCGCTGGTGGTCGCCGTGCCGATCCTCGACCGGCAGAAGAAGCCGATCGGCGCGCTCAGTTGCGCCGCGATCAAAGAGAGGCTCGATCCGAAACGCCGGGTCAAGATCGCCGACCTCCTCGCGCGCGAGGCGCTTGCCATCCAGCGTCGCATGACGTCCGGACGCGCGAAGGCTTAGCGCCGATTGAGGCGGCCGCGCCGATCGCGGCACATGCTCACGCCGCCAGAGGCAGCTGCTGCGTGAGCCCTTCGATGTGGCGGTGCGCCCCGGCAATGTTCGACGACTTGCTGGCCTCGCTGATCGCCAGCCCCTCGGCGTAGACGAACTCCACGTCGGTGATGCCGATGAAGGCGAGAAGGTCGCGTACATAGGCGGTCTGTGTGTCTTTTGGCGTGCCCTTGTACTGGCCGCCGCGCGTTGCGAACACGTAGGCCTTCTTGCCGGTCAACAGGCCGACCGGGCCGTCCGCGGTGTAGCGAAAAGTCGCCCCAGCGCGTGCGATCTGGTCGATATAGGCCTTGAGGACGGAAGGCAGGCCGAAGTTGTACATCGGCAGGCCGAGCACGATCACGTCCGCGGCCTTGAGTTCGGCGATCAGCGCATCGGAATAACTTGCCGCCGCCTGCTGTTTCGCGTCGCGATCCTCGGGCTTGGCGAGGAACGCGCCGAAGGTGGCGGCATCGAGGTGAGGAACCGGATCGCGGGCAAGGTCGCGCACGGTCACGCGCGCTCCCGGATTCGCGCGGGTCCAGGCAGCGACGAATCGCTGCGCAAGCTGGCTGGACTGGCCGCCGTCGGAGAACAGGCTGCTGTTGATCTGGAGGAGGTTCTTCATG
>CAYZSG010000407.1:0-1957 GCA_964481045.1 uncultured Candidatus Odyssella sp. | reverse complement strand
CGCGTGGCGCCGGGCGGCGGCTTCGACACGCACGGCCACCGCGACATGGAGATCGTGAGCTACGTGCTCGCCGGCGCGCTCCAGCACAAGGACAGCATGGGCACCGGCTCGGTCATCAGGCCCGGCGACGTGCAGCGCATGAGCGCCGGCAAGGGCGTGATGCACAGCGAGTTCAACGCCTCGAAATCCGATCCGGTCCACTTCCTTCAGATCTGGATCGTCCCTGACGTGACCGGCATCGCGCCGGAGTACGAGCAGAAGCACTTCGCGCCCGCCGAGAAGCGCGGCCGCCTGCGCATCGTCGCCGCCAAGGACGGCCGCGACGGCGCGGTGAAGATCCATCAGGACGCTTCGGTTTATGCCGGCCTGTTCGATGTCGCCGAGAGCGCCACGCTGGCGCTCGCGCCAGGCCGCAAGGCCTATGTGCACGTCGCGCGCGGCAGCGTCGCCGTGAACGGCACCGCCCTCGCCGCCGGCGACGCGCTCAAGCTGTCGGATGTGGATGCGGTGAAACTCGAGCGCGGACGCGACGCCGAGGTGCTCGTGTTCGATCTGCCGTAGTCTCGAACGCGTCGGGGCGCGCTGCGCGCGCCCTATCGACGCCTGAAGACTCTCGAGAACGGCGAAAATCGCGATGGCGGAAGCAGGGCGCGCGCAGCGCGCCCCTACGCAGCCAACGCTTCGCTCAGATCGGCAGCGCCACGCGGTGGGCGAGCATGCCGGGCTGCGGATAGTCGAGCGTGAGACGCCCGCCCATCGCCTCGGCGATACGCGCGGTGAAGTAGCCGTGCACGCTGCGCGGCGTGAGCTGCTCGAGGGCGATCGTGCCCATCAGCGCGGCCAAGGTGAGCTCCTCGACGCGCACGCCCTGCCCCGACGCCACGATCGTGAAGCGGAGCTGCTGCGGCGCGGGCTCGACGAACACTTCGATGTTGCCGCCGCGCGGCAGGCTCTCGCCGCCGAGCGCGATCATGTTGAGCAGGAGCTTCAGCGACTCGTCGCCGAACGGCCAGGCGGCCGGGCCGTCGGCCTCGGGCCAGACGATCTTGTTGCGCGGGCCGATGACGGCCGGCGTGAGAAGGTCGCGGCCCTCGCGCAGCGTCTTGACCGCGCCCGGCGCCAGGCCGAACGCCACGCGGTAGAAGCGCACCCGCTCCGCGAGGTCGCGGGCGCTCATGGCCACGAGCTGCATCGCGTCGGCGTCGAGCGCGCCGCCGCTCTCCTTGGCCAATTCCAGGCCGTTCGAGATCGCGCCCACCGGGCCGGCGATGTCGTGCAGCACGCGGGAATGCAGCAGATGGACGACGCGCAGATCGAAGCCCACCGGCAGCGCGCGACCGGCGCCCATGTTCAGGATCGGCTGGTTCATCGGTGGCTCCATCACTGCGGCCTATGCAAGAGTGGAGGCTTAGGCGGAAAACCGTTAACAGCGCGTTAAGACGTTTCAACGATGTGTTAACGGGTTCCGGACCGGGAGTATTAACCATGTCGGGAACGCTTGTCCCCGGTTGTTTCGTGCGCCACCCCGCGCACCCCGAATGGGGCCTGGGCCAGGTCCAGAGCGCCATCGGCAGCCGCGTGACGGTCAATTTCGAGAACGCCGGCAAGCGGCTGATCAACAGCGATGCGGTGACGCTGGAAATCGTGCCGGAGGCGCGCCGCTAGCGTTCGCGCGCCAGCAGCCGCTCCGCCTCGGCCAGATCCTCGGGCCGGTTGGCGTTGAAGAACGGATCGAAAGGCTCGATGGCGAACTCCGCCACGGCGAGTTTGTAGCGTGCGGTCCAGAGATCGACCTTGCGCACACCCTCCTCCATCGCGCGGCGGAGGTCGGCGGCGCGGCGCACCGGCCAAAGGCCGAACACCGGATGATCCTGCCCGTCCGAGCGCGCGCAAGCCATGTCGGCGCCCTCGCGCGCCACGGCCGCGTGCAGCCGCGCCACCAGATCGCGCGGGAAGA
>CAYZSG010000406.1:0-1966 GCA_964481045.1 uncultured Candidatus Odyssella sp. | reverse complement strand
CATCGCCAATCTCGGTGTGCGACAGGCATTCGGGCCGGAACTTGAGGTCCTGCGGATCGCCGCCGATCACCGCGTGCTCGGCGATGCGGTTGCGCGCGCCGATGCGCGTGTGGCGCTTGATCACCACGTGGGAGGCGATGACGCAGCCTTCGCCGATGGACACGTCCTCCTCGATCACCGCGTAGGGGCCGACGCTCACGCCGTCGCCGAGCTGCGCGCCCGGGGCGACGAGGGCGCTCGGGTGGATCAGGCCCGCTCCGCGATGAGGACCACGTTCGAGCCGCCGAAGGCGAACGAGTTCGACATCACCGCGCGCGGGACCTCGATCCGCTCGGCCTTGCCCGGCACGTGGCGAACGGCGCAGCCGGGATCGGGCTCGGCAAGGCTCGCTGTCGGGGGCACGAGTCCTTCGCGGAACGGCATCAGCGCGGCGGCCATCTCGAGCGCGCCCGCGCCGCCCAGCAGGTGCCCGTGCATGGACTTGGTCGAGCTCACCGGGATGCGTGCGGCCGCCTCGCCGAACACCGTCCGGATGGCCTCGCATTCGACCACGTCGCCCACGATGGTGGCGGTGCCGTGCGCGTTGATGTAGCCGATGTCGGCGGGCGAGAGCCCCGACTCGGCGAGCGCCTGCGTCATCGCGCGCACCTGGCCGTCGCGGTCGGGCTTGGACATGTGCACGGCGTCGCAGGAATTGCCGTAGCCGGTGATGAGCGCGAGGATCGGCGCGCCGCGCGCGCGCGCGCGGGATTCCTCTTCGAGCATCAGCGCGGCGGCGCCTTCGCCGAGCACCAGCCCGCCGCGCCTCTTGTCGAAGGGCTTGCAGCTCGCCGCCGGATTGGCTGCGTCCGCCGGCGCGAGCGTGCGCAGCGCCTGCCAGCCGGCAAGCATGCCGGGAGTGAGCAGCGCTTCCGCGCCGCCCGCCAGCACCGCGTCGGCGCGCCCGCTGCGGATCGCCTGCGCGCCTTCGCCGATCGCCATCGCCGAGGAGGAGCAGGCGGTGGAGAAATTGCCGAACGGGCCGCGCAATCCCCACTTCACCGCGACGTTCGAGCCGGCCGCGTTGTTCATCGCCATGACGACCGTGAGCGGCCGCAACCGGAAGTCGTTCTTGCCGTAGACGGTGGCGTAGGCGGTCTCGAGCGTTCCCGCGCCGCCCATGCCGGTGCCCCAGTAGACGCCGATCCTGTTGCGGTCCGCCTTCTCGAGGTCGAGGCCGCTTGCCGCCAGCGCCTGGCCGGCGGCGACGAGCGCGAACTGCGCGACGCGGTCGAGCGCCGCCGCCTCGGGCCCCTTGAAGTGCGGCGCCGGATCCCAGTCGATGAGCGCGCCGACCTGCACGCCGGAGCCGCTCGCCACTTCCTTGGGCAGGGCGCGCACGCCGAGCCTGCCGGCGGCGAGCGCGCCGTAGAAATCCGCGAGATTGCCGCCGAGCGCCGAGACGACGCCCGCACCGGTGACCGCGACGCGGCGCGAAGCCGGCGCGCTGCTCGCCGCCATGGCTAGCGCGCCTTCAGGCCTTGCCGGCGGCCTGCACGGCAGCGGCCACGTGGCGCTCCAGGTCCGCGAGGCACTTGATGCCGCGCAGGTCCTCGTCGGAGACCTTCACGCCGAACTCGTCCTCGATCTTGAACATGAACTCGATGAAGGTCAGCGAGTCGATGCCGAGGTCGGCGAGCGGCGCGTTCGGATCGATCTTCGCCGGATCGAGAGAGAGTTCCTTGATCGCAAGGTCCTTGATGCGGGAGAGGGTATCCATGCGTCTGGTCCGGCTGGAGCGGAGGATTATAGACGCAGCATCGGCTTGATGCGGGTCAAAGCCGGGGCGAAAAAACACTTATAATCTGCGGTCTTAGCGCAAATTACGCCCAATGTCCCTTTACGCCCTCGGCCTCAATCACACGACCGCGCCGCTCGGCGTGCGCGAGCGCGTGGTGTTCCATGTCGAGCGCCTGGGCGAGGCGCT
>CAYZSG010000405.1:0-1970 GCA_964481045.1 uncultured Candidatus Odyssella sp. | reverse complement strand
GTCGCGAAGACCGGGCGCTTGATGCAGACTTCGGAGATCTTCATGCGCGCCGCGCGCAGCTACTTTGCGGGCGGAGGGCCGGCGGGCCGGCAGAGTGGAAGGCCCGGCGGCGGCGCCTTGTCCTGCGCCTTGCCGGCCGTGCCGGCCAGGTTGCAGATGCTGACGCCCGGCCGCAGCTTCGGCAGGCCCGCCGTGATCACCACGTCGCCGGCCTTGAGGCCCGACACGATCTCCACCTCGCCCTTGATGCGCTCGCCGAGCTCGACGCGCGCCATCACCGCCTTGCCGTCGATGGCCTTGAACACGGATTTGCTGCCGTCGCTGCCCGGCAGCACCGATTGCTCGGGCACGAAAACCGCGTCGTTCTTCTCGTCGATCGTCAGCACCACGCGCGCGAACAGGCCGGGCCGCAGCGTGCCGTCGTCATTGGGGATGCGCGCGCGCAATACGATCGCGCGGCCGCCGGCCTCGAGCAGCGGATCGATCGCGTAAACCGTGCCCTCGACCGCGCGGCTGCCCATCGCGTCGAGGCGCAGGCGGATCGTCTGGCCCACCTTCACCGCGGCCAGCAGCATCTCGGGCACCTTGAAGTCGACCTTGAGCGGGTTGATCTGCTCGAGGTTCACGATCTCCTGGCCGGGCACGAGGAGGGCGCCGATCGAAACCTTGCGCAGCCCGATCACGCCGTCGAACGGCGCCATGAGGCGCGTCTTGGCGAGGCGTGCCTCGGCCAGCTTCAGCGTGGCCTCGGCCGAGGAAAGATCGGCCTGCGCGCGGTCGAGCGCCGCGACGCTGCCGGCGCCGCCCTGGCGCAGCGTGAGCGCGCGCTGATAGGTCTCCTTCGCCAATTCGAGCGCGGCCTTGGCGCGCTGCACCTCGGCCTCGGTCTCGGCGGCATCGAGCTCGATCAGCACCTGGCCCTGCTTGACCAAGGTGCCTTCCTCGAAATTGATCTTCGTGATGCGGCCCGTGACCTCGGGCTTCACGACGATCGATTCCCACGAGCGCAAGGTGCCGATCGCCTCGGCCTCGCGGCGGCGGAGGCCGATGCGCACGAGCTGCGCCTCGACCGGCACGGCGAAACCGCCCGGCGGCCCGCCCGGGCCGGCGGTGCGTTTCGGCTGCGCGAAGAGCCACACGCTGCCGGCCAGCAGCGCGGCGATCAGCGCGCCGCCGACGCTGTAGGCGGCAAATTTCGGTCGCGAAAGCTTCGCCATGTCTTGGATCGGTCCCCGGCGTCGTGCCGCACCGCAGCAGCACGCGGGTTCCTAGCATATTGGCCGATGCGGCGGCCACACAAGCCGCGCGCCTACCTACGGAACGCGGCCCTGCGCGCAACGCTCGCAGGAAAAGCCCGCTTTGTGGGACACGCCGGCCGGCAGGCGCAGCAGCGTGCCCGGCAGTTGGGCAGCCAGCGCCCGCGCGGCCTCGGCGCCGCCGACTTCGGGCCTCCGCGTCACTTCGAGCACGACCGCGACCGCGCCGTCGTAGCGCGCGACGACGCCGTCGGACGAGGCCGTACGCTCGATCTGCGCCACGTCGCCGAGGCGCACGGCCGCGCCGTTGATCATCTTGAGCACGAGGTCGCCGAGGGCGGCGAGATCGACCGTGGCGGGAACGGCGAGGGTATCGGCTTCCGTGTCGGCCGCCGCGATCCCGCGCCGGCGCAGCGCCGCGCGCACGTCGTCGATGCTCACGCCGTAGGCCACGAGCCGCGCGCGATCGAGGCGGAGGCGGCCGATCTCGGGGCGCGCGCCATGCACGCGGATCGCGCCGACTCCGGCCGCCGTCTGCAAGGCCTCGCGCACGCGCGGCTCGACGATGCGCGTGACTTCGGCGAGCGAAAAGCGATCCGCGACGAACCCGATGAGCGCGATCGGCTGATCGTCGGGCGCCACGCTGCGAATTGCGGGCGGTGCGGTTCCGCCCGGCAGCGCCGCGAGCGCCTGCGCGGTCCCGCGGCGCGCCGC
>CAYZSG010000404.1:0-1977 GCA_964481045.1 uncultured Candidatus Odyssella sp. | reverse complement strand
CCAAAGCTCGCGAAGCGAGCGGCGCGCCCTCACATACGCCGCGAATCGTGAAAATTCAATGGGACCAGCCCGGTGACCCGAAGCTCTTGCAATCGCCCCGGCGGCGGGGAAAGTCTCGGCGAAACCCGGCGGAGGACGGCATGGCCGGCACGATCCAGACGTACCGCGACTTCTGGCCCTTCTATCTCGAAGAGCACAGCAAGCCATCGACGCGGATGATCCATTTCATCGGCACGGCGCTGGTGTTCGCGGTGCTCGCCGCCGCCATTGCGACGCGGGTCTGGTGGCTGCTGTTGCTGATGCCGGTGGCCGGCTACGGCTTCGCCTGGTTCGCGCACTTCTTCGTCGAGCACAACCGGCCGGCCACCTTCACCTATCCGTTCTGGTCGCTGTACAGCGATTTCCGCATGTTCTTCGTGTGGCTGGCGGGCGGATTGGGCGGCGAGTTGCGCAAGTACAACATCGTCGCCCGCGCCTGAGCGCCGTACACGCAGTGCTTCGCCTTCAGTGCGCCGAGATCGCGATGCGATTCCAGAAATTGATCATCGCGACCGCGGCGATGAGCGCGCCGATCGCCTCGTCGCTGAAGTGCTGGCGCAGACGCGCGCGCAGCGGCGCGGGCTCGATGTCCCTGTCGAGGCAGGTCAAAGCCTCGGTCCAGGCCAGCGCCGCGCGCTCACCCTCGCTGTAACCGCCAAGGTGCCGCCAGGCGACGAGATGATCGAGGCGCTCGTTGGTTTCGCCGTCAGCACGGGCTTCGCGCGTGTGCATCGCGACGCAATGGGCGCAGCCATTGATCTGGGATGCGCGCAGCTTGACGAGATGCAGCAGCATCTTGTCGAGGCCGTGCCGCTCGATCAGCCCCTGCAGCCCCTGCATGCGCTCGACGATGTCGGGGATTTCCCGCCGGTAGTCGACCGGCTTCGCGGAGGCCATCGCGGGCTTCGTCAGGATTTCGTTCATCGCGTGCCTTCCTTTCGCTGAATGGGGTTGATGCCCCCATGACGAAGGAAAGACCCGGCGTGTGACGCGCCCTATCCCGGCGGCTGGGCGTCGCGCATGAACTGGCTCAGGAGGCCGCGCAGTTCGGCGACGCGCAGCGGCTTCGGCAGCACGCCGGCCATGTCGAGGCCCTTGGCCTTGCCGATCGTGTGCGCCATGCGGCGTATGCCCTCGTCGAAGCCGCTCACGATCAGGATGCGCGCGCGCGTGCCCATCTCGGCCATGTATTTCAAGAGCTCGATGCCGTCGGTGCCGGGCAGCGTGAGATCGAGCAGGATCACGTCGGCAGGGCTCTCGGCGAAAGCGCGCTTGAAATCTTCCGCGTGATTCGTCGTCACCACGTCGTAGCCGATCCCGGTCGCGATATTGCGCAGGAAATCGCAAATCTCGGGCTCGTCGTCGACGATGAGCATTCTCAAGGCCATCAGTTCTATTCCTTGTCCCCTGTGCCGTCGGCGAGCGCCTTGCGCAACATGCGCGCCAGGTCGGCCTTGCGATAGGGCTTGCCGATGAAATGCGCGTGTAACGCCTTGGCGTTGCCGTTGCCGTTGCCGTTGTGAACCGCTGCCTCGGCGTAGCCGGTGGTCAACAGCACCTTGAGGCCGGGACGGCGCGCCACGGCGGCGGCGGCCAGCTCGCGCCCGTTCATGGCGCCCGGCATGACCAGATCGGTGAAAAGAAGCTCGACCGGCTCGCCGCGTTCGAGCCACGACATCGCGGATGCGGCCTCGGGCATGGCATGGACGCGATAGCCGAGCTCGGCCAGCGTCTTCTCCGCCGCCTCGCGCACGCCGGCGTTGTCTTCGACGAGCAGCACGCGCTCGCTTCCGCGCGGCAGCGCGTCCGGCGCGGCTTCGGCCGCGGACGCTTCGGCGGCCATGTCGGAACGCGGCAGGTAGATCTTGATGCTTGTGCCGTGTCCGACCTCGCTGTAGATCTTCACGTGGCCGTGCGACTGCTTGACGAAGCCGTAGA
>CAYZSG010000403.1:0-2028 GCA_964481045.1 uncultured Candidatus Odyssella sp. | reverse complement strand
TGCCGGCATCCTTCAGCAGCCGCTCGACGTCGCGCGGCCCGAAGCGCGCGACCTTTTCGATATCGAAGCCCTTGAAGGCCGCGCGGAAGCTCTCGCGCTTGGCGAGGATCGTCCGCCACGAGAGGCCCGACTGGAACCCTTCAAGACTCAGCTTCTCGAACAGGCGCCGGTCGTCGGCAACGGGGAAGCCCCATTCCGTGTCGTGATAGTGGAGGAATTCGGGAGCGCTGCCGCTCCAGCGGCAACGCGGTTTCCCGTCCGGGCCCGTGAACATGAGCTTTTCTCGAATTATTTGCGGAACAAGTCCCGCTCGACCTTGGCGGCCTGGAACAGGTAGTCGCGCGACGCCTCGAGCTCGCCGCGCAGCTTGGGCAGGTCCACATCGAGCAGGCGCCCGCGCCACTTGCGCACCTTGCCGGCGACCATGACGGTGTCGACGTTGCTGCGGTCCATCAGCGTGACGACGGCGCCGGGAACGTGATTGAGCGGCGCCGCATTGATCGCGTTGGCGTCGAGCAGGACGATGTCCGCCTCCTTGCCGGGCGTGAGCGTGCCGACCTTCCGCTCCAGCCGGAGGTGCCTGGCGCCCTCGACCGTGGCGTAGTGGATGACGTCGCGCGAGGTGAGCAGCTTCGGCAGATCCTTCTCGCCCGCGAGCGCGCGCTCGTTCACGAGCATCCGCTGCAAGGTCATCATCGCGCGCATCTGGGTGAAGAAATCGGCCGTCATCGTGCATTCCACGTCGCTGCTGAGCGACGGCTCGATCCCCATCTGCATGGCCTTCAGGATTGGCGGCATGCCGTGCCGCATCGTCATCTCGATCGGCACCGCGATCGACACGCTGACCCCGGCATCCGCCACGGCCTTCCAATGCGCGTCGGGCATCGCGGTCATGTGGATGAAATGGAGATCGGCGCCGAGCGCCTTCGCCCTGATCCGCTCGTCGATGGCCTTCGGAATCCCGAAATTGCCAAGCACGTGCGCGGCAATGGGAATGCCGAGCTCGCGGCCGATCTGCCACGCCTTCTCGTAGCCCGGCAGATAGACCTCCCCGCCCATGACCATGGTGAGGAGCTGGTCGCCCGACGAGAAGTGCTCTTTCTTCACGCGCCGCGCGTCGTCCGGATACTTGGCTCTGTCGCCGCGGCCTTCGAAATAGCCGAGCGCGGCGCGCCGTCCCGAATCGAGAAGGCCCTTCACCGCGGCATCGGTGTGCTCGGGCGAGTGGTGGATCTGCGAGATGTCGAGCACCCCGGTGACGCCGGCGTCGAGCTGGCTCAGCGAGCCGAACAGGATGTTGATATGAACGTCCTGCGGCCGGTACACGCCCGCGAACTTGCCGAGGATGTGGTCGAAATAGTTGATCGCGCCGTGGGGCTGGCCGTCGTTGAACAGAAGGCCATCGGCCAGAAAGCTGCGGAGCGCGGTTTCGAACTGGTGGTGATGCGTATCGATGAAGCCCGGCATGACGATCATGCCGCGCGCGTCGATGACCGCGGCGTCGCCGGCCGGCACGTTGCGGCCGACCGCGGCGATCGCGCGGCCATCCACGAGCACGTCGGCATCGGCGAAGTCGCCGACGCCGGGGTCCATGCTCAGCACCGCGCCGCCGCGGATGACGTAGCGGCGTGCCCCGGTGCCGGGCGGCGGCGCGGCGGTCTGCGCGCGCGCCGGCCGCGCGCCGAACAGTGCCGCCGCCGAGCCCAGCGCGGCGCCGGCGGCAGCCGTCTTCATGAAGCCGCGCCGGGAGAAATCACGCGTTCGGGAATGGTCGATGGGATGCCCGGAGTAGCAGCGGACGCACATGTTTTCCTCCCGTGCAAGAGCGCATCGCAGTGCGCCCAGGTCGAAGGCCGTGCGCGCGGCCGCGCGGCCTCCGCCGGCGGTGTTATGCTGCCGCGCGCTTGATCGCCTTGTCGAGCAGCTCCACGCCGAGATCGATCTCGGCGTCGGCGACGGTGAGCGGCGGTGCGATGCGCATCGTGCCGTCGCTGGCGCCGACGCGGACGATGTTGGCCGAAAGACCGA
>CAYZSG010000402.1:0-2037 GCA_964481045.1 uncultured Candidatus Odyssella sp. | reverse complement strand
AGCGCACCGGCGACAAGCCTTTCAAGAACATCGACGACGTGATCAGCAAGGCCGAAATCATGGCGATCTCGGACGGCTACAAGAAGGTCGCCGGCTACGACCGCGAGTCTTTGCGCGACGAGCACAAGGCTCTGCGCGCCTAGGGCCGCCGGTTCAGCAGCCGCTCGACCACGACCGCCATCCGCGCGGCCTGCCCCGCGTCCTCGGCGGCCGGGATCTCGTACCACTTCTTCACCATCGCTTCGGGCTCGAGCGGGGCTGAAGAAGGTTTCTTGCTGAAGCGCTCCTGCAACTTCGCGAGGTTGCGCGCGCGACGGGCAGCGGCGTGCGACTCAGGCGTTGGCAGGTCCAACGCGATTTCGAGGTCCAGCAACAGCGTATCCCGCTCTGACTTGCCGCGTTCGAGCGCATCGGGTGCCGCGTCAACGGCAGGCACCGCGGCCTTCTGGGCCATTTCGGCAAAGCGCGCCGCGTGCTTTTCCTTTTTCTTGCGTTCGGCCTCACGCGCCGCTTCGAGCACCGCTGCGCGCTCCGCCTCGCGCTTGGCGCGCTGCGCGTCGCGTTCAGCGAACTCGGCGTCCCTGCGCGCGAACACCGCATCGCACGCATTGCGGAAGCGCCGCCAGAATTTCTGGTCGTCACCATGGCGCAAACGGATGATCGGCACGTCGTCCTTCCAGCGGCGCTGAAGCGTTTTCGCGGCGCTCATCGCCTCGGAAAGATCGGTCGCGTCCTTCAACGCCTCGGCCTGGGAGACCAGGTCCTTGAGGCGGGCGAATTCCTTCGTGCGCGCTTCCTCGAGTTGCGTGTCGATCTTCTCCATGAAGGCATCGAACCGCTTCCGGAGGTGGCGTTCATCCCGGAACCCCGCCCGTGCCGCCGACCGCCATCGCTTTGCGATCTCTTCGCGCCTGGCATCGACCGCCTTCAAGTCGGGATTGCCTTCCGGCCCGCCGAGGCCGGCGTGCCACGCTTCCCATTCGTCCAGCAACGCGGCCTTCGCGGCGCGCGCGGCCTCCTGGGCTGCGGCCTCGATCGCGCGCTGTTCGGCCACCGGCTTGTACGCGCGCTCGAGGGCGCGGTCGAATCGCTTCCAAAGCGCCTGCGGGGCCGCCCCGTGCGCATCGAGATTCTTCCATTCGCGCCGCAGCAGCGGCACGGCACGCGCACGCTCGGCGATGTCCGGCTCGCCGATCAACAGCGCTTCGGCCACCTCGATCAATTGCTCGCGTGCCTTGTCGGTGCCCCAGCGCGCCCAGCCCGCGAGGCGCGCCTGTTGCGCACGCGCCCGTTGCAGCCGCCGCGCGACCTGCCCCGACGCCGGAACGCCCCCCAGCAATTTGTCGATGCCCTTCGACGCCGCCTCGGCCTCGACGACGCGGCCTTCTTCCAAGTGCGTTTCGAGTTCGCCAAGGAGTTTCTGTACCGCCGCGGTGTCGATCTTCTTGCGGGGTGGCGCAGCCGGCGCAGATTCCGCGGCGGCGGCCTCCGCGGCTTCGGCCGCACGCTTGGCTTCCTGCTCCGCCGCCTCGGCCGCGCGACGCTCCTCCTCGAGGACCGTGCGCTCGATGGCGTCGGCAAATGCAATGACCCGGTTCTCGGCTTCTTCGAGTGCGGCGACGAAGTTGCGCGCCGCCGGCAACGCCCTCACCCACGGCGGTGCAGCCGATGCGGCCTCGACGAGCGTACCGTGCTGTGCGCTCCAATCACCGAGTTGGTCAGCAGTCGGTTCGACGGCGGTTCGCACCGCCACCAGCAGCGCTTCGGCCGAAGCAAGGAGCCCCCGCATCTCGATTTGCGCCTGCGTCTCCTGCAGGACCCGCTCGCGCGCTTCGGCCAGCAGCGCCTCGCACTCGGCGGTTTCGTCGCCGCCCTTGCCCAGTGAAGCCAGTTCCTTCTCGACTTCCAGCAGGTGGTTGATCGCAATCGGCGTCGTTTCGAGCAACCCGCGCACCACGCCGGCCAGTTCGATCGAGCGCTTTGCGCGCGTGCCTTCCTGCCGCGAAGCGCGCAGCGTGTCCGCGCAATGCCGATGGA
>CAYZSG010000401.1:0-2050 GCA_964481045.1 uncultured Candidatus Odyssella sp. | reverse complement strand
GCTCGCCGATGTGGTAGCCGTGCGTGCCGGCCGAATCGGCGAACACGCGCGCGCCGAGCCCGCGCGCGGCGGCCTTGGCGCGGAACACCGCCTCGGCCGTGGGGGAGCGGCAGATGTTGCCGGTGCAGACGAACAGCACCTTCATCGTTGGGCGAATATGCTCGGCTCGATCACGTCCACGGTCAGCTCATGCCAGGTCACGGCATGGGGCGGCACCACGTCGCCGCGGCGTTCCTCGATGTCGTAGATCTGGTTGGCCTGCAGCGAAAGCCCGTCCGCGTGCTCGGCGAACACGATCACGGCGTCGCGCCGGCTCGAGCGGTCCGGCGCGTGAATCCACGCATTGAGCGCGATCGCGGCGGCGCCGATGGCGCCGGCCGCCGCCTCGGCGCCGAGATCGGCGCGCAGCGCCTCGAGGTCCTGCTCCGAGCTGCCCTCGCCGTCGGCCGCATCCGGCATCAGGATCTCGGTGTCGCCGCTGGCGCCCAACGTCAGCGCGAACGGCCGGAACTGGCCCTCTTCCTCGAGCAGGCGCTTGGCCGCGGCCAGGCACTCCTCGATGAGGCGCGTGCACTCGTCTTCGCCCGCATCGTCGGCCACGATGAATCCTCCTTCCGGCCCCGGATAGTCCACGCGGAGGCGCGGAGAACGGGGAGTTTAGCACGTCTCCGCGGCCTCCGCGCCACCGCGTGAGCGCACCGCACGTTCTTGACGAAAAGCAGGCTGGTCGCCAACTGTGATACGCCCAGCCAACGACCGAAACCCATGCGCGACCGCAGATCCGGCAACATCGTCATCCTCACCGGCGCCGGCATTTCCAAGGAATCCGGCATCGACACGTTCCGCGACAAGGACGGGTTGTGGACGAAGGTGAACATCGAGGACGTGGCGACGCCCGAAGGCTTCGCGCGCAATCCGCGCATGGTGCACGCGTTCTATAACGAGCGCCGCCGCGGCCTGCGCGCGCACAACATCCGCGCCAACGCCGCGCACGCCGCGCTCGGCCGGCTCGAGCGCGAATGGCCGGGCGGCGAGGTGCTGCTCGTCACGCAGAACATCGACCACCTGCACGAACAGGGCGGCTCCACGAATCTCATCCACATGCACGGCGAGATGTTCAAGGCGCGCTGCGAGCTCTGCGCCGGCGTGCATGCGTGGCAAGAGGATCTGGCGCTCGAAACCGAGTGCCCGAAGTGCCAGAGCAGCGGCGGCATGCGGCCGCACGTCGTCTGGTTCGGCGAGATGCCGTTCGACATGGACCGCATTTCCGACGCGCTTGGGCGCTGCCGCCTATTCCTATCGATCGGAACCTCGGGCAACGTCTATCCGGCGGCCGGTTTCGTGCAGGAGGCGGTTTTCCGCGCCCGCGCCCACACAGTGGAGCTGAACCTCGAGCCCTCCGAGGGTGCGACGCACTTCGCCGAGCAGCACTATGGACCGGCCACCGAGGTGGTGCCGCGCTACGTCGAGAAGCTGCTCGCCCAAGGCTGGTGATGGCGTCGCGCGCCGTGGCGCCGCGCGAAAGCTTCGAAGCGCTGCTCGCCCGCGCCCGCGCGTGCCGCGTCTGTGCCAAGGATCTTCCGCTCGGTCCGCGGCCGGTGTTTCGCCTCGCCGAAAGCGCGCGGCTGCTGATTGTGGGGCAGGCGCCGGGCACGAAGGTGCATGCCACTGGCATTCCGTGGAACGATCCCTCGGGCGATCGGCTGCGCGGCTGGCTGGCGCTCGATCGCGACGCGTTCTACGACACCGCGCGCATCGCGATCCTGCCGACCGGGCTCTGCTATCCGGGCCGCCTGCCGCAAGGCGGCGATGCGCCGCCGCGCCCCGAATGCGCGCCGCTCTGGCACCATCCGCTGCGCGCGCATTTGCGAAACTTGCGCCTTACTTTGCTCGTCGGCGCCTACGCGCAGGCGCACGATCTCGGTGCGCGGCGCGCCGCGAGCATGACGGAGACGGTGCGCCGCTTCCGAGACTATCTCCCCGAGTATTTCGTACTGCCGCATCCCTCCTGGCGCACGCTCGGCTGGGCCCGGCGCAATCCGTGGTTCGA
>CAYZSG010000400.1:0-2065 GCA_964481045.1 uncultured Candidatus Odyssella sp. | reverse complement strand
TTTTTTCTCAGCGCCGTCGCCGCATAATAACGCGTGCGTGTTTCAAGCCAAGTATGCCTAAGGCGATATTAGCCATGTTTTTTTGCGATGCGCCTGGAGCGAGAGGTACCTAGTGATCAAAACTGGGGCAGGATCGGCGCGCGCCGAGAGCATTGTGCGGCGGACCGCGCACGCCGAAGGCGTCGCGCGCGGGACTACGGAAACCACACCGGCGTTCGCCGTCTTCGATTGCGACGGCACGCTGGTCGACACGCACGCTTCGATCGTCCAATGCATGGCGGCGGCCTTTGGTACGGTCGGGCTGGCTCCGCCGGCGCCCACCGCGGTCCGCGCCACGATCGGCCTGCCACTGCACGACTGCGTCCGCATTCTTTCGCCCGAGCACGGCGAGCGGGTGCGGGAGCGGATCGTCGTCGCCTATCGCGAAGCGTTCTTCGACGTGCGGCGCTTCGAAACCGTCGATGAGCCGCTGTTTCCCGGAGTCACCGCCTTGCTGGATGCGCTGGAGGCGCGCGGCGTCGTCCTTGGCATCGCCACCGGAAAGATCGCGCGCGCGCTGGTCCTCACGCTCGAACGCCACGGACTTTTGTCCCGCTTCGCGACCCTGCAGACCGCCGACAAGGCGCCGGCGAAGCCCGATCCCGCGATGCTGGTCCGCGCGATGGCCGAGGTGGGAGCCGCGCCGGAGCGGACCGTCATGATCGGCGATTCCACATACGATATTCTCATGGGCCGTAACGCCGGCGTGGCAACGGTGGGAGTCGTTTGGGGCCAGAACAATGCGGACGAGCTGGCCGCCGCGGGCGCGGAATTTCTCGCGCAATCGGCCGCCGAAATCCTGGAGCGCTTCCCCGAGCGCGGGCGTTGAAGCATGCCGCGGCGGTTACGCCGGCGGCGCCTTGGGCGCGTAGCCGTACCGCCGCATCATCGCTTCGCACCGCGTCTCGATCTCGCGGCGCTCGTCGTCGGATAGCGTGTGGCGCGCCGGCTTGAAGCCCTTCGTCTCGTCGAGATAGCGCGTGATTCCGGCTTCCGCGATTTCCGAAGGCGCGAGCCTGAGCCCCGAATAGAGGCGGCGAATCTCGCCTTGCGGGTCCGCGACGAGGTCCTCGTAGCGGAGCTCATGGAACCGATCGGCATCGACGTGCGGAACCGCGCGCTCGAGCGCGCGATGCAGGCGATCGTGCAGGGCAAAGGCCAAGGCGTGGATGCGCGCGCGGTCGGGCGGCTGAAGCCCGAAACTCTGCGCGAGCGCCTCGATCATGTTCCGCGTCGAGGGAATGACCGCGCGCGGATCGCGCACGATGTGCACGAAGCGCGCGCGCGGATAGGCGTCGGCAAGCACGCGGAGCCGCGCCGTGTGCGGCGGCGATTTCAGAACGGCGGGCCGCGGATCGCGCCAGGCGAGCGCGCGCAGGAAGCGGCGATGCGCTCTTCGCCAGCGGTGGACGCCGGCGGCGGGAACGCCGTCGAAATCGAGATAGTCAAGATCGGGCGTGTCGCGACGCGGAAACATGAACATCGCGTAGGGCGAGGGAATCCCATACGCGAGCAGGGCGAATTCGTCTTCCTGCGGCCGCTCGACGCTCCAGCGCATATCGTCCTGCGGCCGGCGCCGCGGCGAGAGGATCTGCACCAAGGGGCCGAGAACGCGCTCGGTCATCAGGAAATGCCCGGGCGCGAAGCAGGCATAGGAGCTGGGGAAGCCGAATTGCGGATCGAGCGTCAGCAGCTCGTGCAGCAGGGTCGTTCCGCTGCGCCAATGGCCGAGAATGAAGATCGGGTCCTTCGCCTCGCGGCGGCGGAGCAACAGCGCGGCGCTTTGCAGCGGCGCGAGCGCCGAGTTGAGCAGGGAAAGGACGCTGCCATAGACCAGGAACGCCAGCCGGCCCCAATGAACCGCAAAGCCGTGCCGCGCGAGCAGCCGCCACCACGCGAGCGCACCGATGCCCGCCCAGATAGGAATGAGATAGAAGGGCCGCCGCCGCGGCCGGGCCGAAGACGTGCTCGACGCCGGCACGTTCAGCAATCTGGCGCTGGAGGCGTGCTCAAAAGATGTGGCGGA
>CAYZSG010000399.1:0-2083 GCA_964481045.1 uncultured Candidatus Odyssella sp. | reverse complement strand
CGCGCTCGACGATTGCGGGCAGCGCATCGAGCGTCGCGATATCGCTGTCGAGCTGCCGGCCGCCATGGTTGGAAACGACGATAGCGTCGGCGCCGGCATCGGCGATGCGCGCAGAGTCGTCGGGATGGGCGACGCCTTTGACAATGAGCTTCCGTTTCCACTGCGCGCGGATCCAATCGAGGTCGCGCCAGTTCAGCGAGAAGTCCATGTTACGCGCGACGAACTCGCCCTGGCTCATGATGCCTGCTCCAGCGGCCTGGACCGAGGCGAGATTGCCGAATTGCGCCTTCGGCCCGCGGAGCATGGCGAGGCTCCACGAGGGATGCAGCGCCATGTCGGCCCAGCTCGAAAGGCCGATGGCGCTGCGCGTGACGAAGCGGTTGCGCGCATCGCGCTCGCGGTTCGTGCGCATCGCGATATCGACCGTCAGCACCAGCGCCGAGCAGCCGGCCGCATCCGCGCGCGCGATCAGGTTTCTCGTGATCTCGCGATCCTTGGTGACGTAGAGCTGGAACCAGAACGGCGCCTTCGTGGCCGCGCGCACCTCCTCCATCGAGCAGATCGAGGCCGTGCTGAGGCAATAGGGAATGCCGGCCGCCTCGGCCGCGCGCGCCGCCGCGATCTCGCCCCGCGGCCAGAGCAGGCCCGCGAAGCCGGTGGGCGCCAGGGCCAGCGGCAGCGCCTGTTCCACGCCGAGGACGCTCACGCCGAGCTTCCGCTCCGACATGTCGTTGAGCACGCGATGGCGGAAGCGCCAGCGGTCGAACGCCGCCTCGTTCCAGCGCATCGTTTTTTCGTCGTAGGCCGCGCCGTCCACATAGTCGAACAGGAAGCGCGGCAAGCGCCGGCGTGCGGCCTGGCGCAGATCGTGGATGTTGACGATCATGCGGGCGGGCGCCGCCTCAAAGCGGCTTCTTGATGAGGCGCGCGATCTCGCCGATGATTCCGCGTCGGAACGCGAGCACGCAGAGCACGAAGATGCCGCCTTGGATGACGCTGACCCAGGCGCCGGCGCGCTCGGCGAGGAATTCCTCGATCGTGATCAGCACGACGGCGCCGGCCACGGGCCCGAAGATCGTGCCCATGCCGCCCAACAGCGCCATCAGCACCACTTCGCCCGACATCGGCCAGTTCACGTCGCCGAGGGCAGCGCTACCGGTGACGAACACCTTCGTGCCGCCGGCGAGGCCCGCGAGCGCGGCCGAGAGCACGAAGGCCATCAGCTTGTAGCGATCCGTGCGGTAGCCGAGCGAGATCGCGCGCGGCTCGTTCTCGCGGATCGCCTTCAGCACCTGGCCGAACGGCGAGTGCACGATGCGATAGATGATCAGGAAGCCGACGATGAAGACTCCGAGCACGAACCAGTAGAGGCTGAGATTGTCGCGCAGATTGAGGAAGCCGAGCGCCGTGCGCGAGGCGTTGCCGAGCTGGAGCCCGTCTTCGCCGCCGGTGAACGGCACTTGCACGGCGAGGAAGAAGATCATCTGCGCGAAGGCCAGCGTGACCATTGCGAAGTAGATGCCCTGCCGGCGGATCGCGAGCTTGCCGATGATGTAGCCGAAGAAGGCCGCCACGACGACGGCGCCGATGATCGCGAATTCCGGCCGGAACGGCGGGATCGCGAGGCCGATCGGGATCGACACCTTGAAGATCGTGATCGTGCCGATCGAAAGGCCCTTCGCGGCGAAATGGGCGCTGGCATAGGCGGCCGAGCCCCAGAAGGCCGCGTGGCCGAACGAGAGCAGCCCGCCGAAGCCGATCAGCAGGTTGAACGCGCAGGCGAACAACGCGAAGCACAGCAGCTTCGCGAGGAACACCGGATAGACCCCGAACGGCGCCGCGATCGCCAGCGCCACCATGATCGCGAAGGCCACGTAGTGATGGCGCGGCGTGCCGATCGCGGCGATGGCGGGGGCCTGGGCGATCATCTCACGCCGTCCGTCCGAACAGGCCGGCGGGCTTGATCAGCAGCACGATGGCCATGATCACGAAGATCACCGTGTTCGACGCCTCGGGGAAGAACACCTTAGTGAGGCCTTCGACGATGCCGAGGGTGAAGCCGGTGATGACCGAGCCGAGGATC
>CAYZSG010000398.1:0-2122 GCA_964481045.1 uncultured Candidatus Odyssella sp. | reverse complement strand
GACCGGAACGGCTTGCGCCCCGCGCGCTACATCGTCACCGACGACGATCACGTGGTGATGGCGTCGGAGGCCGGCGTATTGCCGGTGCCCGACGAGCGCATCGTGCAGAAATGGCGCCTCCAGCCCGGCAAGATGCTGCTGATCGATCTCGAGCAGGGGCGCATCATCGGCGACGACGAGATCAAGCGCAGCCTCGCCGAGGCCGAGCCTTACGAGGATTGGCTCAAGGAAACGCAGTTCAAGCTCGAGGCGCTGCCCGAGCCTGAGGACGCGCCCGGCCCCGCGCACACCAACGATCCCGCCTCGCTGCTCAACCGCCAGCAGGCCTTCGGCTACACGCAGGAAGACGTCTCGTTCTTCCTCGAGCCGCTGATGAAAGAGGGCGACGATCCGGTCGGCTCGATGGGCACGGATACGCCGATCTCGGTGCTCTCGCGGAAGCCGAAGCTGCTCTACACCTACTTCAAGCAGAACTTCGCGCAGGTGACGAACCCGCCGATCGATCCGATCCGCGAAGAGCTGGTGATGTCGCTGGTCTCGATGATCGGGCCTCGGCCGAACCTGCTCGGCCACCAGGCCGGCACGCATTACCGGCTCGAGGTCGCGCAGCCGATCCTCACCAACACCGAGATCGAGAAGATCCGCGCGATCGAGACGCTGGTCAGCGCCGGCTTCCGCACCTTCACGATCGACACGACGTGGCCGGCGCTCGCCGGCGCCAAGGGGCTCGAGGGCGCGCTCGAGCGCATCTGCCGCCAGGCCACCGACGCGGTGCTCGACGGCAACAACATTCTCATTCTCTCCGATCGCGCGGTGTCGTCCGAGCGCGTGCCGGTGCCGGCGCTCTTGGCGACGGCGGCCGTGCATCATCACCTGATCCGCCAGGGCCTGCGCACGCGCACCGGCCTCGTCGTCGAGACCGGCGAGGCGCGCGAGGTGCATCATTTCTGCGTGCTCGCCGGGTACGGGGCCGAGGCGATCAATCCCTATCTCGCCTTCGAGACGATCGAAGACATCCGCATCCGCAGCGGATTGAAGCTCGACGGCTACACGGCGCAGAAGAATTATCTGAAGGGCGTCGGCAAGGGCATCCTGAAGGTGATGTCCAAGATGGGCATCTCCACCTATCAGTCCTATTGCGGCGCGCAGATCTTCGACGCGGTCGGCCTCACCTCCGAATTCGTCGAAAAATACTTCACCGGAACGGCAACGACGATCGAGGGCGCCGATCTGGCCGCCATCGCCGAGGAAGCGCTCGTCCGCCACCGCGCGGCCTATGGCGACAGCCCGATCTACCGCTCGATGCTCGATGTCGGCGGCGAATATGCGTTCCGCCTGCGCGGCGAGGATCACGCCTGGACGCCCGATACGATCAAGCATCTCCAGCACGCGGTGCGCGGCAATTCGGTCGAGCGCTACCGCGATTTCGCGCGGCTCATCAACGACCAGAACGAGCGGCTGCTGACGATCCGCGGCCTCATGCAGTTCAAGCTCGCCGAACGGCCGCTGTCGGTCGAGGACGTGGAGCCGGCCGCCGAGATCGTGAAGCGCTTCGCCACCGGCGCGATGAGCTTCGGCTCGATCAGCCGCGAGGCGCACACGACTCTCGCCATCGCGATGAACCGCATCGGCGGCAAGTCGAACACCGGCGAGGGCGGCGAGGAGGCCGATCGCTACCGCCCGCTGCCGAACGGCGATTCGATGCGCTCGGCGATCAAGCAGGTGGCCTCGGGCCGCTTCGGCGTCACCGCCGAATATCTCGTCAACGCCGACGATCTGCAGATCAAGATGGCGCAGGGCGCCAAGCCCGGCGAAGGCGGGCAGCTTCCCGGCAAGAAGGTCGACAAGAACATCGCACGCGTGCGCTACTCCACGCCCGGCGTCGGCCTCATCTCGCCGCCGCCGCACCACGACATCTACTCGATCGAAGACCTCGCGCAGCTCATTCACGACTTGAAGAACGTGAATCCGAAGGCGCGCGTCTCGGTGAAGCTCGTCTCCGAGGTCGGCGTCGGCACGGTGGCCGCCGGCGTCTCCAAGGCGCGCGCGGATCACGTCACGATCGCCGGTTATGAAGGCGGCACCGGCGCCTCGCCGCTCACCTCGCTCACGCATGCCGGCT
>CAYZSG010000397.1:0-2129 GCA_964481045.1 uncultured Candidatus Odyssella sp. | reverse complement strand
AAGCGCGGACGGTCCGCGGCGGCGAGATCGTACCAGCGCTCGACGGCGAAGCCGGAAGGCGAGAGGATCGCGCAATGGCCCGGCGGCAATTTCGCGAAGCCCTGCAATGCGGTCATCGGCTCCGGGATGTAGCGCAAGGTGAACAGCCAGCGGATCGCGGTGGGGTCGATCGCGCCGGCGCCGGCGAGCTGCTCGGCGGCAACGAGATCGGAGGCGAAGGCCAGCCGCGTGCCGCTCTGGCGATAGACGAGCGGCTTCTTGCCGAAGCGGTCGCGCGCCAGCACGAGTTCGCGCCGCGCGGGATCCCAGATGGCAAACGCGAACATGCCGTTGAGCTTAGGCAACAGCGCGTGCCGCCACTGCCGCCAGCCGGCGAGCAGCACCTCGGTGTCGGAATCGCTCGTGAAGCGGTGGCCGAGCCCGGCCAGTTCCGCGCGCAGCGCGCGGTAATTGTAGATCATGCCGTTGAAGACGAGCGCGTCGCCCTCGCGCAGCATCGGTTGCGCGCCCGCCGGCGAGAGATCGACGATCGCGAGGCGCCGGTGGCCGAACAGGCAGTGCGCGTCGTCCCACAGGCCTTCGCCGTCGGGCCCGCGCGGCGCAAGCCGATCGAGCGCGCGCCGCATCCGCGCCCGCGCGTCGGCGCGGTCGATGCCGCCGAGATCGACGAGGCCCGCTAACCCGCACATGGCCGCAACCGAAGCCGCAGTTGCCTAAGGCACGCGGAGCCGCGGAGGGCGCGGAGTAGGCAACCGCGGAGGCGCGGAGACATGGAGAAGTGCAATACTTGCGCGCCAAGGGCGCGCAATCCCTTCTTCCTCCGTGTCTTCGTGCCTCCGTGGTTCAACTCTCGTCTCCGCGTCCTCCGCGGCTCCGCGAGCGTCCCCTCGCGCCTTGACCACCGGCGGGCGCGCTTATAGACCGGCGCGAAAGCGGCGGAGCCACCATGTCCTATCGCGGCAGACGCGTGCTCGTCACCGGCGCCGACGGCTTCATCGGCTCGCACCTCGCCGAGGCGCTGGTGCGCGACAATGCCGAGGTGACGGCGCTCGCGCTCTACAACGCGTTCGACCGTTACGGCTGGCTCGACGAATCCGACCCCGAAGTGCGCGCCTCGATGACGCTGGTGCGCGGCGACATCCGCGACGGCGTCGCGATGCATCGCCTGGCGGAAGGCCACGACGTCGTGTTCCATCTGGCCGCGCTGATCGGAATTCCGTATTCCTACGATTCGGCGCAATCCTACATCGACGTCAACGTCACCGGCACGCTGAACGTGCTCGAGGCCGCGCGCGCGCACGCGGTGGGCCGCGTCGTGCACACCTCCACGAGCGAGGTCTACGGCACCGCGCAGGTGCAGCCGATTCCGGAATCGCATCCGCTCGTCGCGCAGAGCCCCTACGCGGCCAGCAAGATCGCGGCCGACAAGCTCGCCGAGTCCTATGCGCTGTCGTTCAATCTGCCGGTCGCGATCCTGCGCCCGTTCAACACCTACGGGCCGCGGCAGAGCGAGCGCGCCGTGATCCCCACCGTGATCCGCCAGGCGCTCGATCCCGCCTGCGACACGATCAATGTCGGCGACACGACGCCGACGCGCGATTTCAACTATGTCGGTGACACCGTGGCGGCATTCCTCGCCGCCGGCACCGCGGACGGTCTCGACTATGGCCGCGCCTACAACACCGGCACCGGCACGGAAGTGAGCGTCGGCGCCATGATCGAACTGGTGCGCGCCGCCACCGGCACGAACAAGCCGGTCGCGCGCGACGAAGCGCGCGTGCGCCCCGAAAATTCCGAGGTGCGCGCGCTGATTTCCGATTCGCGCGCATTGCGCGCGGCCACCGGCTGGGCGCCGAAGGTGGAACTGAAAGCGGGCCTCGCCAACACCGTCGCCTGGTGGCGCGATCGCCTCGCCAAGGGCCAGGTCCGCGCCGGCGCGCATTACATGGTGTAGCGCCGGGCTCAAGACGCCGCGCGCACGGCGCCGAGCGGGACGGTGAACGGAAGCTGCCGGCCGAGCATGCTCAGCAGGATCACGACGCGCTCGCGGTCGGCCACGCGCTGGAACCAGCCGACCTGGTCGCGCAGCGCGCCGTCGGTCACGCGCACTTCCTCGCCGGGCTTGAACG
>CAYZSG010000396.1:0-2136 GCA_964481045.1 uncultured Candidatus Odyssella sp. | reverse complement strand
TGTTCGCGGCCGGCGCCGACGTGGTGCAGATCGACGAGCCCTACATGCAGGCGCGGCCGCAGGCCGCGCGCGAATACGGCCTGAAGGCGCTCGAGGCGGCGCTCGACGGCGTGAAGGGCACGACGGCGGTGCACATCTGCTTCGGCTATGCGGCCATCATCCATGCGCGGCCGGAAGGCTATTCGTTCCTGCCCGAGTTCGAGCAGTGCCGCGTGCACCAGGTCTCGATCGAGACCGCGCAGTCGAACCTCGACACGGTGATCCTCGAGAAGCTGCCGGACAAGACGATCGTGCTCGGCGTCATCGACCTCGAGAACCTGGCGGTCGAGACGCCCGAAGTGGTGGCGGCGCGCATCACGCGCGCGTTCCCGCATTGCCCGCCCGAGCGCATCATCGTGGCGCCCGACTGCGGGATGAAATACCTCCCGCGCGAGGTCGCCTACGGCAAGATGGTGTCGATGGTGAAGGGCGCGGGGCTGGTGCGCGAGGCGCTCGAATCCGCGCGCGACGCCGTGGACAAGAGCAAGAGGCGCAAGGCCGCGATGCCCGAGGTGCGGACGGCCCCGCGCCCGGCGGCGAAGCCGAAGGCGAAAGCCAAGCCGAAAGCTAAAGCCAAGGCCAAGAAGAAGGCCGTCAAGAAGCGCTGAGCCGGCACTTTCGACGGCGCAGATTAAGTCTGGTGGCCGCAGCGCCGCGTCCGCTGCGGGGCCGAGCCGTCTTATTCGCGCTGGCGTTTTCGCACGGGATCAACGCGTCGCTCCTGACGCGGCGCGATGGACGGCGGGACTGCGATCGCCGCACCCATTGCGCACCTGCATGCACCGCGCGCGCTCGAGCTGGCGCCGCGCGTGTTCGTCGGCGGCTTCGTCGCCACGCAAGGCGAAACCCCGCCGCACGGCGGCGGCCAGCGGCTGATTTTCGGCGTGCTGCGGCGCGCCCGCCGCGGACGGAACCAGCGAGGGCGCGCCTATGCCGTGGTGCCCGATCCCTTGCGGCGCACGGCGGCGCGGTCGCCGATGACTCCGAAATCTGACGATTTCTCGCGCCCAACCGCCGCCACCGTGCCGGATGTGGCCAGTCCCTGTTTCAGGATGTGGCGCACGGCCGCCGCCCGGCTCGGCATGCGGTAGCGAAAACGGAAGTCGTCGAGGGCTTGCAGCTCGTCCTCGGTCAGCATGATCTGAAGACGCTCGCCGCGATTTTGCGCAGACATATCAAGGCTCCGGCACGATTGAAAACCTCAATAAGTTGATTTAGCTGAATCAGCACCATTGTGTCAACTTACTCATAAAACGCCTCTTGCCAATTTTCTTCCTTCGGCTGCATTTCGGATGATTACAAACAAGTAGCAAGTAGTGCGATTTATTCGTTGCGCTTCAATCAGTACTCACCGGTAAGGTTCCAGAACTTATTTTCAACAGAGCGGGGCATTTACGTTGCTCTATTCAAAGATCCATGACACGGTTTGAGGGTGTTGATTGAAAAAATACAAACCATCATGAATCGCGATCTCAACGACACTGCGAAGCTGCGCGAGGCGGTGTCGGAGATCGAAGTCGCACTCGCCGCCTCGACGGAGCACGCAGCGACGCCGGAGCAGTTGGGCGATCTCGCCGACGCCATCGACGCCTTCAGGGAGCGCTCCTACGGCGTGGCCGCGGCGCTGGCGCGCGCCGCCGCCTCGACACGGCGGAAGGTGGAGCAGAGCCGGCGCCCCGCCTCGATGCTTCGGACCCTCACCGAATTGCGCGAGACGTTCGAGCTTCTGCGCGACACGCGCTCCAAGCGCGTCGTTCAGCCGAAGCAGCGCGACCTGTAAGGCGGCCGCGGAGGGACTGCGCTCACTCCGCCGCCTTCCGCATATCCTCCGCCACGCCGTATCCCCCGCCGCCCGGCGTCTCCACGACGAACACGTCGCCGGCTTTGACTTCGCATTTGTCGGTGCCGGTCATCGGGACAACGGTTCCATCGGCGCGCTCGACCCAGTTGCGGCCCTTGGCCCCGGGGGCGCCGCCGGCCATGCCGAACGGCGCGTAGGCGCGGCGCGACGAGAGGATCGAGACGACCATCGGCTCCAGGAAGCGCAGGCGGCGGATGGCGCCGTCGCCGCCGCGCCATTTGCCCTTGCCGCCCGAG
>CAYZSG010000395.1:0-2143 GCA_964481045.1 uncultured Candidatus Odyssella sp. | reverse complement strand
ATGATCACCGAGATCTTCAAGGCCTATGTGAAGAGCTATCGCGAGCTGCCGAAGAACCTCTATCACATCCAGTGGAAGTTCCGCGACGAGGTGCGGCCGCGCTTCGGTGTGATGCGCGGGCGCGAATTCCTGATGAAGGACGCGTATTCGTTCGATCTCGACTACGCCGGCGCGCGCCTCGCCTACAACAAGATGTTCATCGCGTATCTGCGCACCTTCGCGCGCATGGGTCTCAAGGCGATCCCGATGGAGGCCGAAACGGGCCCGATCGGCGGCAATCTCAGCCACGAATTCATCGTGCTCGCGGAGACCGGCGAGAGCCGCGTGTTCTGCGATCGCGACTTCATCAACGCCGACGTGCTCGCGCAGCCGATCGATTACGGCGACGAGGCGGCGGTGAACGGCGTCGTCGAGCGCTTCACGAAGCTCTACGCGCGCACCGACGAGAAGCACGATCCCGCCGTCTTCGACAAAGAGGTGCCCGAGGCGCGGCGCTACGAGGGGCGCGGCATCGAGGTGGGGCACATCTTCTATTTCGGCACGAAATACTCGGCGCCGCTCGGCGCGAAGGTCACCGGGCCGGACGGCAAGGACGCGACCGTGCACATGGGCTCCTACGGCATCGGCGTTTCGCGCCTCGTCGGCGGCATCATCGAGGCCAGCCACGACGAGGCCGGCTGCATCTGGCCGGAGGCGGTGGCGCCGTTCAAGGTCGGCCTCATCGCGCTCAGGCCCGGCGACAAGGAGGCGGGGCCGTTCGCCGACCGCCTCTACACCGCGCTCGCGGCCGCCAAGGTCGAGACGCTCTACGACGACGTGGAGAGCAGCCCCGGCGCCAAGTTCGCGGCGATGGATCTCATCGGATTGCCGTGGCAGCTCATCGTCGGCCCGCGCGGCGTGAAAGCCGGAACCGTCGAGCTGAAAGAGCGCAAGACGGGCAAGCGCGAAGACATCTCGCTCGAGAGTGCTCTCGCGCGCATGGCGGGATAGCGCGATGGCTCTCGCCCGACGCCTGTTCCTGTTCTCGCCGCTCGAGCGGATGATCGCGTGGCGCTACCTGAAGCCGCGGCGCAAGGAAGGCTTCGTCTCGGTCATCTCGCTGATCTCTTTCCTCGGCATCATGCTCGGCGTGGCCACGTTGATCATCGTGATGTCGGTGATGAACGGCTTCCGCCACGATCTGCTCGGCCGCCTGCTCGGCTATGCGGGCCACGTCGTCGTCAGCAGCTCGACCGGCCAGCTCAAGGATTACGACCGCGTGGCGGATCGCCTGAAGACGGTGCCCAACGTGATTTCGTCGGTGCCGGTGATCGACGCGCAGGCTGGGCTCACGTCGCGCGGCATAATCGCGCCGACGCAGGTGCGCGGCATGAAGCAGGCGGACCTCGCCAATCACCGGCTGTTCGCCTCCAACATCCTCGGCGCCAATCTCGATGACTTCAAAGGCGACAATGTCGTCATCCTCGGCTACCGGCTGGCCGAGCGGCTCGGCGTGCGCGCGGGCCAGACCGTGCAATTGCTGGCGCCGGCGCCCGCCGACATGGTGACGCCGTTCGGCACGCCGCCGATGATCACGCTCACCTACAAGGTCGTCGGCGTGTTCAACGTCGGCATGTCGCAGATCGACGGCCTCATGGCGCTGACGACGCTCGAAGGCGCGCGCCGCGCGTTCGGCTACGAGGACGCGGTCAGCGGCGTCGAGCTGGCGCTCCGGAGTCCGGACCGTACCCGCGAGGCGACCGACGCGATCCTCGGCTTGAGCCTTCCCGGCATCCTCGTCCGCACCTGGCAGCAGACGTTTTCCGACTATTTCAACGCGCTCGAGACCGAGCGCCACGTGATGTTCCTGATCCTGACGCTGATCATCATCGTGGCCGCATTCAACATCATCTCCAGCCTCGTGATGATGGTGAAGGACAAGACGCAGGCGATCGCGATCCTGCGCACGATGGGCGCCACGCGCGGCACGATCATGCGCGTCTTCGTGCTCTCGGGCGCCAGCATCGGCGTGGTGGGCACGCTCACCGGCGTCGGGATCGGGCTGCTGATCTCCTACAACGTCGATGCGATCAAGCGCGCGTTCGAGGATCTGCTCGGCACGCATCTTTTCAGTAACCAGGTTGCGATGAGGCGGATCCCACGG
>CAYZSG010000394.1:0-2155 GCA_964481045.1 uncultured Candidatus Odyssella sp. | reverse complement strand
GCGAGGTCGCGCAGCACGTATTGCAGGATGCCGCCGTTCTTGAAGTATTCGACCTCGTCGAGCGTATCGATGCGGCAGCGGAGGTTGAGCTTGCGCTGCGTGCCGTCTTTCTTCGAAATCGTGCAGATCACGTCCATGCCCGGCTTGATGCCGCCGGCCACACCTTCGATGTCCACCGTCTCGCTGCCGTCGAGCTTCAGGTCGGCGACAGTGCCTTCCTTGAGCGTGAGCGGCAGTACGCCCATGCCGACGAGGTTCGAGCGGTGGATGCGCTCGAAGCTCTCGGCCACCACGGCGCGGATGCCGAGCAGCGTCGTGCCCTTGGCCGCCCAGTCGCGCGACGAGCCGGTGCCATATTCCTTGCCGGCGAAGACGACGAGCGGCGTGCCTTCGGTGCGATACTTCATCGCCGCGTCGTAGATCGGCATCGTCTCGCCGGTCGGCACGTATTTCGTCACACCGCCTTCGACGCCCTGCACCATCTGGTTCCGGATGCGGATGTTGGCGAAGGTGCCGCGCATCATCACTTCGTGGTTGCCGCGCCGCGCGCCGTACTGGTTGAAGTCGGCGGCGGTAACGCCCTTGCCGATCAGGAACTTGCCGGCCGGCGAATCCTTCTTGATCGAGCCCGCCGGCGAGATGTGGTCGGTCGTGATCGAATCGCCGAGGATCGCGAGCACGCGCGCGCCCCTCACGTCGGAGATCTTGCCCGGCTGCTTGCCCATCGAGACGAAATAGGGCGGGTTCTGCACATAGGTGCTGCCGCCGTCCCACGCATAGGTGAGGCCGACCGAAGTCTTGATCTTCTTCCAGTGCTCATCGCCCTCGAACACGTTGGCGTAGCGCTTCTGGAACATCGCCGGCGTCAGCACCGACTTGATGATGTCGTCGATTTCCTTGTTCGTCGGCCACACGTCCTTCAAATAGACGGGCTTGCCGTCCGTCCCGGTGCCGAGCGGCTCGGTGGTGAGGTCGCGCGCGACCGTGCCGGCCAGCGCATAGGCGACGACGAGCGGCGGCGAGGCGAGGTAGTTCGCCTTCGTCAGCGGATGCACCCGGCCTTCGAAGTTGCGGTTGCCGGAAAGCACCGCGGCCACGGTGATGTCCTTGGCCGTGATCGCGGCCTCGATCGCCTCGGGCAGCGGGCCCGAATTGCCGATGCAGGTCGTGCAGCCGAAGCCGACGAGGTTGTAGCCCATCGCGTCGAGATCGGCCTGGAGGCCGGCGGCGGAGAGATAATCGGCCACCACCTGCGAGCCCGGCGCGAACGAGGTCTTCACCCACGGCTTCGGCCGGAGGCCGAGTGCCCTCGCCTTGCGCGCCACGAGGCCGGCGGCGACGAGCACCGAGGGGTTCGAGGTGTTCGTGCAGCTCGTGATCGCGGCGATGACGACGTCGCCATCGCGCAGGCTGAGGTCGCTGCCGGCGATCGGCGACTGGCGTCGCTCCTCGCGCTTGGCCATTTCCTTGAAGCCGGCGTCGAAATTGCTCTTGATCCCGGTGAGCGGAATGCGGTCCTGCGGACGGCGCGGGCCGGCCAGCGAGGGCACGACCGTGCCGATGTCGAGCTCGAGCGTGTCGGTGAAGACCGGATCGGGCGTGGCGGCGTCGCGCCACAGACCCTGCGCCTTGGCATAGGCCTCGACGAGTTTCACGCGCTGCGGATCGCGGCCCGAGAAGGCGAGGTAGTCGAGCGTCGCCCTGCCGATCGGGAAGAACCCGCAGGTGGCGCCGTATTCGGGCGCCATGTTGCTGATCGTCGCCATGTCGGCGATCGTGAGCGTGTCGAGCCCGCTGCCGAAGAATTCGACGAACTTCCCAACCACGCCCTTCTTGCGCAGCATCTGCGTCACGGTCAGCACGAGGTCGGTGGCGGTAGCGCCTTCCTTGAGCTTGCCGGTGAGCTTGAAGCCGATCACTTCGGGAATGACCATCGAAACCGGCTGGCCGAGCATCGCGGCCTCGGCCTCGATGCCGCCCACGCCCCAGCCCAGCACGGCGAGTCCGTTCACCATCGTCGTGTGGCTGTCGGTGCCCACGAGCGTGTCGGGGTAGGCGTAGGTCTTTCCGCCCACATCGGCGGTCCACACGGTCTGCGACAGGTATTCGAGGTTCACCTGGTGGCAGATGCCGGTGCCGGGCGGCACGACGCGGA
>CAYZSG010000393.1:628-2209 GCA_964481045.1 uncultured Candidatus Odyssella sp. | reverse complement strand
CAACCGCATCACCGCGCTCAAGGTGAAGCCGATGAACGCCGCGGCGAGGAAGCCGGAGGCGCCGCCGTCCGCGGCGGATGCCGCGACGCCGCCGACGCCCGGCGGCGATGCGCCCGGCAGCGGCGGCGAAAAGGCGGCATAGGCGCGCTGCGCCAGGGGGAGAATTGTGTCGAGCCCACAGATCATCGCCGCCGCGCTCGTCGGCTTGGCGCTCGCCCTCTTCGCCTGGGGACGCTGGCGCTACGACATCGTGGCGCTGGTCGTGATGCTGGCCGCCGTGGCCGGCGGCATCGTGAGCCCCGAAAGCGCGTTTCTAGGCTTCGGCCACCCCGCGGTGATCACCGTGGCAGCCGTGCTGATCGTGAGCCGCGGCCTCGAGGCGGCCGGCGTCGTCGACCAGGTCGCCCAACGCCTGCTCCCCAAGAAGGGATCGCTGTTCGTCCAGCTGGTCGTTCTGTGCGCGGTCGTCGCGGTGCTCTCCGCGTTCATGAACAACGTCGGCGCGCTCGCGCTGATCATGCCGGTGACCTTGGCGGCGGCGGCCAAATCCGGATACGCGCCCGGGCTGATGCTGATGCCCGTCGCCTTCGCCTCGATGCTCGGCGGCATGACGACCTTGATCGGCACGCCGCCCAACGTGCTCGTGGCCACCTATCGCGGCACGTCCACCGGCACGCCTTTCGGTCTGTTCGATTTCCTGCCCGTGGGTGGCGCGGTGGCGGTGGCCGGTTTTGTGTTCATCGTCTTCGTCGGCTGGCGCCTGATTCCGCGCCGCAGCCGCGCCGGCGTCGAGGAGATCAAGGGCATCGAAGAGTACGTGGCGGAGGTGACGCTCAAGGAGAAGAGCCCGCTGATCGGCCTTTCCACGGCCGACCTGGACGAGGCGCTTGAAAAGCACGACCTCGAGGCGCTCGTGATCATTCGCGGCGAGCACAGCATCCCGGCCGCGCGCTGGGAGACGGTGCGCGCCGACGACGTCCTGCTGATCGAGGGCGCGCCCGACGCGCTCCAGGGCGCGCTCGGTCCGCTCGGCCTGGCGCTGCCGCTCGAGAAGAAGGCAGCAGAGGAAGCGGAAGAAGAAAACGAAAAGCAGGAGACCAATGGCGAGAAGCCGAAGCGGCGCAAGCCGCGGCTCGGCGGCGACGACATCGGCACCCTCGAAGTCGTGGTGCAGCCTTACGCGTTGCTGGTCGGACTCACGCCGGAAGAGATGCGGCTCGGCGAGCGCTATCTCGTCAACCTGCTCGCCGTGGCGCGCGAGGGCAGCCACCATCGCGGCCGCCTCAAATCGTTCCGCTTTGTCGCCGGCGACGTGCTGCTGCTCCAGGGCCCGCGCCCGCAGTTGAGCGCCGCGATCCGCGCGCTCGGCCTTCTGCCGCTTGCCGAGCGCCAGATCGACCTCGGGCGCGCCGTGCGTCCGCTGGTCGCCGTCGGCATCATGGCCGCGGCGCTGGCCGCGATCGCCGCGCTCGCCGCGCCGGCGGCGGTGGCGCTCACGATGGCGGCGGTGGCGATGGTGCTCACGCGCACGATCAACCTCCGCGACGCCTACGACGCGATCGACTGGCCGATCCTGATCCT
>CAYZSG010000393.1:0-618 GCA_964481045.1 uncultured Candidatus Odyssella sp. | reverse complement strand
GGCGCGATGATCCCGGTGGGACAGGCGCTGGAAACGACGGGCACCACGGCGCTGCTCGCCGAATGGCTCGCGCGTACCGGGCGCGACCTCGCGCCGGTGGTGCTGCTGATCGTGATCATGGTGCTCACGATGACGCTCTCGGACATCATCAACAACGCGGCGACGGCGGTGATGATGGCGCCGCTCGCGGCCGGGCTCGCGCGCGGGCTCGGCGTCAATCCCGACGCGTTCCTGATGGCCGTGGCGATCGGCGCGTCGTGCGCGTTTCTGACCCCGATCGGGCCCCAGAACCACACGCTGGTGATGGGCCCGGGCGGCTACCGGTTCTGGGACTATTGGCGCATGGGCCTGCCGCTCGAGCTGCTCATCGTCGCGGTTTCGATTCCGATGCTGCTGCTCGTGTGGCCGCTCTAGCGCCCGCGTAGCCAAGCGCGCGCGAGAGCGCGGCCGCCGCATCGCGGAGCGCGGCAACGGCCGATTCGCGCGGGCCAACGGGCAGGGTTTCCCGCCGGCCGACCGCGCCGATCGCAAGAACGAGCGCGCCGCGCTGGTCGAACACCGGCGCCGCCAATGCATTGAGGCCCGGGATCAGCGTTCCTTCCACCGCCGCGACGCCGT
>CAYZSG010000392.1:0-2238 GCA_964481045.1 uncultured Candidatus Odyssella sp. | reverse complement strand
GGCAGGAGGAAGGCGTCACCTACGACGAGGTGCGCTACGAGGGCTTGGCACCCGGCGGCGTGGCGCTCATCGTCGAGGCGCTGACCGACAACCGCAACCGCACGGCCACCGACATGCGCACGCTATTCGGCAAGAACGGCGGCAAGCTCGGCGAGCTCAACAGCGTGACGTTCCTGTTCAGCCGCGTCGGCACCGTGCTCTATCCCGCCGCCGCCGCAAGCGCCGACGCGATGTTCGAGGCCGCGCTCGAAGCCGGCGCGCAGGACGTCGCCTCCGATGCGGCGCGCCACGAGATCACCTGCGCGCCCGATGATCTTGCCACCGTGCGCGACGCGCTCGAGGCGAAGTTCGGCGCCGCCGAGAGCGCCAAGCTCGGCTGGAAGCCCAACAGCACCGTGCCCGTCGCCGACGAGGCGGTGGCGCGCGATCTCTTCAAGCTCGTCGACGCGATCGAGGACAATGACGACGTCCAGACCGTCTATGCGAATTACGAGATTCCCGAAGACCTGATGCAGAAGCTCGCCGCGTGAGGGCCTAGAATTCGTACGCGCGGGGACGGGGAAGAATTTGAACCACGGAGGCACGGAGGCACGGAGGAAAAAAGACTGCGCGCCAAAGGCGCGCAAAGAACCTTTCTCCGCGCCTCCGTGCCTCCGTGGTTCCCTTTCTTCTCTCGGGCATACGCATGGCTGAGCGGATGCGCATCGTCGGGTTGGATCCGGGATTGCGCCGCACCGGCTGGGGCATCGTCGAGTCCGAGGGCAACCGGCTGCGCTACGTGGCGCATGGCGTCATCGCGACCGAGCAAACGGCGACGACGGCACGGCGGCTCACGCAGATCTTCCGCGGCATCGAGGAAGTGTTCGACGCGCATGCGCCCAATGCCGCCGCGATCGAGGAGATCTTCGTCAACAAGAATCCCGGCAGTACCTTGAAGCTCGGCCAGGCGCGCGGCGTGGCGATGCTCGTGCCGGCGATGCGCGGCATCGCGGTCGAGGAATACGCGGCCAATCTCGTGAAGAAGTCGCTGGTCGGCGCCGGTCATGCCGAGAAGGCGCAGGTGATCCACATGGTGCGCCTGCTGCTGCCGGCGTGCGGCGAGGTGGCGGCGGACGCGGCCGACGCGCTCGCGGTGGCCATCTGCCACGCGCATCACGCGGGCACACGGCGCATCTGGGCGGTGGAAAGCGCGCGCCGCGCGGGCGCCGTCCGATGATCGCCGCACTGGCCGGGCGCGTGGATTCCGCCGGCGCCGATCACGCGGTGATCGATGTCAACGGAGTCGGCTATCTCGTCTTCGCCTCCGGCCGCACGCTGGCGCGCCTGCCCGAGCCGGGCGGTAGTGCCAAGCTGCTGATCGAGACGCATGTGCGCGAAGACCACATCCACCTTTATGGCTTCGCCGACGCTGGCGAGCGCGACTGGTTCCGCCTGCTCACCACCGTGCAGGGCGTGGGCGCGCGCACCGCGATGGCGATTCTCTCGGCGCTGGCGCCCGAAGATCTCACGCTCGCGGTGGCGGCGCAGGACAAGGCCGTGCTCACCCGCGCCGACGGCGTCGGCCCGAAGCTCGCGACCCGCATCGTCACCGAGCTGCGCGACAAGGCCGGCAACCTCGCGCTCGGCGCCGGCACGGCGGCGAAGCCCCTTTCCGGCCCCGCCCCGGCGACGCGCACGGCCGAACAGGCCGTCTCGGCGCTCGTGAACCTCCAGTATTCGCAGGGCGAGGCGTTCGGCGCCGTAAACCGCGCCGTGCAGAAGCTCGGCGCCGAGGCGCCGGTCGATGCGCTGATCATCGCCGCATTGAAAGAACTGGCGTCGTAGATGGCCAGGCCTGAGCCCGCCGATGCCGAGCGCGTCGTGACCCGCGAGAAGCGCGCCGACGATCAGGACGCCGCGCTGCGCCCGCAAACCTTGGCGGAGTTCGTCGGCCAGAAGCAGACCAAGGAGAACCTCGCCGTGTTCGTCGCCGCCGCGAAGTCGCGCGGCGAGGCGCTCGATCACGTGCTGCTGCACGGGCCGCCCGGCCTCGGCAAGACGACGCTCGCGCAGATCGTGGCGCGCGAACTGGGCGTGGGCTTCCGCGCCAGCTCCGGTCCGGTGATCGCGCGCGCCGGCGATCTCGCCGCGATCCTCACGAACCTGCAGCCGCGCGACGTGCTGTTCATCGACGAGATCCACCGGCTCAATCCGGCGGTCGAGGAAATCCTCTATCCGGCGATGGAGGACTTCCAGCTC
>CAYZSG010000391.1:0-2262 GCA_964481045.1 uncultured Candidatus Odyssella sp. | reverse complement strand
AATCTCGCGTGCAAGAGCGCGTTTCCGACGATGACGCCGCTGCCCTGCCCGTCGTTCGAGGAGGCGTTCGCCGCGGTGCGCGAGGGCAAGGCGCGGCTCGCGATGATTCCGATCGACAATTCGATCGCGGGCCGCGTGGCCGACATCCACCACATCCTGCCGCATTCGGGCCTGCACATCATCGGCGAGCACTTCCAGCGCGTCGAGCACTGCCTGCTGGGCCTCAAGAGCGCGAAGCTCGACGAGCTGAAGGAGGCGCACAGCCACGTGCACGCGCTCGGCCAGTGCCGGAAGGCGATCAAGCAGCTCGGGCTCAAGGCCGTCGTCCACGCCGACACGGCCGGCGCCGCGCAGGACGTGGCCGCGTGGGGCGACCCCACGAAAGCCGCGATCTCCTCGAGCCTCGCCGCCGAGATCTACGGCCTCAAGATCTTCAAGAAGAACATCGAGGACGCCGAGCACAACACGACGCGCTTCCTCGTGATGAGCAAGACCGAGAAGCGCCCGAAGCGCGGCGAACGCCCTTGCGTCACGTCGTTTCTCTTCCGCGTGCGCAGCGTTCCCGCCGCGCTCTACAAGGCGCTCGGCGGCTTCGCGACGAACAAGGTCAACATCACGAAGCTCGAGAGCTACATCATCGACCCGTATTTCACGGCGGCGCAGTTCTATGTCGACGTGGACGGCCACATCGACGACGATGCGATGAAGTTCGCGTTCGAGGAGCTCGGCTTTTTCACCACTGACCTCAAGATTCTCGGCGTCTATCCCGCGAGCCCGTTCCGCAGGACCGGTAAAGCCTAAACCGCGTAGGGGCGCGCTGCGCGCGCCCTGGTGCCACGGAACGTGCGCCACAATGCCGGTGCCGCGAGGGCGCGCGCAGCGCGCCCCTACGCGTGAGACGGTTGACCTCCGCCGCCGCGCGACCAAAGTTAGGCGCGGGATTTCAGACCCTCAGGGGAGTTAGCGCGATGATCGACGTCCATTACTGGCCGACGCCGAACGGCCACAAGGTGACGATTTTCCTCGAAGAGGCCGGGCTCGAATACAAGATCGTGCCGGTGAATATCGGCAAGGGCGAACAGTTCACGCCGGCCTTCCTCAAGATCTCGCCGAACAACCGCATGCCGGCGATCTTCGACCACAAGCCGAAGGACGGCGGCGCGCCGGTCTCGGTGTTCGAATCGGGCGCGATCCTGATCTATCTCGGCGAGAAGACCGGGAAATTCCTGCCCGCCATCGACCAGATCCGCCCGCGCGCGCAGGTGATGGAATGGCTGATGTGGCAGATGGGCGGGCTCGGCCCGATGTCGGGCCAGGCCGGCCACTTCCTCAACTACGCGCCCGACGACATCCCCTACGGCAAGAAGCGCTACACGCAGGAGGTCAACCGCCTCTACGGCGTGATGAACAAACGCCTCGCCGACCGCGACTATCTCGCCGGCGACTACTCGATCGCCGACATGGCCTCGTATCCCTGGGTGGCAATCTGGAAGCGGCTCAGCCAGACGATGGACGAATTCCCGCATCTGATGCGCTGGATCGAGCGGATGCGCGCGCGCCCGGCCGTCGACCGCGCCTACAAGGCCGGCGAGAACATCGCCCCGCCGCGCACCGGCGGCATGAGCGAGGAAGAGAAGAAGGTGCTGTTCGGCCAGACCGCGGCCACGGTGACGGCCGCCGTGCGTCCCTGATGCGGCGGGGGCGCTCACCGCTCGGGCGACGCCCCCTCCCCCGTTTCCTGTAGTCATTTGTAGTCATTTGTAGGCTTCCCCGGGTAAATCGGGGCATGCGCGGTGCAACGGCCGCGCAGCATCGCGAACCCTTGGCTTCGATTGGGTCTTCTTGGCTTTTGGGGGCCGAGCGGGTTGGCTTTCCTTGGCTTTTCTTGGTTTCGGCTCCGCCGCCGGTCGCCGAAAATGCGCGCGGCGCCGCGGCGGGAAACATCGCCGATCGCAGTCACGAATTCACGATGCACAAACAGCGGCGGGCGCGGCGCCTGAAAGACGCCGCCCGCAAGGCCCAATTCGCCTCTTGGGCACGAGAGAACATTTATAGAACATTGTCAAGGCTGTTTCGCCCGCTCCCGCTCGCCGAGCGGCACGTGCGCGGCGCTCTCGCGCAGCGGCTGCGTGAGCAGGCGGTCGAGCCACAATTCGCGCGGATCGCGGAATTGAGACAGGCCGATCGTCATGCGCTCGTGGCCGGCTTCGGGCTGGGCGCGGTAGGTGCCGAACAGGCGATCCCACCACGGCGCGTTGAAGC
>CAYZSG010000390.1:0-2312 GCA_964481045.1 uncultured Candidatus Odyssella sp. | reverse complement strand
ACCCGCGCGCGCTCATCGGCGGCGGCCTCGTGGCGCTTGACCTCGGTGAGATCGACTCCGATGCCGCGATAGCCTTCGAACGCGCCCGCCGCGCGGAAGATCGGCAGCCCGCTGATCATGATGTGGCGGGTAACCCCGGCGCCGTCGACGAGTGTCGTCTCGAAATTGCGGAACGGCTCGCGCGCGTCGAGCTGCGCGAGGTGCGCGCGCCATTTGGGCTCACCATAGTCGGCGCGCGACAAATCCTGCCGGCGCTTTCCGATCAGCGAGGCGGCCTTGATCCCGAAGATTCCTTCGAAGCGGTCCGAGACGTAGCTGAAGGTGAGATCGGCGGCCATCTCCCACCACCAATCCGACGCGATCGAGGCGAAATCGGCGAACCTCGCGCGCTCCCCGGCCAGCTCCCGGCGCAGCGCCTCGATCGCGCGCGCCTCGTCCGACGCTTCGGGTTTCGCCTGATCGTGCACCCTGTTTGCCTCCCGACGATCGCTGCGGCGCGTGCGGGTGATTCCGAGGCCGGCGCGGCACTATTCTTAGCGCGCTGCCCGCGGCGGAAGAATAGGCCCAACGCACGGAACGGCCAATCGGCAGTTTTCGCGTTCACGCGCGTGTGCAGCGCGGAGCGGAGCACAATCGGCTATGGTCTCGGCGCAATGCACGATGCCGGGGCCGCTGCCTCCGGTCCGGGAGAACATTCATGCCGACACGCCTCGCCCTTGCCGCGTTCTGTGCCGCCGCCTTCCTCGCGCTGCCTGCGCAGGCGGCCGAGCTGCGCATCCTCTCGGCCGGCGCCGCCAAATCCGTGATCGCCGACACGATCCCCGATTTCGAGCGCAGGACGGGACATAAGATCGTCATCGACTATTCGCCGGTCGGGCCGATCCTGAAGCGCCTCGCCGAGGGCGAGCAGCGCGACATCGTCGTGCTGTCCGCGGAGACGATGAGCGAAGCTGCGGCCAAAGGCTGGGCGGCACCCGCCACCGTCACCGAAGTGGGCCGCGTGGGCATGGGCGTCGCGGTGAAAGAAGGCGCGCCGCGGCCCGATATCGCGACGGCGGAGGCATTCAAGAAAACGCTGCTCGCCGCGAAATCGATCGCCTACATCGATCCATCGCGCGGCACCAGCGGCCGGCATTTCGCCGCGCTGCTCGAGAAGCTCGGCATCGCCGCCGAGGTGAAGCCCAAGAGCAAGACGCTGCCCGGCGGCTTCGTGGCCGAGCTCGTCGCCAAGGGCGAGGCCGAGCTGGCCGTCCACCAGATCACGGAGATCCTGCCGGTGAAGGGCGTGACGCTCGTCGGGCCGCTGCCGCCCGAGTTGCAGAAGGTCACGATCTATCAGGCCGCCGCCACGACCAAGACGCGCGATACCGAAGCGGCAAAGGCCTTCCTCGCCAATCTCCGCTCCGCCGAAGTCCGCGCGCTTGCCGCGAAGAAAGGGTTCACGGAAAAATAAGAAGCCCCCTCTCCCTGGGGAGAGGGGGTCGCGACGCCGTCACCCCAAGGCGACGGGAGCTTTCAGCTGCGCTTAGAAGCAGCGCTTCTTCCAGCGGTAAGCCCAGCGGTAGCCGTTCGTGACGTAGAGCGTCTTGAACTTGCAGCGCCCGCGGCGGAATTCGCGGTAGCGCCAGTAGTAGCCGGCCTGCACGACGCTATTGTCGCCGCTCGTGATCTCGCGGCCGATATCGGCGCCCGGCGCCGCGGGCGTGAGCGCGTTGGCCGAGCCCGCGCCGAGCGCGAGCGCCGCGACCGCGGCGAGGGTGAGGAGCTTGATCTTCATGGCGAGGTCCTATCGTAAGGGTTGGTCAGGGGCCCTGTCCGGCCCACCTGACGCCCTTATGATGGAAACCCGATCTTGCCGCAGTGAACGCGTTCACCGCGATCCGGTGAAATGGTTCACACCATTCGCCGCGACGCTCACGCTTCGTCGCCGACCCCGCCGCGCAACTTCTTGACCATGCCGCGCCGGCGCTTGCCCTCGCGGCGGCGGCGACGCTCACCGCCCGGCACCCTGGTTTCGCGGCGCGGCACCGGCGGGATCGCGGCTTCGCGCACGAGCGCCACGAGCCGCTCGAGCGCGTCGGCGCGATTGCGCTCCTGCGTGCGGTGGCGCTGCGCGTTGATGATCAGCACGCCCTCGCCGGTCATGCGGCTGCCAGCGAGCCGCTCGAGCCGCTCTTTGACGTCGTGCGGCAGGCCCGGCGAGTGGCGCACGTCGAAACGCAGCCGCACCGCGCTCGATACCTTGTTGACGTTCTGTCCGCCCGGCCCCGAGGCGCGCACGAACGTCTCCTCGATCTCGCGCTCGTCGATGG
>CAYZSG010000389.1:2016-2387 GCA_964481045.1 uncultured Candidatus Odyssella sp. | reverse complement strand
CAGCCGGAAGGCTGTGGCCGAGCAGCGCGAGCAGGCCGAAGTGCGCGAGTATGTCGCGAGGACCGATCGCGCCGCCGCGCCCTCAGTGAGTGCGCTCGCCGAGAAGTTGCGCGGAGCCCTCGGAGGACGCAAAGAGAACGAGTAGCGGACTCACTGCCCGAGCCGCTGCCGAATCTCGTCGATCCAGTTCCCGACCACCACAGCGCAGGGCGGTGCTATCGAGTCCATTTTGTGTGAAATAATGGACTTATGATAACCAGAGTGCTGGACCCGCCGAAGGGGAGCTTCTTCCTCTTCGGTCCGCGCGGCACGGGCAAGTCCACCTGGGTCGGCGAGCGCCTGCGGGAGCCGTTGACGTTCGACCTGCTGCA
>CAYZSG010000389.1:0-2006 GCA_964481045.1 uncultured Candidatus Odyssella sp. | reverse complement strand
GTCCCAGAGGAGGAGTTCGATGCGCACGTTCGTTGCTGGCCTCGCCGTCGCGGCTCGAGCAGCGGATCCCGCCGGCGTATCGCGGATGGGTGGTGATCGACGAGGTGCAGAAAGTCCCGGCGCTCCTCGACGAGGTCCATCGGTTGATCGAGCGGCGTCGCCTCCGCTTTGCGCTGACGGGGTCGAGCGCGCGGCAGCTTCGCGCGAAGGGCGTCAATCTCCTCGCCGGGCGGGCGGTGACATTGGGCATGCACCCGTTGACGGCCGCAGAACTGGGCACGCGCTTCGACGTTCGCCGGTCGCTGGAGGTCGGCCACCTGCCGTCAGCGCAATTGGCCGCAGATGCGGCCTCCGCCCGGGACTACTTGAAGAGTTACGTCCAGACTTACCTGCGCGAAGAGGTGCAGCAGGAAGGTCTGAGCCGCAATCTTGCGGCATTCAGCCGGTTTCTGGAAGCGGCGAGCTTCTCGCAGGCGTGTGAGTTGAACATCTCTGCGGTCGCCCGCGAATGCCATGTCGACCGCAAGGTGGTTGAAGACTATTTCACCATTCTCGAGGATCTGCTGATCGCGGTCCGCCTGCCCGTCTTTGCCCGGCGGGCGAAGCGCCAGCTCGCCGGCCACCCGAAGTTCTACTTCTTCGACGCCGGCGTCTACCGAGCCGTCCGGCCTCGCGGTCCGTTGGACGTGCCGGCCGAAATCGACGGCCCGGCCATGGAAACACTGCTGCTGCAGGAACTTCGAGCGCACAACGACTATCGGCGGCTGGGCTACTCGTTTTACTGCTGGCGAACGCGCGCGAAACAGGAAGTCGATCTCGTCCTGTACGGCGAGCGCGGACTGCTGGCCTTCGAAGTGAAACGCGCCGCGCGCCTGACCGATGCCGATCTGGCCGGCCTGAAGTTGTTCGTCGCGGACTATCCGTCGGCGCGGGCCTGGCTTCTGTATGGCGGCACACGCCGGTACAGGCACGGGGCGATAGACATCGTCCCGTTCGGCACGGCCATGACGGAGCTCCCGAACTGGCTGGCGCATCCGTGATGGCGTGAATGCCCGCACCGTTTTCAACCGCCCGGGGCACGATGATTCCTCAGGCGCTCGATCGCTAATCAGGCAGCTGGATCAGCGGGAACTTGAACTCCGGCAGGAAGGGCACGTCGATCTTCACGCCGATCGAGGCCTTGCCGCCGCTCGGCGCGCCCTTGCTCACGCCCACCGAAACGTTCGCGCTGAACACGCCCACCAGTTTCCCGAACTTCAACCCGCATGCGGACAGCTCGAATTTCGGCAGCTCGACCTCGGCTGCCGACGAGAATCCAAGCAACTTGAACGTCGGTATGACCTGGCACGACAACGTGTTCGAGAGAGCCGGGAACCCGAACTCCTTGCCCTTCAACTCGAAGTCCACGTTCTGCGGGCTCTTGATCTTCGCCTTCAGCTCCAGCTTCTCGACCTCACCTTCGAGCCCCTTGGTGGGAAGGCCCTTGACCTTCGCCGGGTTCTCGTAAGTGAAGAGACGCAACTCTGGTGAGATGGTGGACGGGACACCGCTGAACCCGTTCGCAAGCGAACCGATAGAGACCGACGAAGTGAGGAGCCCGGCCATGATTGTCAGTGGCGCCGAAGCATCCACGGCCGATCGAACCGCCATAGCGACGCTGACGACCTTCTTGAAGGCCTTGACGCGGCACAGCTGAAGCCCTCGCGCATTGAACTCGAGACCCCGAGACGCCGAGGATGAGAGGCCGGCCAACGAGACCCCGACAATCGTAAAGAAATCGCCGTTCGGATCGGCAAAATTCACCGGATCGTTGACCGCGTACGCGTAGCGGTGCATGGAGAGCGGACGCATCGGATCGCCATCCACAGGATCGCGGCCGAGGAACCGCCCGGCAACCGGGTCGTAGTACCGCTCGCGCAAGTAGTACAAACCCGTCTCGACATCCAGCGTCTGGCTTCCGTACCGGTATGAGTTGTCGGTCGGGCCCGTTTGATCGACGAGGTTGC
>CAYZSG010000388.1:0-2387 GCA_964481045.1 uncultured Candidatus Odyssella sp. | reverse complement strand
TTGCCGTGACCGCCGGGAATATCGAGCACGTACGAGGGCTGACACAGGCCGGAGACGCGGCCGCGCAATGACCGCATCAGTTCCTGTCCGCGCGCGATCGGCACCTCGAAATGCGACGTGCCGGGCGCGGCGTCGAGCTGGTGCAAATAATACGGCTTCACCCGGTTGGCGACGAGCGCGCGCAACAATTGCTCCAGCGCGGCCGGGTCGTCGTTGACGCCTTTCAGCAGGACCGACTGGCCGAGCATCGGAATGCCGGCCGCGACGATGCGCCGGATCGCGGCGCGCGCCGGAGCGGTCAACTCGTTGGCGTGATTGGCATGCAGCACGACGAACAGCGCCTTCGACGTATCGAGCGCCGACAGCAGTTCCTCGCCGATCCGCTCCGGGTCGACCGCCGGCACGCGCGAATGAATGCGGATCACCACGACATGCGTGATCGCTTCGAGGCGCGCGATGATGTCCTTCAACCGGCGCGGCGAGAGGATCAACGGATCGCCGCCGGACAGGATGACCTCCCAGATCTCCGGACGGGCGCGGATATAGTCGATGGCGGCATCCAGCTCGGCCGCGGTCAATGCCTCGCCGCCGGGACCGACCGTTTCGCGCCGGAAGCAGAACCGGCAATAGACCGGACAGGTATGAATGGGCTTAAGCAGGACGCGGTCCGGGTAGCGGTGCACGATGCCCTTGAGCGGGGCAAACTTCCTGTCGCCGATCGGATCGGCGCGCTCGTGCGGCCGGGTGTTCAGCTCGGCCGCGGTCGGCACGAACTGGCGGATCAGCGGGTCGGCAGCTGCAGCGGGGTCCATCGCATCGAGCATGGCCGGCGTAATGGCCACGGCATAGCGCGCGGCAACGCGTTCGAGTTCGGCGCGGGCCGCCTCGGGCGCCAGGTTTGCGTCGATCAACTCGTCGGTCGTGCGCAGGTGGCGCCGTGCGATCGTTCCATCCATCTCAATCTCCTTCAGGCGCCGCAACCGGCGCCCACAGCACGTCTTCGATATGTTCGGCCCCAGCGAGCAGCATGACAAGCCTGTCGAAGCCGAGCGCGATGCCCGATGCCGGCGGCATGATCGCGAGCGCGGCGAGAAATTCCTCGTCGATCGGATACCGTTCGCCGTAGAGCGCCTGCTTGAGCGCCTGATCGCGCTCGAACCGGCGCCGCTGTTCGGCGACATCGGTCAGCTCGCCGAACGCATTGGCCAGTTCCAGGCCGCACACGTAAAGCTCGAAGCGCTCCGCCACGCGCGGGTCGCCGGGCTTGACGCGCGCCAAGGCGGCCATGCCGAGCGGATAATCGTACAGCAAGGTCGGCCGGCCGATGCCGAGCTTGGGTTCGATATGTTCGAGGAAGATGCGAAAGAACAGATCCTCCCAGCGGTCGCCCACGCGCGGCGCGATGCCGAGCGGCCGCGCCGCGGCGGCCAGAAAGTCGAGCGACGGCGCGGCCGGATCGGGAGCGGTGGCCAGGATGTCGATGCCGGCATCGCGCGCGAAGGCGGCGGCGACGCTCAGCCGTTCGAAGCGCTGCTCCGGGTCGGCGCTGGCGCCGCCCCATCGGAGGTTGGAGACGCCAGCAGCGCGTGCGGCGGCGCGCAGCAGGTTCTCGCAATCCGTCATCAATGCGTCGAGATCCGCGCCCGCGCGATACCATTCCAGCATGGTGAATTCCGGATGATGGGTCGGCGAGCGCTCGCCGTTGCGGAACGTGCGGGCCAGCTGGAACATGCGCGGCACGCCCGCCGCCAGCAGCTTTTTCATGGCGAATTCCGGCGAGCTGTGCAGATACATGATGTCGGGCGCCGGTCGGCCCGGGCGCCGCATCCCGGTTGCGAAGGCCTGCAGATGCGGTTCCATGCCGGGCGAGATCTGCAACGCCGGGGTCTCGACTTCGGCGAAGTCCTGCTGCTCGAAATAGGTTCTGACCGCGCGCGCCGCAGCCGCACGGAGGACGAGGTTCGGTCGGCGGGCGGCCAGGCGTTGCGGCCGCCACCAGGGTTCGACTTTACGGGACATGCGCGCGGTCCGGCTCGGCGCGGTCCGGCGGGGGCCGGGGCGCCGCGAGGTAATGGCGGATGCCGCGGGCTACGTCAATCGGCGACCGGAACCCGGGCATACTGGATGCGCGGGCCCTTGATGTCGCTGATTTCGCGCAACAGCTTGGTGCGGATCGCCAGGGCAAAATCATTGAAGCCGCGCGCCACGACCAGGAACGATCCCGGGCCGCCGATGACGTGATCGGCATAGTATTTGTCGAGATCGCGTTCCGGCGGGCCGCCCCAGCGCTGCGGCCGATCGTTGATGACCGGCAGCCCGTTGATGACGACACCGGCCTTGAGCGCGTCGGCGCGCGCCGATTCGATGTCGCGCCCATTGTTGTTGCG
>CAYZSG010000387.1:0-2402 GCA_964481045.1 uncultured Candidatus Odyssella sp. | reverse complement strand
CGCCTCGCCGTAGAGGCCCGCGATGTCGGCGCGCCCGTTCGCCAGCGCCAGCGCGATGCGATACGACTCGGCGGCGGAGCGGAAGCGCCGGTTCTCGAACTGGAAATCGGCGAGCGCCAGCCGGTTTTCGAGGCTCGTCGGCTTCTCGCGCGCCTTGGCTTCCAGTTCGGCCAGTTTCTTCGCCAGCGCCGGATCGGACGGCGGCGCCTCGCGCGACGCCGATTGGCTCGGCAGATCCGGCCGGCCGAGTGCCAGATAGAGGGCGCCGCCGGCGAACGGCAGGCCGAGAACGAGCGCGAGGACCAGCCCCTGCGCCGGCCGCGCGCGCGGCGCAGGCGCCGCTTCGTTGCCGGCCGCGAGGATGCGGCGCTGGATTTCGAGCCGCGCCGCCCCGGCCTCGGCCGGGCCGATGAGCCCGCGCGCCACATCGCGCTCCAGCTCCGCGAGCTGATCCTTGTAAACCTCGATATCGTAGTCGAGCCGCCGCGCGGCGCTGTCGCGCGGCTTCAGGAGCGGCGCCAGCAGCAGCGCCAACACCAGAAGCGTGAGCCCGCCGCCGAGCAGCCAAAGGATCATCCTTTCTGCTCCATGAGCGCGGCGAGCTTCTTCTGCTCGTCCTCGCTGAGCGGCGCGGGGGCAGCCGGCGCTGTGCTCTTCCGCCGCGTGCGCAGGGACAGGAACAGCGCGGCGCCGAGCAGCAGCGCGAGCGGGCCGAACCACAGCAGCCACGTCGTCGCCTTCACCGGCGGGCGCAGCAGCACGAAATCGCCATAGCGCGCGACGACGTAGGCCAGCGTGGCCGCATCGCTGTCGCCCGCTTTCAGGCGCTCGCGCACGAGCAGGCGCAGATCGCGCGCGAGCGGCGCATTGGAATCGTCGATCGACTGGTTCTGGCAGACGAGGCAGCGGAGCTGCTTCGTGATCTCGCGCGCCCGCGCTTCCATCGCCGGATCGGGCAGGATCTCGTCGGGCCCGATCGCCGCGCGCGCGGGCAGCGCGGCGAGAAGAAGCGCCAGCAGCAATACGATGCGCCGGAGCGCGTCCAGCGCGCCTTTCACCACACCGTCATCCCGACCGGGTCGGCCCGCGAGGCGGGCCTTCGGCCGAATCGCGCCAATGGGCGCGATTCGGCGGTAAGCGAGGCCCAAAGGGCCTCGCGTCGTGGAGGGATCGTGCGACAGCGGGAAAAGCCGTCGCCGCCACCAGCCCGCATGCGGCACACGATCCCTCGACTGCGCGCGGCGCGAAGAGCGCCGCGCTTCGCTCGGGATAGCGGGCTTTGGGAGGGCGCGCGTCATTGCTTCAGCTTCGCGATCAGCGGGCGGATCTCGTCGCGGATCAGCTCCTTGGTCAGCGGGCCGGCGTAGCGGTAGACGATCTTGGCGTCGCGATCGAGGATGTAGGTCTCGGGCGCGCCATAGACGCCCCACTCGATGCCGATGCGGCCGGTGCGGTCGGCGCCGATACGCGAGAACGGATCGCCCGCCTCCTTGAACCACGCCGCGAGCTTCTCGTCCTTGTCTTTCCAGTTGAGGCCGACGAGCTGGAAGCCGCCGCCCTTCGCCTCCTTCGCCAGTTCGAGCAGCAGCGGATGCTCGACATGGCAGGGCGGGCACCACGAGGCGAACACGTTGAGGATCGTGACCTTGCCCTTGAGATCGGCGGTGGAGAGGCCTTGCGGGAATCCCGCGGGCGCCGGCAGCGCGAATTCCGGCGCGGGCTTGCCGATCAACGCCGAAGGCACTTCCGATGGATTTTTCTTGCCCGACTGGATCGCGACCAGCGCATAGACGAAGCCGGCGCCCAGCATCAGGAACAGGGCCGCGGGAATGAGGTAGCGCAGGCGCATGGTCTTACGCCGTGGCCGGCGCGGGGGCCGCGCTGCGGCGCGGCGCGCCGACGCGGTGGCGGCGGTCGGAGAGAGAGACGAGCCCGCCGAAGAACATCAGCAAGCAGCCGATCCAGATCCACGGCACCAGCGGGTTGTGATAGGCGCGGATTACCCAGCCGCCCTTCCCGTCCGGATCGCCGAGCACGACGTAGAGATCCGAGAACCACGTCGTATGGATCGCGGCCTCGGTCGTGTTGTTGCCCTCGACCGGATAGCGGCGCTTTTCCGGCTCGAGCACGGTGACGAGCGGGAGCTTGGGGCCGCCTTCCAGAACTTTTCCGCGATACACGTCGATGCGCGCCACTTGCGAAACGTAGTTGGGCCCGCGAACCTCGCGCACGTCGCGCAGATGCAGAACATAGCCGGCAACCTCGATCGATTCCCGGGGCTGCACGACCTTGATCACTTCCGTCTGCCACGCCGACGACGCGGTGATTCCGATCACGACGACGCCGAGCGCGGCGTGCGCGATGCTCATGCCGTAGAAGCTGCGCGGCAGGCCGAACGCGCG
>CAYZSG010000386.1:0-2415 GCA_964481045.1 uncultured Candidatus Odyssella sp. | reverse complement strand
GTCCTCAAATACGCGCGGCGGCTGGTCGAGACGGGAAAGGACGTGGTCGTCTTCCTCGACTCGCTGACGCGCATGGGGCGCGCCTACAACCTCGAGATCGGCCACTCGGGCCGCACGATGTCGGGCGGCCTCGATTCGCGCACGATGGAGAAACCGCGGGAGTTCTTCGGTTCCGCCCGGTGCTGCGAGCACAGCGGCAGCCTCACCATCATCGCGACCGCGCTCATCGACACCGGCAGCCGCATGGACGAGGTGATCTTCGAAGAGTTCAAGGGCACCGGTAACTCCGAAATCATCCTCGACCGCAAGCTCTCCGACAAGCGCACCTGGCCCTCGATCGACATCACGAAGTCGGGCACGCGCAAGGAAGAGCTGCTCGTCGACCAGGCCACGCTCCAGAAGATGTGGGTGCTGCGCCGCATCCTGATGCCGATGGGCGTCACCGATGCGATGGAGTTCCTGATGGGCAAGATCAAGGAGACGAAGAGCAACCAGGAATTCTTCTCCTCGATGAATACCTGAGGACCCACGTTGGTGTTCAACTCGCCGGATGAGGCGATCGCAGCCGTAAACCGCGCGTTCGGCCCGACCGGAAACGTGTTCTGGCGGTTCGACCGCCCGCTGCGCCACGTGAACAGCCCCGCAGGCGCGCAATCGAGCGTGAAGGCCTTCCAGGCCGCAACGATGCAGACGATGCATTTCGGGCTGGTGACGATCGATCTCGCCACCGGCGATACGCGATTCATCGACGAGGATCACCGCGACGGCGGAGACTTCGAGGTGAAGCGCCTCGTGCTGCCGCCGGAATGGCTGGAGGCGTTGCGCGCGGTCTCCTGGCCGGCGTAGCAAGCGCTTCGGCGCCTACAAAAGCGATACCGGGCATCGCTACCGGTGCTGTGGATTCGCCGCCCCCGCTTCCCTACTCTGCCTTCGGGGTTCGCAGGTGCGGCGATGGATTCATCGTTCGGTGCCGAGATTTCGATTCGCGCCGTAACCGGCGCGGATGACGAAATCATCGCCGCCTTTTTCACGGCCGCCCATCCGCAGGATCCCGTCGTCGGTGCTATTTCCGCGGACGAATGGCGGCGCTTCGCGGCGCTGCCGCAGAACCGCGGCGGGCGCGATTTCCGCATGGCGCTGGAGGGTGGCGAGATCGCCGGCCTCGCCACGCCTTCGCTGCGCGACCACGCGATTCCGTGGGTCCGCCATTTCCGCATCGTGGTGGCGCCCGCGCTGCGCCGGCGCGGGGTCGGCAGTGCGCTGCTCGGCGATCTCGCGCGGATGGACGCGCAGCACCCGATGCTGCTGCAATGCCTGTGCCCCGACCGCTGGGAGGGGCTGGCCTTGTTTCTCGAGGCGCGCGGCTTCGGCGTGATCGAGCACGAGCTCGACATGGCGTGCGCGGACGCTGGCCGCTACGAGCCGCGGCGGCGCCATGACATCACGGTGCGGGTGCTCGGCGGCGAGACTCCGCTCGCGCCTTCATTTGCCCCGGCGCTGGCCGCGATTCACAACCGCGCCTATGCCGCATCGCCCGCGTTCGCCCCCCTCGGCGGGGCCGAGATGGCGGCCGTGCTGGCGGCGGCGTTCGTGCTCATCGCCGAGCGCCGCGGCGTGCCGCTCGGCTTTTGCCAGATCGAGCCGGCCGGCAACGCGACATGGATCGAAAGTATTGCCGTGGAGCCGCGCGAGCAGGGCCGCGGCGTCGGCACCTTGCTGATGCAACACGCGCTGGCCGAGGCCGCGCGGCGGGCCGGCCCGCGCGTGCGCCTCGCGGTCTCGGACCGCAACGCCGCCGCCTACGCGCTTTATCGCCGCCTCGGCTTCGCGGTGACCGCGAAATCCGCGCGCTATCGCGCCGAGCGCGCTATGGTGCTCGCCGCATTGGAGGGCGCGCGACGGTGACGGACGAAATAGGAAAGGCGGCGATCGAGCAGGCAGCGGCGCGCATCGCGCCGCATGTGCGGCGGACGCCGGTGATCGATCTGGCCGCGGGCACGTTCGACGGCATTGCGCATCCGCTGACCTTGAAACTCGAATGCCTGCAAGTGACGGCCTCGTTCAAGCCGCGCGGCGCGTTCAACCGGATGCTTTCGGCCGCAGTGCCGGCCGCCGGCGTGATCGCGGCCTCGGGCGGCAATCACGGTATCGCCGTGGCGCATGCGGCGAAAACGCTCGGCCACCGCGCCGAGATCTTCGTGCCCGAGGTGATCAGCACGGCCAAGGTGGCGCGCCTGAAGGAGCTGGGCGCCGCGGTGAACATCACCGGCAAAGTGTATAGCGACGCGCTCGCGGCCAGCCAGAAACGCGCTTCCGAAACCGGCGCGCTCGTGCTGCATGCCTATGACCAGCCCGAGATCCTTGCCGGCCAGGGCACGGTCGCGCGCGAATTCGCGGAACAGGCGCCGATTCTGG
>CAYZSG010000385.1:0-2447 GCA_964481045.1 uncultured Candidatus Odyssella sp. | reverse complement strand
CGGACAGCCTGCTCACGTCGATTTACCAAGTGAACCCGATCTGGGTCCGCTTCAGTTTGTCGGAGTCGGACCTCGCGACCCTCCCCGGCGGGCGCCTCGCCAGCGGGGCCGGCACCGAACTGAAGCTCGTGCTGCCCGACGGCAAGCCGTACGAAGGCAGCGGGCGGCTCAACTTTACCGGCACGCAGATCGACACGCGCCTTGCCACCCAGCAGCTGCGCGCCGAGTTCGACAACCCCCGCCAGCTGTTGCTGCCCGGCCAGTTCGTCCGCGTGCAACTCGTCGCTGCCCAGCGCGACGGCGTCTTCCTGGTGCCGCAATCCGCGGTCATGCAAACCGAAAACGGTGCGTTGGTGTTCGTCGTCGGCGCCGATGGCAAGGCCGCGCTGCGCCCGGTGCAGCTCGGCACCTGGGTGGGCAAGGACTGGATGATCCTCGGCGGCCTCAAGCCCGGCGACCGCGTGGTCGCCGACAACCTGCTCAAGGTTCGCCCTGGAACACCGGTGACGGCCGCGCCCGCGGGCCCCGCCCCCGGCGGCGGCGCACCGCCCGCCGCGAAGAAGTAGGCGAGGCATGACCCGCTTCTTCATCAGCCGGCCGATCTTCGCCGGCGTCATCTCGATCGTGATCACGCTCGCCGGGCTGGTCTGCTCGCAGGTGCTGCCGATCGCGCAGTACCCGGAGATCGCGCCGCCCACCGTGACCATCACGGCCACGTATCCCGGCGCCAGCGGACAGACGCTTGCTCGCACCGTGGCCGCGCCGATCGAAGAGCAGCTCTCGGGCATCGAGGGGCTGCTCTACTTCAGCTCGAGCTCGGCTTCGAACGGGACGCTCACGATCACGGCGACCTTCGAGGTCGGCACCGACATCAACAACGCCACGATCCAGACCAACAACCGGGTGCAGATCGCGGTCCCGCGGCTGCCCGACGAAGTGCGGCGCACCGGCGTCGTGGTGCAAAAGCGCTCGAACGACATCCTGATGGCCGTCGCGGTGAGCTCGGAAGATCCGCGCTACGACACGCTGTACCTCTCCAACTACATCACGGTCAACGTGCTCGACATCCTGAAGCGCGTGCCGGGTGTTGCCGATGCGACGATCTTCGGCGCACGCGACTACTCAATGCGTGTCTGGTTGCGCCCCGACAAGATGGCGCAGCTCGGCGTCACCACGACCGACATCGCCAACGCAATCCGCTCGCAGAACGCGCAGTATGCCGCCGGCAAGATCGGCGCGGAGCCCGCGCCGCCCGGCCAGGAACTCACTTTCACCGTGACCGCCCAGGGTCGCATGATCGACCCGCAGGAGTTCGGCGAGATCATCCTGCGCTCGAACGGCCCGGGCGGCGTGCTGCGGCTGAAAGACGTGGCGCGGCTCGAGCTCGGCGCGCAGACGTACGACCAGTTCGTGACCGTCGACGGCAAGCCCACGATCGGCACGGCGATCTGGCTGCAATCGGGCGCCAACGCGCTCAAGGTTGCCGAAGCGGTGCGCGCCACGATGGTCGACGTGTCGAAGACTTTCCCGCAAGGCATCACCTACCTCGTTCCGTTCGACACGACTCGCTTCGTGAAGGCCTCGATCGAGGAGGTGGTCCACACACTCCTGATCGCTGCGCTTCTCGTCCTCCTCGTCGTGTACGTATTCCTGCAGAGCTGGCGGGCCACGCTGATCCCGATCATCGCGGTGCCGATCTCGCTCATCGGCGCGTTCGCGGGCCTGTATGCGTTCGGCTTTTCGATCAACACGCTTACGTTGTTCGCGATGGTGCTCGCGATCGGCATCGTGGTGGACGATGCGATCGTGGTCCTCGAAAACGTCGAGCGCCTGATGGCCGAGCGCAACTTCACGCCCCGGCAGGCGGCCATCGAGGCGATGAAGGAAGTCTCCGGCGCGGTCGTCGCGATCGTGCTGGTGCTCTGCGCGGTGTTCGTCCCGGTGGCCTTCCTCGGCGGCATTGCAGGCAAGCTCTACCAGCAGTTCGCGGTGACCGTCGCGATCGCGGCGGTCATTTCCGGCCTGGTCGCGCTCACGCTGACCCCGGCCTTGTGCGCGCTGCTGCTCAAACCCACCCACAAGGAATCGCCGATCTTCCGCCCGTTCAACCTGGGCTTCGCCGGGCTGACGCGCGCCTACATCGCCGGCGTGCGCTTCGTGCTCCGGCACGGGGTGATCGCGATGCTCGTGTTCGCGACGGTCCTCGGCGCATCCGCCTGGCTGATCCGCACCGTGCCGCGCAGTTTCGTGCCGTCGGAGGACATGGGCTTTCTCTACGGCGCGATGATCCTTCCCGACGGGGCGACGCTGCAGCGCACCGGGAAGTTTGGCGCAAGCGTGCAGAAGAACCTGCTCGACAACCCGTCGGTGGAGCACGTGTTCTCGATCAGCGGCTTCGACCTGATCGGCGGCGGCAACAAGACCAATGCCGGCACGATGTTCGTCAC
>CAYZSG010000384.1:0-2458 GCA_964481045.1 uncultured Candidatus Odyssella sp. | reverse complement strand
ACTGCGCGATCCGCTACGCATCCGCGGACTGCTGTTCGATATTGACGAGACGCTGACGACCGAAGGCAAGCTTACCGCCGGGGCCTACAGCGCCATGGAGCGCCTCCAGCGCGCCGGCAGGATCCTCGTGCCGATCACCGGGCGCCCGGCCGGCTGGTGCGACCACATCGCGCGCATGTGGCCGGTGGACGCCGTGGTGGGGGAAAACGGCGCCTTCTATTTTCGTTTTGTGAATGGAAAATTGGACAAGAAATACCAAGACAATGATTCCGACCGGGCGAACAACCGGAACCGGCTGCGGGCCATTGGCGCGAGCATCCTGGCGAAGGTTCCAGGCTGCGCGCTGGCCTCGGACCAGGCCTACCGCGAAGCGGACCTGGCGATCGATTACTGCGAGGACGTGCCGGCGCTGCCGCTCGAGGCCGCGCTACGCATCGCCGGGCTGATGCGTGCCGAAGGCCTCAACGCCAAGGTCAGCTCGATCCACGTCAACGGCTGGTTCGGCGGCTACGACAAGCTCGCCATGAGCAAGCGGTTGTTCGCGGACGAGTTCGGCATCGCCGCCGACCGGCTGCAGCGCGAGCTCGCGTTCGCCGGCGATTCGCCCAACGACGCGCCGATGTTCGCGTTCTTCGAGCATTCCGTGGGCGTGGCGAACGTCGCCCGCTTCGCCGGCACACTGGAGGCCGAGCCGAAGTTCGTGACGCGCGGCGCCTCCGGCGCCGGCTTCGCGGAGCTCGCCGCGCGCCTGCTCGGGACCGGCTGATGGAGTGGTGGGCGGCGTACCTCGCTGTGGGCCTGGTGGTGGGGTTCCTCGCCGGCCTGCTCGGCATCGGCGGCGGCATGGTGATGGTGCCGCTGCTCGTGTTCGTCTTCACCGCCAAGGGCTTCCCGGCCGAGCACATGATGCACCTCGCCCTCGCCACCGCGATGGCGACGATCGTGTTCACCTCGCTTTCCAGCGTGCGCGCGCACCACAGCCACGGGGCCGTGGACTGGCGGGTGGCGCGCGCGATGGCGCCGGGCATCGTCGCGGGCGCCCTGGCGGCTTCGGTCGGCGCGAGCCATGTGCCTACGCGGCCGCTGGCGATCTTCTTCACCGGTTTCATGTTCTACGCGGCCACGCAGATGTTCTTCGAGGCGAAGCCGAAGCCTTCGCGCCAGCTGCCGGGCGCGGCGGGCCTGTTCGGCGCGGGCGCGGCGATCGGCGGCCTGTCGAGCGTGCTCGCCGCGGGCGGCGCTTTCCTGTCGATCCCGTTCCTCACCTGGTGCAACGTGCCGCTCAAGCGCGCGATCGGCACCGCGGCGGCCAACGGCTTCCCCATCGCCGTTGCCGGCACCGCCGGATACGTCTTGAACGGGCTGCGCGCGCCGGGGCTGCCCGAGGGCTGCCTCGGTTTCGTCTACCTGCCGGCGCTCGCGATCATCGTCGCCGCGAGCATGCCGCTCGCGCCGCTGGGCGCGCGCTTCGCGCATCGCCTGCCGGTGCGGCGGCTGCGCGTCGTCTTCGCGCTCATGCTCTACGGCATCGCCCTGCGCATGCTCGCGAACCTCTGGTAGATTCCTGCCCGACAACACTGGAGAGAAACGCATGAAAAGACCCATGGCGATCGCACTGATGCTGGCGTTTTCCGCGGCTGCGTGGGCGCAGAAGAAGGGCACCGGCAACCAGGCGTTCGACGAGCTCGACAAGAATCGGGACGGCTACCTCAGCAGGCAGGAAGCGGCAGGCGACAAGGAACTGGCCAAGCGGTTCGCGAAATTCGACGCCAACAAGGACGGCCGGCTCGATCTCGACGAGTATCTCAAGGCGGGCCAGGACAACGATTCGCGCGTGCTCGCCGACAGCGCGATCACGGTCAAGGTGAAGTCGGCGCTGCTGGCCGAGAAGGGCGTGCCCTCGACCGCGATCTCGGTGGAGACCTACGAGAGCCGGGTGCTCCTGTCCGGTTTCGTCGACAGCGCGGCAGTCAAGGAGAAGGCCGGCAAGGTCGCGGCCGGCGTCTCGGGCGTGAAGCGGGTGCAGAACAACCTGGTCGTGAAATAGGGCGCGCATGCCGGGTCCGCTCTCGCACGTCCGCGTCCTCGACCTGTCGCGCGTCCTCGCCGGCCCCTGGGCCGGGCAGAACCTCGCCGACCGCGGCGCCGAGGTCATCAAGGTGGAGCGCCCGGGCGCCGGCGACGACACGCGCGGCGACGGGCCGCCCTGGGGGTATGACAGCTCGGGCCGCGACACGCGCGACTCGGCATATTTCACCTGCGCGAACCGCGGCAAGAAATCGATCACCCTGAATCTCGCCAGCGAAAAAGGGCAGGCGCTGGTGCGGGAGCTCGCGGCCAGGTGCGACGTCCTGCTGGAGAACTACAAGTTCGGCGACCTCGCGCGCTACGGCCTGGGCTACGACGACCTGAAGAAGCTCAATCCGAAGCTCATCTATTGCTCGGTGACCGGCTTCGG
>CAYZSG010000383.1:0-2466 GCA_964481045.1 uncultured Candidatus Odyssella sp. | reverse complement strand
CGCTGCGCGTGGCGGCTGGGCCGGTGTCGCCGGGGTCGCGCCCCGCTTGTCGTCCTGCTGGCCGCGTGCGGGAGGCTGCGCCGGAGTCGCGGGCGTGGCGCCGCGCTTGTCGTCTTGCGTGCCGCGGCTCGGCGGCGCGCCCGGCGAAGTGCGCGGCGGCTGCGCTGGAGTCGCCGGCGTGGCACCGCGCTTGTCTTCGTCGGTGCGCGACGGTGTCTGGCCGGGGCGCTGGCCGCGGCGATCGTCCTGCTGCTGCGGCGTCGTGCCTTCGCGGCTCGGCGGCGCGCCCGGGGTCGTGCGCGGCGGCTGCGCGGGCTGCGCCGGCGTGGCGCCGCGGCGCTGTTCCTGACCGCGCTCGGGCGGCGTGGCCGGCTGGGCCGGCGTCGCCCCGCGGCGATCGGGCTGCGTGCGCGAGGGCGTGTCGTCGCGGCGCTCGGTGCCGCGCTCGTCGCGCCGCTGGCCCGGCGGCGTCGCGCGGTCGCGATCCGGCTGCGCGCGGTCCGGCGTGCGGTCGCGATCCTGCTGGCCGCGGTCGCGGTCTCCGCGATTGCGATCGTCGCCGTCGCGGCCGCTCGGCGGCGCGCCCGGCCGTACACGGTCGCGGCGATCCTCTGGCCGCACGGCCTCGTTCTGGATGCGCACGCGCGGACGGTCACGCTCGGTCGCGCGCGCGCGCTCGGGCGGACGCGCCTCGCGCGTGATGTTCACTTCCTTCTTGAACACCTGGATGTTGTTGATCGTCGTCTGATTGCGCTGGCGCACGTCGATGCGGCGCGCGTCCTGCACCTCCTGGATCCGCACGCGCGGGATTTCCGTGCGCACGATCGCGCGCAGCCGATCCGGCTCGATCGAGCGGTTGATGACGATGTTGTTCTGGATGCGGATGTTGGTGACGTTGCGCGTCTCGCGGATGAACGTGACGTTGCGCTCGCGCGGAACGACGTAGGTGAAGAGCTGCGGCGCCACGAAGCGCTGCGTTTCGACGAACACCCAGCGCGGCTGGTAATAGCTCGCGGTCAGCACCGCATCGTCGATCTGCACGCTGGCGCTCACGTTGAGCGTATCGGGCGGCAGCGGCGCCCAGCCGACATGCTGATCGCTGTAGCGGAATGCGACCCACGCTGGGCCCCATTTCTGGCCGGGCACCCACACCCAGCCATACTGCTCGTCGTAGCCCCAGCGGCCGTAGTGATAGGTGGCCCAGCCGAACGGCTCGGCGGACACCCACATCCAGCCGTGCTCTTCGGTGAACACCCAGCGCCCCTTCGTGTAGGGCCGCCAATCCGCTTCGACCGAAACCGGATACCAGACCCAGCCCCAGCGCGGGTGGTCGACCCACTTTCCGTGCGGCGAAAGCTGCTCGTAGAAGAGGGAAACGGAAACCTCGGCCTGCTGCGCGTGCACGGGCGCTGTCGGCGCGAGCGTGGTGAGCGCGGCGACTGGCGCCAGCGCGAGGAACATGGCCGTGAATGATTTTCGCATCTCAACCCGCTCTTGCTTGTTTGACGTTCGATGGAAGCAGCCGCGGATTCTCGGAATGGAATCCGTGACCGTCATCGAACGGCGGGTTGCCGCGCGTGTTCCAATATTTCACGCCATCGTGTCATCACGCGCGCATTCAGCGGCGGTTCAGGCGCGCGCATGAGTGCGGCGGAGCGCCGCGCGGGGGAACCTTGCGCTAGATCGGCAGCTTGAATCCGGGCGGCAGCGGCAGGCCGGCGGTGAGCTTGCCCATTTCCTGCTGCGTGTGCGCGTCGGCCTTCGTCTTCGCGTCGTTGAACGCGGCGACGATGAGATCCTCGACGATCTCGAGATCGGAAGGGCCCGACATCGCGCCGGGATCGATCTTCACGCGCCGCATCTCGCCCTTGCCGTTGAGCGTCACCTGCACCGAGCCGCCGCCGGCGCTGCCGGAAATCTCGGTGGCCGCGAGCTTGGCCTGCGTTTCTTCCGCACGGGCCTGAAGCTCCTGCATCTGCTTCATGATGGCGCCCATGTTCTTCATGCGAAATCCTCTTCGTCGGGGCCGGCGTAGTCGGCGGGATACTCTTCGGGCGGCGGCGCGGCCTCGCCGCCTTCCGCCTCGGCCTGCGGCTCTTCGGCGGCGGGCGCATCGAGGCGCTTGACCTCGACCTTCGCGCCGGGGAACGCGGCCAGCGCCCGCTTCACGATCGGATGCTCGAGCGCGCGCTCGTGCGCCTCCGCTTTGCGATCGGCGGCCTGCTCGTGCAGCGTCTTCTCGCCGGTTTCGTTCGAGACCGAGACGATCCAGCGCTGCCCGGTCCACGCGGTCAGCAGCTCGCCCACCCGATTCGGCAGGTTCTGCGCCGCGCGCGCCGTGGGGCGGAATTCCAGCCGCCCGGTTTCGAAACGCACGAGATGCACGTTCATCCTGAGCTCGGCGTAGAGGCCTGGCTCCTTCCTGTACTCGAACAGCTGCACGAGCTCGGCGAAGCTCTTGAGCTC
>CAYZSG010000382.1:0-2477 GCA_964481045.1 uncultured Candidatus Odyssella sp. | reverse complement strand
TCCCGTAGGGGTCGCCATTTGCGGGCAGCGCGCCCGATCGGCTCATGGCGGCGCGGGCCGGAAGCGCCAGAGTTCCGCGTTGCCGGGATCGTCGCCGAACCCGACGATCAAGTCTCCCCGCCACGCGATGATACGATAGACGTAGTCGTTGTTCGCCCGGTCGAGCCATTCGAACACATCCCGCTCGCCGCGGCCCCAGGAGCCCTTGACCCCGCGGCCGCCCACGAGCACCGGGCGGCCCTCACGCACCGCCCAGACCGACGCGTTGCCGGCGGGGTTTCCGCCGGCGCCGATCAGCAAGAGGCCGCGGTAGGAGGCGACGGCATTGTAGTTGTGCATTTCGCCCCACAGCGCCGGGACTTGGCCGAGCCCGACCGGCTGCCAGCGGCGGCCATCAAACGACCAGATCGAGCTGAAATCATCCTCGATCATCGGGTGCCGGTTCATGCTGACGACGAGCCGACCGTCATGCGATGCGAAGCTGAACGCGTAGGTGAAACCCGGGAACGACCAGCTCCCGTTCACGCCGTCGCCGCCCACCTTCTCCCAGCGCTCGCCGTCGTAGCGATACACGGCCGTCGGGCCGGGATTCGCGACGAGCCCGGCATAGAGATAGCCGTCCGTGTGCGGCCAGAGCTCGTAGATGCCCTTGTAGCGCGCATCCGACCAGCTGTTCCGAATGCCGCCGCCCGCGATCTTGCGCCATTGGCCCTGCGCGAAGGCGTACACCGCAGAATCGCCGCCATGCATGCCGACGAAGAGCGTCTCTCCCTTCACCGCCAGCGCATAGGCGTTCGCGTAGGCTCCCCTCGGCCAGCCGAGGCCGTGGCCGCCGATGCGGCGCCAGCCGGATTGGCCGAACGACCAGATCGTGTCGTCGAGCGCCGCGACCAAAGCGCCGGCGTGCGAGGCAAAGGCCGTGATCTGTTTCAGCGAAATCCATTCCGGCGATGCGTCGCCGCCGCCGACGCGCTCCCAGCGCACACCGTCTGTGCGCCACACCTGCGGCGCGGCGCTGCCCGGCTTCGAAAGCCCGGCATAGAGCCGGTCGCCGTGCACCACGAGCGCCTTGCTGCGCTCGAAATCGTGCGGCCAGCCGGCGACGATGCCGGGGCCGGCGTAGCGCTCCCACGTTCCCTCGAACTTGAATTGCGAGGACGGAATCCGCGCCGGTCCGAGCGAATGCTGCTCGCGCTTCGCGCGCGCCGATGCGAGTCTCAGGATCGATTCCTGGCGGGCTTCAAGCAACTGGAGCCGGTGCCTCAGTTCGGCGAGCTTGTTGCCGGCCGAGATCGCTCCGTAGCCGCCGGCGACGGCGACCAGCGTCAGGCCGGCGACGATCAGGAGCCGCCGCCATGTGCGGCCGCGGGAGAATGTCGCCGGCCCAAGCGCGGCGAGAGATCGTGGCTGTCGCATGTTCCCACCAAACAATGCTACGGCTTATGGGTTCGAATTGCCCCTTTCTGCGCTGAACGTTTCCCCGGATGCTTGACGCCGTCCCTGTGTTGGGACGCTGCGCCGAATATTACAGTTCGAGTCCGCAACAGGAACAGTCAAGAATTTCTGGCGGCCATGGCCCGCGATCCGCCCGTCATTGAACCGCAGGAGTCCTGTTCATGGCCGAAGGTGCGGACGGAAAAGTCGGCACGCCCTTTCTTGTCCGCCATCGCCACGCGGTCGCGGCGGGCGCGCTCGCGGTCTTGGCGCTGCTCTTCGCGCTGCATGCGCATCATTGGCATTTTCCGCATCGCCCGCTCGGCACTTTTGGCGAGTGGCCGCTGCTCGCGGGTGTGCTCGCGGCCGGCGCGGCCGTGGCCTTCGTGCTGACGGCGCTGCGGCCGCGTCTGGCCCGTGCACGTCTAGCCGTGGGCGCGTTGGCCGCGATTGCCGCTTTCGTGGCGTTGCGATCGGCGGATCCGTTCGCCGGGCGGCGGACCTGGCTCTACGCGCCGGCGGCGTGCGATTTCTCGGTGGAATTCCCCCACCGTCCGCTCATCATTGCCGGCGAACTGCAGCTCGGCGGTGGGCAGACGAAGATGGTGACCCGTGCGCTCGGCGTCGACGTCGGAGACGCCGCGGCGTTCAGCGCCGAGTGCGTGGCGTTTGACCGCGCGCTGGCTGAAACCGCGAAGCGCGCCGTACTCGATGCGGCCGAAGCGCAGCTCAAGGCCGCCGCGGCGCGGGTGAAGCTGCGCATCGAGCGCGTCGCGCGGCCGGACGGCGCCACGGTGGCGCTGAGCGGCATCAACGACGAGGCTCGCACCGCGGATAATGAGACGATCGTCAAGCGCGGCGAGGCGCGCGCTATCCTGGGGCCGTCGTCGATCCTGGTGTTGTGGGCGTGGACGACGGCGCGCGCCGGCGTGCCGAGCACGGCCGATCCGCCATCTTTCTTCGCATCGCTTAAGCCCGCGCCGCGCTAGAAAAACGAAACGCCGGCCTGCTGGGAGGAGACAGGCCGGCGTCCGTTTGCGCAA
>CAYZSG010000381.1:0-2558 GCA_964481045.1 uncultured Candidatus Odyssella sp. | reverse complement strand
CCACCTCCGCGCCGAGCGGGGTCATCATCACGCGCCGCTTCGTGCGCTCGACGAGCGTCGCGCCGAGCTGCCGCTCCAGTTCCTTGATCCCGGCGCTCAACGTCGATTGGGTCACGTGGCACGCCTCGGCGGCGCGGCCGAAATGGAGGGTATCGGCCAGCGCCGCGAGATAGCGCAGGTGGCGCAGCGAGGGAAGGACATTCATCGTTTTTCTCGATTACTCAAGACAAAATTAGTCATTGGAACGATTATAATCAACCCCCTATCTCCATCGGCAGGTGGGAGACACCGCAAACCAGACCGTATGGAGAGACTGACGATGTTGACCGTTGGAGACCGTTTCCCGGCATTCCGCTTGAAGGCCGTGGCCTCGAAGGACGCCAAGTTCGACGAGATCACCGACCAGAGCTTCGCCGGCAAGTGGAAGATCTACTTCTTCTGGCCCAAGGATTTCACGTTCGTGTGCCCGACCGAGATCGTCGGCTTCGGCGCGCTCGACGGCGACTTCAGGGACCGCGACGCGCAGCTCATCGGCGGCAGCACAGATTCGGAGTTCGTGCATCACGCCTGGCGCGCGAGCCGCGACGATCTTGGCAAGCTGGCCTTCCCATGGCTGGCCGATATCAAGAAGGAGCTCGCGGGCGCGCTCGGCATCCTCGACAAGGACGAAGGTGTGGCCAAGCGTGCCACGTTTGTCGTCGATCCGCAGGGCGTCATCCGCTTCGTCGACGTGACCGATATGAGCGTCGGCCGCAACCCGCAGGAAGTGCTGCGCGTGCTCGACGCCCTCCAGACCGACGAGCTCTGCCCCTGCAACTGGAAGCAGGGGGAAGAGACGATCAAGCTCGCCGCGTAACGCGGGTCCCGCTTTTGCGGGGGCCGGCCGGCCGAACCATCGCCTACACCATCGTATGATTCCCGCCGCAGGCGGGCGTCGGCGAGAATGTGCGCGGACATGGACGGACGGCCGGCAGCCGCCCGCGCTTGACCAGGATCAACGTCAACCCGCCGTCACCGAGTAAGAAGGCAACATCCATGTCCATCGAGTCCCTGAAATCCGCGCTGCCCGAATACGCGAAGGAACTGAAACTCAATCTCTCGTCCGTCGCGGCCGAGGCCGCGCTCACCGATCAGCAGCGCTGGGGCGCGCTCGTCGCCACGGCGATCGCGTCGCGCAACGGCGCCGTCATCCGCGCGGTCGAAGCCGAGGCGCGGGGCAAACTCTCGCCCGAGGCGCTCGCGGCGGCCAAGACTGCGGCGGCGATCATGGCGATGAACAACGTCTATTACCGCTTCGTGCATCTCGTCGGGCAAGACGACTACCGCACGATGCCGGCGCGGCTGCGCATGAACGCGCTCGCCAAGCCCGGCGTCGAAAAGGCCGATTTCGAACTGTGGTCGCTCGCCGTCTCGGCGGTGAACGGCTGCGGCATGTGCCTTGAATCGCACGAGCAGGTGCTGCGCGATCACGGCGTCAGCCGCGAGGCCATCCAGGCCGCCGCGCGCATCGCCGCCGTCGTTCATGCCGTGGCGGTGACGCTCGAGGCCGAAAACACGGCGGCGGAACTCGCCGCCGCCGCCTGAACCCGCACTCAAACCGGAGGCTCATCCATGAACGCGAAGGTCAATATCGGCATCAACGAGCCGAGCAGGAAGCAGATCGCCGAGGCGCTCGCGAAGCTGCTCGGCGACACCTACGTCCTCTACGGCAAGACCCATTCGTTCCACTGGAACGTCTCCGGCCCGAACTTCCCGCAGCTCCACGAGCTGTTCGGCACGCAATACAACGAACTGTGGCTCTCGCTCGACGAGATGGCCGAACGCATCCGCGCGCTGGGCGTGCTGGCGCCGGCCAGCGGCAAGGCGATGGCGGCGATCGCCTCGATCAAGGAGGCCGAGGGCGCGCCCGCGGCGGCCGAGATGGTGAAGGAACTGCTCGCCGGTCACGAAGCCGCAATCAAGACCGCGCGGCCGATCATTGAGCTGGCGCAGGCCGGCGGCGACGAAGGCACCGCCGATCTCGTCATCGGCCGAATCCAGGCGCACGAGAAGGCCGCGTGGATGCTCAGGGCGACGCTGGGCTGATCCCCCTCGCCCTGGGGAGCGGGGGTTATCCGACCGATCCCGGATCGCAATTCGCGCCGCATACGAGGACGCCCACGCGTTCGCCGGCCGCGGGCTTGTAGGCGCCGCTGAGAATGGCCGCCGTCGCCGCGGCGCCACCCGGCTCGGCGACGATGCGGAGAGCGCGCCACAGCGCTTTCTGCGCGGCCACGATTTGCGCATCCTCGACGAGCGCAACGCGCTCCACGAAGCGCTGCGCGAGCGGGAACATCAGCGCGCCGATCCGCCGCGCGCCGAGCGAATCGGCGGCGACGCCGCTCACATCAACGTCCACGGGTTCGCCGGCGGCGAGCGCGGCGTCGAGCGCGCGGCTCGTCCGCGGCTCGACGGCGATCAGCCTCGTCGCGCCGCGATACCAGGCAGCCATGCCGCCGATGAGCCCGCCGCCGCCGACCGCGACGATCACCGTATCCAGAATCGGCGCCTGTTCCGCG
>CAYZSG010000380.1:0-2560 GCA_964481045.1 uncultured Candidatus Odyssella sp. | reverse complement strand
TCGGGTGGTAGGGCTTTGCGAGGATGGACACCGGCTTCAGCGCCTCCATCCGCTGGCGGTCGGGACCGTCCGCGTACGCCGTTACGAAGATCAGGCGCGGCGCGATTTCCGTCTTGATGATGGCGGCCGCCTCGATTCCGTCCATGCGGCCGACGAGGTGGATATCCATCACGACCGTGTCGGGTACGAGCCGGCGCGCCATCTCGACCGCGGCTTCGCCGCTGGCCGCGCGCCCGACGACGTCACAGCCCATGCCCGCCAGGTCGGCCGAAAGCGCCAGCGCGATCAGCGCCTGATCCTCCACGACGAGGACGCGCGGCCTCGGCGAAGCCGCTTCCTCCGTTCCGTTGCCGGCCCCGGCCGACGCGGGGTTGCGGTCATAAGGGCTCATCCTTCACCTCTGAAGCAGGGCGCCTTCCGCGTGGCGCCCGTAGCTCCTCTCGAAGCGCAATAACGAACGTCGCAGGGTGCGGTTCGCGTTCGGCACGGCGCAACGGCCCCATGAAAGGCCAAGAAGATTAAGCGGGCGGCACGCGGAATGGTCGATTTGGGCTTAGGGCGCGCGGTTTAATCCGGGTTAAGTCCGGCGCCTATGCCTCGGCCGCGATCGGGATGCCGGGCAGCTTCTTGTCGGTGCGGATGACCTGGATCGTCTGCACGGTGACCACATGCGGCGACGAGGTGAGTTTGGTCGTCATCTCGTTCTCGTGCGCGGTGTTGCGGCAGACGATCTTCAGCAGGAAGTCGCCGGCGCCGCGCACCATGTGGCACTCGCGCACCTCGGGCCACTCGTTCATCTTGGCTTCGAACGCGGTCAGCACGGCCTCGGCTTGGCTGTCGAGGCCGACCAAGGCGAAGACCAGCACCTCGTAGCCGAGACGCTCGGCATCGACATCGGCGTGGTAGCCCTTGATGATGCCCGCATCCTCGAGCGCCCGCACCCGGCGCAGGCAGGGCGGCGCCGAAATCTGCGCGCGCTTCGCCAGATCGACATTGGTCATGCGGCCGTTGTCCTGCAGGTCGCGCAGGATGCGGCGATCGACCTTGTCGAGCTTGATGCGGCGGCTCGAGCCGTTGTCGTCGTCTTTGGGGCTCATCGGGCTGAACTGTTGGGAGAACCGCGACCGAATGCGCATATTCGGCAGGTTTGTTGCCGCGCTATATGCGATTCGCGAAATAAAATTTCAAGAGGATTGCGGCGAGGTTATGGAGAAGACGGTCTGCTGGGTCGTGACCGAGGGCTATGTCGGCCTCCAGAACCAGGCGCTGGGCGTGGCCGAGGCGCTGGGCCTCGCGCCGGTGATGAAGACCGTGGCCGCGCGCCAGCCCTGGCGCAGCCTGCCGCCCCGCCTCTGGATCAATCGCGTGGGATTTCGAGCACTTACCGGCGATCTCGCGCCGCCCTGGCCGGACGCGATCGTGAGCTGCGGCGGCCAGGCCGCGCTCGCCGCCTATCTCGTGCGCCAGTGGAGCGAGGGGCGAACCTTCACGATCCACATCCAGAAACCGGCCCTGCCGGCACGCGACTTCGACGTGCTCGTGGTGCCGAAGCACGACGGCATGACAGGCCCCAACGTGATCGCAACCGAGGGCGCCGTGCACCGCGTGACGCGCGAAAAGCTCGCCACGGCGGCGGCCGATCTCGCCAAGCGCTACGGCCATCTCGCGAAGCCTTGCGTCGCCGTGCTGATCGGCGGCAGCAACAACCGCTACCGCCTCACCGCCGAGCGGATGCGCACGCTCGCCAGCCAGCTCGCGGCGCTGGCCAAGGGCGGCGCCGGCCTGATGATCACGCCCTCGCGCCGCACCGAGCCCGAGGCCGCGCGCATCCTCGCCGAGGCGCTCGCCGGCACCGGCGCCGCGATCTGGGACGGCCAGGGCGAGAACCCCTATTTCGGGATGCTCGGCCTCGCCGACGCGATCCTCGTGACGCGTGACTCGGTGTCGATGACGTCGGAGGCTGTGTTCACCGGCAAGCCCGTGCACGTGATCGACCTCGACGGCAGCTCGCGCCGCATCGAGCTGTTCCACGCCAACATGGAGCGCCAGGGCTACACGCGGCGCTTCACGGGCAAACTGGAAAGCTGGACCTACACGCCGCCCGACGACACGGCCATGGCCGCCGCGCGCATCAAGCCGCTGCTCGAAGCGCGCCTCCACGGCGCGCGCGTGGAGCTGCCGGCAAGATGAAGGGAACAGGAGCCGGGGAGCCGGGGAGAAGAAAGGTTGCGCGCCAACGGCGCGCGAAGAATTCCTCCCCGCCTCCCCGCCTCCTGTTCACTGCCTTTCCTCAATCCAGCGTCTGGCGGTAGCGCTTCATCGCGACGAAGGTGACGACCGAGAGGATCGCCATCAGCGCCAGCACTTCGCCGGCGATCTCTTGCATGCCGTTACCTTTCAGCAGGATGCCGCGGACGATGCGCAGGAAATGCGTGAGCGGAAACGCTTCGCCGAGCGTCTGCGCCCAATCCGGCATGCCGCGGAACGGGAACATGAAGCCCGACAGCAGCAGCGACGGCAGGAAGAAGAAGAACGACATCTGCATCGCCTGGAGCTGGCT
>CAYZSG010000379.1:0-2595 GCA_964481045.1 uncultured Candidatus Odyssella sp. | reverse complement strand
GGCGTTCCCATGGCGCCGCCCACGACGATGGCGATCTCGCCTTTGGGCGGCGGCCCATCGCGATACATCGCGGCGAGATCGGCGAGCGTGCCGCGGCGCACCTCCTCGAACAGCTTGGTGAGCTCGCGCGCGACGGCCGCCGGGCGCGGCCCGAGCACGGAAGCGAGATCGGCCAGCGATGCGGCCAGGCGCGGGCCGGTTTCGTAGAACACGAGCGTGGCCGGCACGGCGGCGAGGGCCGCGATCGCGCTTTTCCGCGCCGCGGATTTCGGCGGCAGGAAGCCCGCGAACAGGAAGCGGTCGGGCGGCAGCGCCGAAACCTGGAGCGCCGCCAGCGCCGCCGAGGCGCCCGGCACCGGCACGATCGCAACGCCTTCCGCCGCCGCCGCGCGCAGCAGCTTGTAGCCGGGATCGGACACCAGCGGCGTGCCGGCATCGCTGACCAGCGCCACGCTGGCGCCGGCGCGCAGCCGATCGACGAGCGCCGCGCGCTCGCCTTCGCCGCTGTGATCGTCGTAGCGCACGAGCCGCGCGCGGATGCCGTAATGCGCGAGCAATTTGCCGGTGACGCGCGTGTCCTCGCAGGCGACGAGGCCGGCGCGCTTCAGCACATCGAGCGCGCGGAGCGTTATGTCGCCGAGGTTCCCGATCGGCGTCGCCACCAGATAGAGCCCCGGCGGCAGCGCCGGCTCGGCCTCGGATTCCTCGCCCGATTGCGTTTGCCCGGAGGCACGGATAGTCTCGCGGGCGCGTAAACCAACCATAATCCTTTGGGCTCCGAGAGGGTCTTAGCCGTGACGTCATACCACGCCCGGATTCCTTCGCGTCGCCAAGTTTTGGCCGGCGCCGGTCTCGCCGTGTTCGGCCTCGGCCTCGCGGCCTGCTCGACGACCGACCGCGAGGGGCCGCGCCCGGCGGTGGCGCGTCCGCAGGCGCCGGTGGCCGGGCGGCTTCCGGCCGGATCGCAGGTGAAGGTGGCGATCCTGCTGCCGCTTTCGGGCGAACGCGCCGCGCTCGGCCGCGCGATGCAGCGCGCCGCGGAGATGGCCGTGCTCGAGCAGGGCGCGCGCAACATGCAGCTCGTGACCTTCGACACGCGCGGCACCGCCGAGGGCGCCACGGCGGCGGCCGACCAGGCGCTGCAGCAGGACGCGAAGCTGATCCTCGGGCCGGTCTTCGCCGCGGAGGTGAGCGCGGTGCGCGCCCGCGTTGGCGGCAAGGTGAACGTGATCGCGTTCTCGAACGACGCGGCCGTTGCCGGCAACGGCGTTTATCTCCTCTCGTTCAGCCTGAAGCAGCAGCTGGAAAACGTGATCGGCTACGCATCGCGCAACGGCCGGAAGCGCATCGGCGTGATCGCGCCGGCCAACGCCTACGGCGCGCAGGTGACGTCGCTGGCACGCGACGTGGCCGGGAAGAACGGCGCCGAGGTGACGCGCACCGGCACCTACAAGCCCGACACGATGGAAGTGACCGACGACATCAAATCTTTCGCCGGCGCCACCGGCGTGGACCGCAAGGGCCGCGTCGGCCGCTCGGCGCCGCTCGATTTCGACGCCGTGCTGATCGCCGATGGCGGCACGAAGCTGCGCATGGTGGCCAGCCTGCTCGCCTATTACGACGTGGATCCCGACAAGGTGCGCTTCCTCGGCACCGGGCGCTGGGACGACCGGTCGCTGCGCCGCGAGCTCTCGCTGCGCGGCGGCTGGTATGCCGCGCCGGATCCGACGCAGTTCGAGCGCTTCGCCGAGAAATACAAAGGGGCGCACGGCGACGAGCCGCCGCGCATCGCGACCTTGGCCTACGACGCCGTGGGCCTCGCCGCGACGATCGCGAAGCAGCAGGACGGCATCGACTACGGCACCCAGCGGCTCACCGACCCCTCGGGCTTCGCCGGCATCGACGGCATCTTCCGCTTCACGCCGGACGGCCACTCCGAGCGCGGCCTGGCCGTGGTCGAGATCGGCCGCGACGAGGTGAAGGTGGTGGGCGAGGCGCCGAAGAGCTTCGGCGTGCCCGGGACGAACTGAGGCCCCCCCCCGCTCGTGTAGTCATTTGTAGTCTTTTGTAGGCTTTTGCGGGCAATCGCGCTGCGAGCGGCGGTACGGCGCCCGCGCGCGCGCCGGGATGCCGGGCTCGGTGAGCCATGCATCGAAACGCGAAAATTTCCGCGAAATCTCATCATTTATCATCATCCGTGCGGCCTTTGCCGGCCGCGCCATGCCTCCCGCAGATCGCGACGAGCCGAGCCCGCCTCGATTGGCGTTCGGCCGCACGACACCGCGCGCCGCTGGCGGCAGCGCGATCAGGGAACTGGATTCACGACTCCAAACAGCGCCGAGCGCCGGCAGACATGCCGCCGCGCGGAAAGGCTGCCCCGCACTCAGCGACGCGCCTTGCGGCGATGAGAACATAAGCAGAACATAAAATCAAGCGGCACCGTTTCGTTTGGGTGGACTCGGCCGCTGCAGCGTAGGGGCGCGCAGCGCGCGCCCTGCCGACCACGCGCGGGCATTGGCGCTCGTGGGCGGCCAGCTGCGCCGCACTCCGGCTTAGTATACGCGGAGAGAGGGCGCGCGCAGCGCGCCCCTACGC
>CAYZSG010000378.1:0-2671 GCA_964481045.1 uncultured Candidatus Odyssella sp. | reverse complement strand
GCATGGTCATGCGCCCCGATGTGGTCGACGCCGCGCTCGCCTCGCTTCCGGCAGACGAGCGGCCCAAGGTGTTTCTGACCCCGCGCGGCAGGCTGCTCGATCAGGCCCGGGTCCGTGCGCTTGCCGAAGGGCCGGGCGTGGCGCTCCTGTGCGGGCGCTACGAGGGGATCGATGCCCGGGTGATCGAAGCGCGGGGGCTCGAGGAAGCGAGCCTCGGCGATTTCGTGCTCTCGGGCGGCGAGATCGCGGCCATGGCGGTGGTCGATGCTTGCGTGCGCCTGCTGCCGGGGGTGGTGGGCACGGCGGCATCGCTGGACGAAGAGAGCTTCGCCCAGGGACTGCTGGAGTATCCGCACTACACGCGGCCGCAGGTTTGGAGCGGTCGCGCGGTGCCTGAAGTCTTGGCTTCAGGCCATCACGAGAAGATCAGGGCCTGGCGCCTCGCGCAGGCCGAGGACATCACCCGCGAACGCCGGCCCGATCTCTGGGCGCGCTACGCGGCGCAACGAACGAGGAAAGGAACGGAGCGATGAGCAGCATTATCCGGCAGTACGAGATCGAGCAGCAGAAGAAGCTGACCGAGAACAAGACGATTCCCGACTTCGGCCCGGGCGATTCGCTTCGCGTCAACGTGAAGGTGATCGAGGGCACGAAAGAGCGCGTGCAGGCCTTCGAGGGCGTGTGCATCGGGCGCAAGAATTCGGGCCTCAATTCGTCGTTCACCGTGCGCAAGATCTCGTATGGCGAGGGCGTCGAGCGCGTGTTCCCGCTGTTCTCGCCGAATGTCGACAGCATCGAGGTCGTGCGCCGCGGGCGCGTGCGCCGCGCGAAGCTCTATTATCTCCGTGGCCGCACCGGACGCGCCGCGCGCATCACCGAACTCGCCATGGGTCAGCGCCGCGAGGAAGAAATCGCCGCCACCGGCGCGCAGAAGTAAGGTCTGCCCTGCGCAGTCCGGTGCTGCCGGAGGGCAACAGGAGCCTTATATATTAGCGTCATCCTGAGCGAAGCATCGTCGCCCTTTGGGCGACGATGCGAAGTCGAAGGATCGCGTCGCTCGGGCACCAGCCCAGGCATCGGCAAGAGCACCCGAAGCGGGTGTCGCGATCCCTCCGCTCCGCGGCCGCGCCAACGGCCGCGTCCGCTCCGGTCGGGATGACGACGTAGGAGAGACGAGCGTACATGACCGCCAAGCCGCGCACGTTGTTTGACAAGATCTGGGACAGCCACATCGTCAACCGCCAGGACGATGGCACCTGCCTGCTCTACATCGACCGCCACCTCGTGCACGAGGTGACGAGCGCGCAGGCGTTCGAGGGGCTGCGCGCGGCTGGCCGCAAGGCGCGCCGGCCCGATCTCACGCTGGCCGTGGCCGACCACAACGTGCCCACCACGGACCGTTCCGGCGGTATCACCGACCCCGAATCGCGCATCTCGGTCGAGACACTGAACAACAATTGCCGCGAATTCGGCATCCCGCTCTACGAAATGGACGATATCCGCCAGGGCATCGTGCACATCATCGGCCCGGAGCAGGGTTTCACGCTGCCGGGCCTCACGATCGTCTGCGGCGACTCGCACACCTCCACGCACGGCGCGTTCGGCTCGCTCGCCTTCGGCATCGGTACCTCCGAGGTCGAGCATGTGCTGGCGACGCAGACGCTGCTGCAGAAGCCGGCCAAGAACATGCTGGTCGAGATCAACGGCACGCTGCCCAACGGCGTCGGCGCGAAAGACATCATTCTCGCCATCATCGGCGAGATCGGCACCGCCGGCGGCACCGGCTCGGTCATCGAGTACGCCGGCGATACGATCCGTGGCCTCTCGATGGAAGGCCGCATGACCGTGTGCAACATGTCGATCGAGGGCGGCGCGCGCGCCGGCCTGATCGCGCCCGACGAGAAGACGTTCGACTATCTCAAGGGCCGGCCGATGTCGCCCAAGGGAGCGGCTTGGGAGGCCGCGGTCGCGTATTGGAAGACGCTGCCCTCCGATCCGGGCGCGAAATACGACCGCGAAGTGCGCCTCGACGCCGCGCGGATCCCGCCGCTCGTCACCTGGGGCACCTCGCCCGAGGATGTCGTGCCGATCACCGGCATCATCCCGACGCTCGACGCCGCCAAGGACGCCTCGCAGCGCGAGGCCTATGAGCGGAAATACGAATATATGGGCCTCAAGCCCGGCCAGAAGCTGAGCGAGCTCAAGGTCGATCACGTCTTCATCGGCTCCTGCACCAATGGCCGTATCGAGGATATCCGCTCGGCCGCCGCCGTCGTGAAGGGCCGCAAGGTCGCCAAGGGCGTGCGCGCGCTGCTCGTGCCGGGCTCGGGCCTGGTCAAAGAACAGGCGGAGCAGGAAGGCCTCGACCGCGTCTTCCGCGAGGCCGGCTTCGAATGGCGCGAGCCGGGCTGCTCGATGTGCCTCGCGATGAACGCCGACAAGGTAGGCTATGGCGAGCGCTGCGCGTCCACCTCGAACCGCAACTTCGAGGGCCGCCAGGGCCGCGGCGGGCGCACGCACCTGATGAGCCCGGCCATGGCCGCCGCGGCGGCGATCGCCGGGCACCTCGCAGACGTGCGCGAGTTGCAGTAGGGTTCCCTCGCCTCGGAGGGGATCGGCATGCAATATCCGAAAGCCTGGGAGCGCTTGGCCGCGGCCTTTATCGATTGGC
>CAYZSG010000377.1:0-2677 GCA_964481045.1 uncultured Candidatus Odyssella sp. | reverse complement strand
GGCTTCGTGCACAACGGGCCGCTCGCGGGCCTCGTCGCGATTTGCGCGGGTTCGGCGCTGATGCATCCGATCGGCGCGCTCGCCACCGGCGCGGTCGCCGGCGGGCTGTTCGTGATCGCGTTCAATCTCTGCCAGAACCGCCTGCGCATCGACGACGTGCTCGGCGTGTGGCCGCTGCACGGGCTGTGCGGACTCTGGGGCGGGATCGCGGCCGGCATTTTCGGCGCGACCTCGCTGGGCGGCATGGGCGGCGTGAGCTTCATGGCGCAGCTCGTGGGCTCGCTGCTCGGCGCGGCCTATGCGTTCGCGGCGGGCGGGCTCGTCTATCTCGTGATGAAGATGCTGTTCGGCATCCGGCTCACCGACGAGGAAGAGCACATCGGCGCCGACCTCGCGATCCACAAGATCGGCGCCTATCCCGAAGACGATCTCGGGCGGACGAGATAGGGGCGGGGAGGGGGCGAGAGCGACCGCCGCGGAGGGGCGCGCTGCGCGCGCCCTCTGTGAGCAAGAAAGCGCTTCAAGTGGGGCAGGCGGATTGCTCCGATGCATCAGCCGTATTGGTGTTGACAGGGCGCGCGCAGCGCGCCCCTACGCACGATACGCCGTTTCCACAGGATCGAAGCCTGCACTATTCTGGCTGCATGAACTCGATCAGCACCGCCGACCCGCATCCGCGCAAGCGCGTTTCCGTTCTCGACAGCGCAATGAGCTATGTCGAGACGGGCGCGGGGCAGGGGCCTTCGGTGGTGTTCCTGCACGGCAACCCGACCTCGTCATATCTCTGGCGCAACGTCATCCCGCATGTTTCGCCGCTTGCGCGCTGCCTCGCGCCCGATCTCATCGGCATGGGCGCTTCGGGGAAGAACCCTTCGGGCCGCTACACCTTCGCCGACCATGCGCGCTATCTCGATGCGTGGTTCGACGCGGTGATGCCGCAGGAGCGCGTCGTGCTCGTGCTGCACGATTGGGGCGGGGCGCTCGGCTTCAACTGGGCGCGGCGGCACGAGGCGCGCGTGGCCGGCCTGGCCTATATGGAGACGATCGTCGCGCCGATCGCCTCCTGGGACGACTGGCCCGAGAACGCGCGCAACATCTTCCAGGCGATGCGCTCGCCGGCCGGCGAGAAGATCATTCTCGAGAAGAACGTGTTCATCGAGGGCATCCTGCCGGGCGCCATTCTGCGCAAGCTTTCGCCGGAAGAGCATGATGCGTATCGCGCGCCGTTCCGCGAAGCGGGCGAGGGCAGGCGGCCGATGCTGACCTGGCCGCGTCAGATCCCGATCGCTGGTGAGCCGAAAGAGGTGGCCGACGTGGCCGCGCAATACGCCGCGTGGCTTGCGCGCTCGCCGGTGCCGAAGCTGTTCATCGATGCCGCGCCCGGCTCGATCCTGATCGGCCCCCAGCGAGACGCCTGCCGCCGCTTCCCGAACCAGACCGAGATCACGGTGAAGGGCGCGCATTTCATCCAGGAAGATTCGCCGCACGAGATCGGCGCGGCGGTGGCGGATTTCGTGCGTCGCGTGGCGTCGTAGGGGCGGGTCCCCGACCCGCCCATCGGCATTTCCACGAGAATACGAGCGACGATTTGACGGCGGCGGCGCGGGCGGGTCGGGGACCTGCCCCTACGCGGGAATCGCCAACCCAACGACGCCGGTGTAGAGAGGGCGGAAAGCCGCGAGGAAACGCCGATGTCCGAGCTCGTCGTTCTCACCGCCGCCACCGGCGGCGTGTGTACCATCACGATGAACCGCCCGCAGGCGCTGAACGCGCTGAACCGCGAGCTGACGCTCGCCTTGCGCGAGGCCGTGTTCAAGGCCGAGCAGGACAAGGCGGTGCGCTGCGTCGTGATCCGGGGCGGCGAGCACTTCATGGCCGGCGGCGACCTGAAATGGTTTCACGACAATCTCGGCAAATATCCGGCGCCCGAGATCAAGGTGACCTTCGAGGGCTTCATCCAGGAAGTCCACGCGATGATCCTTTCGCTGCGCCGCATGCCGAAGCCGGTGCTGGCCAGCGTTTCCGGCGCCGCAGCGGGCTTCGGCCTCAGCCTCGTGATGGCGTGCGACCTCGCGATCGCGGCCGACACTTCGTATTACACGCTGGCCTATAGCGCGATCGGCGTCTCGCCCGATGGCGGCTCCACCTTCGCGCTGCCGCGGCTCGTGGGCCTCAAGAAGGCCGCCGAGATCGCGCTGCTCGCCGAGCGCTTCGATGCCGCCACGGCCGAGCGCCTGGGCCTCGTCAACAAGGTGGTGCCGGCCGCCGAGCTCGAGGCCGCCACGGCGAAGCTGGCCGCGCGCCTCGCCAACGGGCCCACCGCCGTGTACGGGCGCACCAAGGCGCTGCTCCAGCGCTCGCTCGATCATTCGCTCGAGACGCAGCTGCAGCGCGAGGCCGAGGCCTTTTCGCAGAGCGCCACTGAACCCGATTTCGCCGAAGGAATCCGCGCCTTCATCGAGAAGCGCAAACCGAGTTTCAAAGGATAAGGAAAGCGAACAGGAGGCGGGGAGGCGGGGAGAAGATAAGGATTCACCACCAAGACACGAAGACACCAAGAAGAGGGAAAGCGCGCGAAGTCGCGCGCAAAGACAAGAAAGGCGCCGCAGGCAGGCTTTCCTTACTTGGTGCTTTGGTGCCTTGGTGGTGATCCTGCTTTCTTCTCCCCGGCTCCCCG
>CAYZSG010000376.1:0-2692 GCA_964481045.1 uncultured Candidatus Odyssella sp. | reverse complement strand
GAAGATGACCGATCTCGCCGCGGCGATAGCGCCCGGGATTGCGCACGAGATCGTCGGCATCCGCCCCGGCGAGAAACTGCACGAGGTGATGATCACGAGCGACGATGCACGCAACACGCTGGAGCTCGCCGATCGCTACGTGATCGCGCCGGCCTTCCCGTTCTGGACGCGCGATCACCTCGACCTGAACGGCGCCGCCAAGGTCGCCGACGAATTCCGCTACGCCAGCGACAGCAACGACGAGTGGCTCACCACCGAGTCGCTCGGCCGCATGTTGAAGAGTGCCGGCCTTGACTGAAGCTTTCCTCCCTTACGGTCGCCAGACCATAGACGAGGCGGATATCGCCGCCGTCGCGGCGGCGCTGCGCGGCGATTTTCTCACGACAGGGCCGACAGTGGGCGCGTTCGAGGCGGATTTCGCGCGCGCCGTGGGCGCCGCCCACGCGGTATCCTGCGCGAACGGCACTGCGGCGCTGCATCTGGCGGCGCTGGCGCTCGGCCTCGGCCCGGGCGACACGGTCATCGTGCCGACGCTGACCTTCCTCGCCACCGCCAATGCGGCGCGCTATGTCGGCGCCGAGGTGTGCTTCGCCGATGTCGATCCCGACACCGGCGTGATGACGCCGGAAACGCTGACCAGCGCCGCCGCCTCGGCCGCCAAAGCGGGCGCCGGGCGCGTCAAATCCGTCACGCCGGTGCATCTCGGCGGCAATTTGTGCGACATGGCGGGGATTGCGGCCATCGCGCGCGGCGCCGGCTGGTCGATCGTCGAGGACGCGTGCCACGCGGTCGGTGGCGCCGGCATCGGTGCCTGCGCGCACAGCGACATGGCCGTGTTCTCGCTGCATCCGGTGAAGACGATCACGGCCGGCGAGGGTGGCGTGGTCGCGACGCAGCAGCCGGCGCTGGCCGAGCGGCTCGCGCGCCTGCGCAATCACGGCATGGTGCGCGAGCCCGCCGCATTCACGGAGAAGGATCAGGCGTTCGATGCCGCGGGTGCGGCAAACCCGTGGTACTACGAGATGCCCGAGCCGGGCTTCAATTACCGCCTCACCGACATCCAGGCCGCGCTCGCGATCAGCCAATTGAAAAAGCTGGCCGCGTTCGTCGCGCGGCGGCAGGCGTTGGCCGCGCGCTACGATCGCGCGCTCGCGCGCCTCGCGCCGGCGGTGCGTCCCGTGCCGCGCGCGGGAACGCCGGCGCTGCATCTCTACGCCGTGCTCATCGACTTCGCCGGCACCGGCCGCTCGCGCGCCGAGGTGATGCGCCGCCTGCGCGCGGACGGAATCGGCACCCAAGTGCACTACGTCCCGGTCCATCGCCAGCCCTACTACCGCGCGCGCTACGGCCGGCTCGATCTGCGCGGCGCCGACGCCTACTACGCGCGCACGCTTTCGCTGCCACTGTTTCCCGCGATGGCGGACGGCGACGTGGACCGCGTCGCCGACGCGCTGGCGAGGGCGATCGGCTAGGCGATGGCAGACGGCGGTATCATCGTCGTGGAAAGCGCGGCCGCGCTGGCTTTCGCGCGCGCGCGGTATCCCGGTGCGCGCTGGGCGACGATGTCCCCCTATGTGACCGAAACGCTGCGGCGCGAGGGCATCGAGCCGCTGGTCATCGACACGCTGGTTTCCACCGCCGAGGCCGACGCCGTCGGCCGAGCCGCGATCGACGCGGCGAAATGCGCCGCCGCAGCGATCGACACGAGCATCGAATGGCCGCACGGCGTGAGGCCGGGCACGGCCCTGCTTTTCGATCTCCATCGAACGGTCACGGCGCTCGGCTACAAGGCGCTGCTGTTGCAGCGCCTCCGCGGCCATACCGGCGCCGAGGTGCCGCTGCGCATCGTGGGCAATCCCGCATTGTCACCAGTCGAGGGTCTGGGCACGCAGCCGGGTCGATTCGACACGCTGTTCGCGGCGTTCGCCGATGCGGTGGGCGCCGAGACGATCGCCTTCGCGACCCCGGCTCCGCGCGGCGCGCAGGCGAACGGCGATTTCGCGCAGACCGCGTGGTGGACGCGCGCGGTCACGGTCCTCAACGCGCCGGGCGCCACGCTGTTCAACAGGCTGCTGCGGCGCACGGCGCGATCGGCGCCGCGGCGTTTCCTGCCAGGCGGCGCTGATCTTGTCGCTGGTGTTTTCTCGAGCAACGAGTTGGTCGAAGAAACCGTGCTTGCCCTTGCCAAGGCCGGTGCGCGGCTGATGGCGCTGCCGAAATTCCCATCTGGCCGTCCCGCACAGGCGCCGGTCACGAACGCTGCGGAGATCGCGGAGCGCGTCGCGCAGGCCGTGCGGCTGGTGCTGGCCGATGCGCAGCTCGATGGCGCCGCGATCGGGCGTGTGGCGGAAATCGTCGGCGTGCGCAGCGCCGAGGCGCTCGGCCGGGTCGCGGCGTTGGCGGCCGAGGCCGAAGCCTATTGCACACGCCTCGCGGCCATCGCCGCCGGCCGCTCTTTCGCGATGCTGGCGAACACCATGTCGGCGCCGGCCCTGCAGGTCCTGGGGCAGCGTATGAAGGCGCGCGGCCTGCGCTTCTATGTGTTCGAGCACGGCACCGGTCCCGGCCTCGACGATAATCACGACGCGCTCTATGGCGCCGGCTTGGCGCCGTTCGTCGACGGGGCCGTCTACTACAACGATCATCAGCGCGGATTCGCGGAACGGGCGCGCGGCGGCGCGCGCGGGCGCGG
>CAYZSG010000375.1:0-2756 GCA_964481045.1 uncultured Candidatus Odyssella sp. | reverse complement strand
TCCTCGTCGTTGAGGTATTGCTGCCAGAAGAACATGTCGAGCGCCGAGGAATCGATCCAGTCGATCACCTTGGAATAGCCCGCGACCCACCAGAGGCCGGGCTCGCCCTCGCCGTGCCGGCGCAGAAGATTGAACGCGTGGCGCTCGTCCAGGAACCAGCACGCGCCGAAGTGCACGCCGTCGAGGCTGCCGGTTTCGTCGGCGAGGCGGCGCGTCAGCGTGCGGAAGATGACGCCCTTGTCGATGAGATTGCCGTTGGACGCGCGGATGCCGTCCTTGATTCCGTGCGCGGCGATGTAGAGCGCGCGAATCCCGCGCGTCTGCCGCAGACGCGAAACGATTTCCTTGAACGCATGCTCGTCGTTGACCATCTCGTAGTGATACCCGTGCGTATCACCGTAAGAGAGATCGCTGATCAGATCGAAGATGCTGCGGATCGAATAGTTGCGCTTCCGCTCCCAGCGGCTCTCGACGACGGCAAGCTCATATTTCGGCATTGCTTGCGGCTCCTGTCGTCGCGCGCGTCTTACCGGTCGATCTTGGGGCGGAGCCGGTATTTAGCCCGATTAACGAATCGTTCCAAGGGCTTAATCTCTTCAGATGTTTCACGAAAACGCCGCGGGGAGGCGTTTCGAGCCATTTTTTTATGTAGATCGGTATAAATATAAAACAGGAGCGGCGCGGTCCGGAATCGGCCTTCTCGTTGCCGCGCAAGCTCTTATGCACTTTGTCCACAGGACCCGCGCCAGAGCTATCGTCAAAAATGCCGCTGCCTGCGATAAGCACAGCCCACCCTTGCGTTTCCCTCCGTTTCCTTATTGCAGCGCAACATGAGCGAGACCATGACCCCGCCGGTCATCGGCGTGATCGGCGGCAGCGGCATCTATGAGATCGACGGCCTCGAGAACCGGCGCTGGGTGACCCAGGCCTCGAGCTTCGGCGACCCTTCCGACCAGCTGCTGATCGGCGAGCTGGCCGGCATCAAAATGGTGTTCCTGCCGCGGCATGGGCGCGGGCACAGGGTTTCGCCCTCCGAGATCAACTACCGCGCCAACATCGACGCGCTGAAGCGCGCCGGAGTCACCGAAATCCTCTCGATCAGCGCCTGCGGCTCGTTCAAGGAAGAGCTGCCGCCGGGCCATTTCGTCATCGTCGACCAGTTCATCGACCGCACCGTCGCGCGCCAGAAGAGCTTCTTTGGCTCGGGCTGCGTGGCGCATGTCTCGATGGCGCATCCGGTCTGCGGCCGGCTCGGCGACGCGCTCGAGGTGGCGGCGAACGAGGCCCGCATCCCGATCGCGCGCGGTGGCACCTATCTCACGATGGAAGGCCCCCAGTTCTCGACGCTCGCCGAATCCGAACTCTACCGCGCCTGGGGATGCTCGGTGATCGGCATGACCAACATGCCCGAGGCCAAGCTCGCGCGCGAAGCCGAGCTTTGCTACGCGACAGTGGCGATGGTGACCGACTACGATTGCTGGCACCCCGACCATGACGACGTGACGGTCGAAGCCGTGATCAAGGTGCTGCTCGACAACGCCTCGAAGGGACGCGCGCTCGTCAAGGCCGCGGCGCCGCATCTCGAACACCGCCAGGGTCTGTGCGACCGAGGCTGCCACCGCGCCCTCGACCACGCGATCATCACCGCCCCCGACGCGCGCGACCCCGCGATGATGCGCAGATTGGACGCGGTTGCGGGCCGGGTGCTGCGGCGCTAAATGCGTCGGCTCGAAGGGTAAGGGAACAGGAGCCGGGGAGCCGGGGAGAAAACAGAAAGTTTCGCCATCAAGGCGCCAAGACACCAAGAGAGAAAAGATTGGGCGCCAAGAGGCGCGCGAAGGTAGCCCCGCCCTCTTTGCGCCGCCCTTGCGGCGCTGTCTTTGGTTCTTGGTATCTTCGTGCCTTGGTGGTGACCCTCTCTTCTCCCCGGCTCCCCGGCTCCTGTTCACTTAAGATGTAGCCGCGCGACGAGCGCAGGAGATCGGACGATGCAATCACGCTGGTCGGATGCCGACGCGAAGGCGGCGATCGAGAAATATGCCGCCCAAGGCCACGGCGCGGACATGGCGCTGCGCGTTTACACGACGCGGCTGCTCGGCGGCGATCCGGCGCTGGTGCTGCATGGCGGCGGCAACACCTCGGTGAAGATCAAGGCGCGCGATATCTTCGGCGACGAGATCGACGTGCTGTGCGTGAAGGGCAGCGGCTGGGATATGGGCAAGATCGAGCCGCCGGGCCTGCCGGCCGTGCGCCTCGATCCGATCAAGCGGCTCTACGATCTCGACCGGCTCTCGGACGAAGACATGGTCAACGTCCAGCGGCTCAACCTGCTCGACAGCGCCGCGCCGAACCCTTCGGTCGAGACGCTGTTCCACGCGTTCCTGCCGCACAAATTCGTCGACCACACGCATGCGAACGCCGTCGTCGCATTGACCGACCAGCCGAACGGCGAAGAGCTCGCGCGCGAGGTCTATGACGGGCGCTGCGTCGTGCTGCCCTACATCATGCCGGGCTTCGGCCTCGCCAAGGCGATGAAGGACGCGTTCGACAAGAGCCCGAAGGTGGACGGCATCGTGCTCTTGAAGCACGGCATCTTCTCGATGGGCGAGAACGCGCGCGACGCCTACGAGAAAATGATCTCGCTCGTGACGATGGCGGAGCAGCGCCTCGCCAAGAACCGCCGCAACGTGTTCGTGCCGGCGAAGCCGCCGGCCTCGCTCGCGGCGCCGGCCGAGGTGGCGCCGATCCTGCGCGGG
>CAYZSG010000374.1:0-2773 GCA_964481045.1 uncultured Candidatus Odyssella sp. | reverse complement strand
GCGCTGGTGCCGCAGGTGCTGTCGGCGCTGGAGGCGCCGGCGCGCGCCGCCGCCGCCGTGCGCGCCGCGCTCGACCGCAAGGACGCGGCCGGCGTCGACGTGGCCGCGGCGCCGCTCGGCCAGGGCGCCACCGTGTTCGGCCTGCTGCTGCGCGCGGCGGGCGCGGCCGAGGCGGCGCTCGACAAGCTCTCGCGTATTCCGCTGCCCGACGCGGCGCGGCGCGAAGCGGAGCGGCTCGGCGCCGTGGCGCAGGCGCTGATGGCGGCGCTGCCCGGCACGGCCTTCACGATCGATCCGGTGGAAAGCCGCGGGCTCGAATACCACACCGGCGTGAGCTTCACGATTTTCCGCGCCGGCGTGCGCGGCGAGATCGGGCTCGGCGGGCGCTATCTCGCGGGCCGCGCCGGCGCCGCGCGTGCGCAAGAGCCCGGCACCGGTTTCACGCTCTACCTGGATCCAATCCTGCGCGCCTTGCCGGAGCCGAAGCCGGGCGAGCGCGTCTACGTGCCGTTCGGCACGCCCGCCGCGATCGCCACCGGCCTGCGCGAGAACGGCCACCGCACCGTCGCCGGCCTTGAGGCCGAACCGAACAACGACACGCTCGCCGAAGCCCGCCGCCTAGGCTGCTCGCATCTGTGGGGCGACGGCAGGATCGTGCCGCTGGCGGGTGCGGATTCGTGAGGCGCGCCGCCGCGATCGTCGTCGCGGCCCTGCTCCTGTCCGCCGCCACGGCGGCTCCGGCGCAGGAACGATGGCAGGCGGCCGAGCTCGGGCGCATCGAGGGCATGGCGGATATCGCCGCTGCCGACGGAGCGCGAAACGTCTTCCTGGCGAGGGCTGCGGCCGGAACGTTCGAACTCGCGTTGCGGAACGGCCGGCTCGCGATGCGCGGTCCGATCGCCGCAACGCGACAGCCCGCCGGCACGATCCCGCATGCGCGCATGGGGAGCGGCCGCGCCAGCATCGGCGCCGTGTTCCTCGCCGAACCAACGCGGCGCTACCGGCACGGTGTGCTCGGCGACGATATCGAGGCCGCCGCCGTCGTAGCCTTTCCGCTACGTGCCGCCGTGCCCGCCGATATCCGCACGGCATCGCTGCGCTATGCGCTGCCGGACGACTCCGTGTTCGAGGATCTGGTGCCGCGCGTGGCCGATCTCGACGGCGACGGGCGCGACGAGATCGTGCTGATCCGCGCCTATATCGCGCAGGGCGCGGCGCTGGCCGTGCTCGGCGTGCGCGACGGGCGTCTCGCGCTCCTGGCTGAATCGCCGGCGTTCGGGCGTCCGAACCGCTGGCTCGACGTGGCCGGGATCGGCGACTTCCTCGGCCTCGGGCGCAAGCGGCTGCAGATCGCCGTCGTCGAGACGCCGCATATCGGCGGCGTGCTCGTGATCTACGAGTATGCCGCCGGCCGGCTGATCGAGCGCCTGCGCGCGCCCGGCTATGCCACGCATGCGATCGGCTCGCCGGTGATCGGCATGGCCGCCGTGATCCCTGGCAGCGGTGCCGACGATCTCGTGCTGCCGACGCAGGACCGGCGCGCGCTCGTGGCGCTGACATTCGCGGGCGGCGTGGCGCGCGAGCGGGCGCGGGTGACGCTGCCGGCCCCTGTCGCGACGTCGCTTCTGCTCATCGAGACGGACTCCGGCGGACCGCCCGACCTCGTGTTTGGAACGGCCGACGGGCGCCTGTTCCGGGTGCGGCGCTGACGCCGCGCGGCACGCTTGCCTAAGATTGCCCGCTTCGCTAGCAATCATCGCTTGGCGCGCGGGAGGCCGCGGCGCCGCATTTGGATTTCCACATGGCAAATGTCGCGGTGATCGGCGCCCAGTGGGGCGACGAGGGCAAGGGCAAGATCGTGGACTGGCTCTCGGAGCGCGCCGACGTCGTCGTGCGCTTCCAGGGCGGGCACAACGCTGGCCACACGCTCGTCATCGGCGGCAAGACGTTCAAGCTCTCGCTGCTGCCCTCGGGCGTCGTGCGCCCCGGCAAGCTTTCGATTCTCGGCAACGGCGTCGTCGTCGATCCGTGGGCGCTGCTCGCCGAGATCGAGAAGATCCGCGCGATGGGCGTGGACGTGAGCCCGGCCAATCTCCGCGTCGCTGATAACGCCGCGCTGATCCTGCCGCTGCATGGCGAGCTCGACCGGCTGCGCGAGGAGGCCTCGGGCGCCGCCAAGATCGGCACCACCGGCCGCGGCATCGGCCCCGCCTACGAAGACAAGATCGGCCGCCGCGCGATCCGCGTCTGCGACCTCGCCGACCGGAGCGCGCTCGACGACAAGATCACGCGCCTGCTCGCGCATCACAATGCGCTGCGCCGCGGACTAGGCGCGCCCGAGATCGACCGCAAGGCGCTGTTCGATTCGCTCGTCGAGGTCGGGCAGAAGCTGCTGCCCTATGCAGAACAGGTCTCGTCGCGCCTCTACGAATTGCGCCGCGCCGGCATCCGCATCCTGTTCGAGGGCGCGCAAGGCACGATGCTCGACGTCGATCACGGCACCTATCCTTACGTCACCTCGTCGAACACGGTGGCTGGCCAGGCCGCGATCGGCGCCGGTCTCGGTCCGCGCGCGATCGGCTACGTGCTCGGCATCACGAAGGCCTACACGACGCGCGTCGGCAACGGGCCTTTCCCCACCGAGCAGGTGAACGAGATCGGCGAGATGCTGGGCGCGCGCGGCCACGAATTCGGCGTCGTGACGGGCCGGAAGCGGCGCTGCGGCTGGTTCGACGCGGTGATGGTGCGCCAGGCCGTGCGCACCGGCGGCATC
>CAYZSG010000373.1:0-2774 GCA_964481045.1 uncultured Candidatus Odyssella sp. | reverse complement strand
ACAGCGCCACGTCGGTGCCCGGATCGAGCGCCAGATGCAGATCGGCGAGATCGCAGGTGGCGGTGCGGCGCGGATCGACGACGGCGACGCGCATCGCGGGGCGCGCGGCTTTGGCCGCGGCGAGGCGCTGATAGAGCACCGGATGCGCCCAGGCGAGATTCGAGCCGACGATGACGATGAGATCGGCCGACTCGAGATCGGCATAGACGCCCGGCACCGTGTCGCTGCCGAACGCGCGATTGTGCCCGGCCACCGACGAGGCCATGCACAGGCGCGAATTCGTGTCGATGTTCGCGGTGCCGAGGAAGCCTTTGATCAGCTTGTTGGCCGCGTAGTAGTCCTCGGTCAGCAACTGGCCGGAGACGTAGAACGCCGCCGACTCGGGGCCGTGCATCGCGATCGTCTCGGCGAAGCGTTGCGCGACCGTGTCGAGGGCCGTGGCCCAATCGACTCGCCGGCCGCCGATCTCCGGATACAAGAGGCGGCCCGCGAGGCCCGTGGTTTCGCCGAGCGCCGAGCCTTTCGAGCAGAGCCGGCCGCGATTGGCGGGATGCGCGGGATCGCCGGCGACGCGGACGCCCGCTTCGCCGCGCTCCGCGAGAACGCCGCAGCCGACGCCGCAATAGGGGCACGTCGTGCGCACGGCGCCCGCCCCGAGCCTTCCGCCGACGGGCGCTTCAATAGACATCGCGGCGATACCGTCCGTCGCGGCCCAGCGCGGCCAGCCATTGCTCGGCCTCGTGCAAGGGCATACGGCCCTGCTCCGCCGCGATGTCGATCAGCGCGCGGTGGACGTCGCGGGCCATGCGCTTGGCGTCGCCGCAGACATAGACATAGGCGCCGTCGCCGAGCCACGCCCACAGTTCGGCCGCGCTTTCGCGCATGCGGTCCTGCACATATATTTTGCGCAATTGGTCGCGCGAGAACGCGAGATCGAGCCGCGTGAGCACGTTGCGTTCGCGGAAGCCCTCGATCTCGCTTTCATAGAGATAGTCGGTGGCGCGGCGCTGATCGCCGAAGAAGAGCCAGCTCCGCCCCTTGGCACCGCGCGCCGCGCGCTCCTCGAGGAACGCGCGGAACGGCGCGATGCCGGTGCCGGGGCCGATCATCACGATCGGCGCCTCGTCCGGCGCGAGACGGAAGCCGTGGCTCGCTTGCGCGTAGATCTGGATCGGCGCATCCGCCGGCGCGCGATCAGCGAGGAACGTCGAGGCCACGCCCTTGCGCGCACGGCCACGCCGTTCCCAGCGCACCGCCGAGACCGTGAGATGCACCTCGCCGGGATGCGCCCTGGGCGAGGACGAGATCGAATAGAGCCGCGGCTGCAGCGGCAGCAGGCTCTCGGCCAGAGCCGCGGGCGCGATGCGGTCGGTCGGGAACAGTGTGAGCAAATCGAGCAGATCGATCTCGGCGAGATCATCACCCGCCGAGCCGTCGAGAAGCGATTCGAGCTTCGCGCGGTCCTCGGGGTGCAACGCGCGGTCGTGGACCAGCGCGATCGCGTCGTCGCTGGGCCGCGCGATGTCGAGATGCGCGCGCAAGGCCTCAGCGAGCGGGCGCGCGACGCCGTCCGGGCACGGCACGCTGGCGTCGGCCCCGCCGAACCGGCCGCAGATCGCGGCGACGAGATCGGGGCAGTTCTCGGCCGCGACGCCGAGGCTATCGCCGGGTTCGTAGGAGAGCGCGCCGGGCTCGAAGGCGAGCGCGATATGGCGCACTTCCTTCTGCGACCCTGGTGCATTGAGCACGTCGCGCGAGACGAGCCTGGCCGACACCGTCGCACGCTTCGCGGCGGGCGGCTTCGCGACGGCGGACGCCGCCGGCGCGGGGGCTTCGGCAAGCAGCGCCTTCAGCGTGCGCGTGGTTTCGCGTCCGCCAGGCACGCAGCGCGCGGGCGAGGCTTCGGCGCCCGCGGCGAGCGCCTCGGCATAAGTCTGGCAAAGATAGCCGCATTGGCCGCAATCGAGCTGTGCCATCGCGGCCATCAGGCGCCGCGGCAGCGGCCGTCCCTCCGCGAGCTTCATGCGTTCGGCGAGCGCCAGCGAAGCGTCGTGCCACGGGAAGTCCTCGGGCGCCGCCGCGAGCACATCGGCCGCCGGCACCGGCGCGCCGCCCGCGCCCAGCAGGCCGGCGAAGAAGCCGTTAAGCCAGGCGCGCTGCTCGGGGCTGAACGGCGCCGTCTCCGGGATCAGTGGAAACTCCGGCGGCCTATGCTGCTCGGTCATGCAGCACCTCGCCCGGATGCTCCGCGAACAGCCGCTTCAGCGTTTCGATGTCGCGCACCTTGCAGAACGCGTGAAAGCTCTCGGCCGCGCCGCCGCGATGGCGCAGATAGGCCGTAAGCATGCGCTCGAGCGTGGCGGGCACCTCGGTGAAGACGACGTCGCGATAGAGCTCGCGCGCGATCGCCTGTTCGCCGGCCGCCGCCGCGCCACCGCCGACATAGATGTGGTAGCCCTCGGCCTGCTCCTCGCCGCGCTCGATCTTCGCGCCGAGCAGGCCGATATCGCCGATATAGTGCTGCGCGCAGGAATGATGGCAGCCGGTGAGATGGATGTTCACCGGCCCGTCGATCGCCACGCGCGGCTCGAGATAGTCCGCGATCGCGAGCGCCTGACCCTTCGTGTTCGTGGCCGCGAACTTGCAGCCGGTGTTGCCGGTGCAGGCGACGAGGCCGGCGCGGATGCTGGAGGCGCGGCAATCGAGCCCGATCGCCCTGATCGCAGCCACCGCGTCGTCGAGCGCCGTCCCGGGCACGTCCGAGATCAGCAGGT
>CAYZSG010000372.1:0-2841 GCA_964481045.1 uncultured Candidatus Odyssella sp. | reverse complement strand
GGGCGGCGGATGGCGCCAATGCGGGGGACGCAGGCGCGCGACGCGCCCGCCCTCCTGGTCGATGAGCACCGGCGCGTGCGGCACGCCCGACGATTTGCGCAGATCGGCGACCAGCGCCTTCACCTGCGCCGGCGTCTCGATGTTGCGCCCGAACAGGATGAAGCCCGCCGGCCGCACCGTGCGGAAGAACGCGCGCTCGTCTTTCGAGAGCGCCATCCCCGCGCAGCCGAAGATCGCGGCGGCGAGCGACGGTGTCTTTTTCCTTGACGCGGCCACGCGCGGTCTCACGCGTAGGGGCGCGCTGCGCGCGCCCTGTGCGAGCCGGCCGATGCCTCGTGCGCGGAACCAGGGCGCGCGCAGTGCGTCCCTACGCGGCGAGCCCCCGTTTTCATGCGCAAACTCAGGCCTTCACCAAGAGGCAGCCGACTTTGCGCTTGGCGAGCGCGTCGCAGAGCTTCTGCACTTCGTCGGACGATTTGAGCGGCCCGGCCTGCAGGCGATAGACGGTGCCCTTCGCCTTCAACTGCACGCGCTCCAGAACCATGTCGAGCTTGCCGACGAGATCGCCGTTGCGGCTCTTGATCTCGGCCCAGCGCTTCTGCGCGCCGGCGGCGGTTTCGAACGAGCCGAGCTGCACGCGATAGGGGCCGATCGCCTGGGCCACTTTCTTCTCGGCCTTCTTCGGCGATTTGCCGGTATCCGCGGCCGGCACCGGCTTGCGCCCGCCTTCGAGCTGCTCGTAGATCGATTTGTCCTTGTGCGGCACCTTGAGGCCGCCCGGATCCTGGGGCTTGATCTTGATCGGCCCCGCCTCGGCCTTGATCGTCGGGATGCCGCCCGGCCCCATCACGATCCCATCGCGCGCTTCCGAGCGCGCATGCGGGCGATACTCCGTCAGCGTGAGCGCGGCCACCGTGCCCGCCGCCGCCAGCGCCGCCCCGAACAGAATCGAACGCCCCCAGTTCACCGCATCTCCTCGACCGGCGTCACGCCGATCACCCGCAAGCCCGACGCGATCACCAATTGCACGCCGCGCACCAGCGCCAGCCGCGCCAGGGTCAGCGCTTCCTTGCCCTCGACGATGAAGCGCAGGCCCGGCTCGTCCTTGCCGCGGTTCCAGTGGCCGTGAAACGCCGCCGCCACGTCGTTCAAGTAGAAGGCCAGACGGTGCGGCTCGTGCGCTTCGGCGGCCGCCTCGATCGTGCGCGGCCACGCTGCTAACAGCTTGATTAGGCCCAACTCTCCTGAATCTGTCAAGAGATTCAACGAGATTCCCATAAGTGTTGAGTCTTTGGAGTCGATTCCCGGCATCGCCTCCTGCGCCTGCCGGAACACCGAGCAGCAGCGGGCATGGGCGTACTGGATGTAGAAGACCGGGTTGTCCTTCGACTGCTCCTGCACCTTGGCCAAATCGAAATCGAACGGCGCGTCGTTCTTGCGGGTCAGCATGATGAGCCGCATCACGTCCTTGCCGACGCGCTCCACCATGTCGCGCACGGTGACGACGTTGCCCGCGCGCTTCGACATGCGCACCGGCTCGCCCTTCTCGAGGAAGCGCACGATCTGGCAGATCTTGACGTCGAGCGCGCCTTCGCCGCCCGTCACCGCCTTCACCGCCGCCGCGACGCGCTTCACATAGCCGCCGTGATCGGCGCCCCACACGTCGATCATCGTGCGGAAACCGCGCCGGAACTTGTCGAGGTGATAGGCGATGTCGCTCGCGAAATAGGTCCACGAGCCGTCGGATTTCTTCAGCGGACGATCCACGTCGTCGCCGAAGCTCGTCGCGCGGAACAGAGTCTGCTCGCGCGGCTCCCAATCCTCCGGCGTCTTGCCCTTGGGCGGCTCGAGGACTCCGACATAGATGTGGCCGAGCTTCGTCAGCGTCGCCAGCGCTTCGTCGACCTTCCCTTTCTCGACGAGGTCGTGGCGTTCCGAGGTGAACACCTCGTGGCGCACGCCGAGCGCCGCGAGATCCTCGCGGATGCGGTCCATCATGTAGGCGATGGCGAAGCGCTGCGCCGCGTCGAGCTTCTCCGGCATATCGAACGGCGGTTGCCACTTCGCGGGATCGGCCGCGAGCGCCGCGCGCGCGGCGTCGGCGATCTCCTCGCCCGGATACTGGAATGTCGAGCCGAACGCGCTGTCGGGGATGTCCTCGCCGATCTGCTGGCGCAGGCGCCCTATGAAGCTGTCGCGCAGCGCCTCCACCTGCTTGCCGGCGTCGTTGACGTAGTATTCGCGCGTGACCTTGAAGCCTGCCTTCGTCAGCAGCGAGGCGAGCACGTCGCCGAACACCGAGCCGCGCGCGTGGCCGACATGCAGCAGGCCGGTGGGATTTGTCGAGACGTATTCGACGTTGATCGCCTCGCCTTTTCCGGCATCGCTGTCGCCATAGGCGAGCCCGGCCTTGAGCACGTCGAGCAGGCGCGCGCGCCAGAAATCGGCGCGGACGCGGAGATTGATGAAGCCCGGTCCAGCGATCTCGGCCGCTTCGATCGCCGCGTGCTTGCGCAATTCGGCGACGAGCGCCTCGGCGATCGCGCGCGGCGGCTTGCCCGCGGCCTTGGCCAGCACCATCGCGGCGTTCGTCGCGAGATCGCCATGCGCCGCCTCGCGCGGCGGCTCGACCGTCACGCGCGACGTGTCGAGGCCGGCGGGCAGCGCGCCCGCGGCGGAGAGACGGCCGATCATGCCCGCGATCTCGTCGCGGAAGTGGGAGAAGACGTTCATGGGAATGTTCTGCTTCTTGCCATTCCGTCATCCCGACCGGAGCGAGCCGCTCTTGCGGATCGCGAAGTGGAGGGATCGGTGGCCAGCTGGCCCGCGATCCCTCCACTT
>CAYZSG010000371.1:0-2841 GCA_964481045.1 uncultured Candidatus Odyssella sp. | reverse complement strand
TCATCATCGACGTGAACTACAATTTCTGCGGCGACCGGCCCGAGCCGATCCTGGACTCGATCAAGCGCTGGCCGAACTCCTGCGGCGAGGACGCCTGGGCCGCGATTCCGCACATCCGGTCGCTGCTCGGCGCCGCGCGCGCGAAGCGCCTGCCGGTGATCTACACGACCGGCGGCTTCCGCGCCGACGGATGGGATTTCGGAAGCTGGCGGTGGAAGAACAGCCGCATCGACGACTGGCGCAACAAGCCGAAGAGCAACATCGACGGCGAGGCGATCGTGGCCGAGATCGCGCCCCGTCCCGAGGAGATCCTGCTGCCGAAGCTGAAGCCGAGCGCGTTCCACGGCACGCCGCTGCGCGCGCATCTAACTTTGTTCGGCGCGGACTCGGTCATCGTCGGCGGCACGACGACGAGCGGCTGCGTGCGCGCTTCCGTCATCGACGCGTTCAGCGAGAATTTCCGCGTGACCTTGGCCGAGGAATGCTGCTTCGACCGCTCGCAATCCTCGCACGCGATCAATCTCATGGACATGCAGGCGAAATACGCCGACGTGCGGCCGACGGCCGAGATCGTGTCCTACGTGCAGACGCTGCCCGACGGCCTGTTCAAGTTGCCGGGGGACGCCTAGAGCGCATCCCGATTTGCCGCGGTCACTGCCGCGTAGGGGCGCGCTGCAGCCGCCAAGTCCATCCAAGCGAGACTTGCTCTAGGGCCGGCCCGGAATCGAAACGGGAGCGGGCGTTTCCGCCTGCTCCCGCTGCGCAGCCCATGATGGATCGGCGCGCTTGGCCCTCCCCCGATCAGGCCAACGATATTGGAACGTGTCCGGCGAGCCGGTCAGGAATACTTGTTCACGGTCTCCACGATGAACATCACCATGATCGCGGTGACGCCGACGAACGCCGTGTATTCGATCATGCCGAGCCCGGCATGCCCCATCGCCATTGCCGAAAGCAGTTGCGCCATCCCCTCCCTCGCATCCCGTTGCGGCGTCGCGCCCGATCGGACGGTGCGTTCAGCCTTGCGTGGTGGGGGCCGCGGAGCCGGAGAAGATCCCTTTGATCTCGAGGAGCGTGCCCTGCACGCTCAAGCCGATGCTTTCGACGACGAGCATGACGGCGATTGCGATGAAGCCGACGAGCGTGCCGTATTCCACCGCCGTGGCGCCGGACTGGTCTGCTGCGAAGGCCTTGAGCCGCTTCGTCATCGCCATCCCCCGTTCGCATCGTTGCCGTTCCCAACTACGCGCCGCAGTTGTGGTTGGCAAGGATTTATTAGCCATTTTAACTTTTGTTAACCACGAATGTTCGAGCGCCGTGACATCTCGAACAAAATCCAAATCGTGGCGAAGATAGTGAATGCCGAATGCCGGCGCGCGCCCAACGCGGCGCGGTCATCGGCCGGTTCGCGGCGCGGGCGCTGTGGCGCCCGGCCCGAGTCAGTTCATGCGCGCGACGACGTCGTCGAGCGCGCGGCCGATACCGGCATACATGTCGGACACGGTCTGTCCGAGGCTCTGAAGTGCGACGATGAGAGCCGTGCCGATCAGGGCGGCGATGAGCGCGTATTCGATCGCGGTGGCGCCGCTCTCGTCGCGCAGGAAGCCGGCGATGATCTTGCGCATGGTGACAATCCCCTGCTCGCATTGTCGCCGCTGACATGCGCGGCGAGCGCCATTTCGATAACCGTCCGTAAATCTTGTCGCAACGAAATATTAGGTAAATAACAGGTTCTTAACCACGAAAGCCGGGATCACCCGGCGCAGCGGCCGCGGGAGCACGATGTCGCCTGAAGACCCAGCCGCCGTCGCCGGCGCGCCGCCCGATCAGCGCCCCCGCGTCCTGATCGGCGTGGCGCTGCTGCTGCTCTCGGCGCTCATGTTCAGCCTTCACAACACGCTGGCGCGCCTCGCCTACGACGAAGGCGTGGCGCCGACGACGATCAACGCCGCGCGGACCTGGACGGTGCTGCTCCTGTTCATCGTGGCGTTCGGCCGCAAGGGCGAGTGGCCGCGCGTGCCGCGCGCCGTGTGGCTCGCCTTCGGCATCACGGCGGTGTGCTATTGCCTGCACAACCCGCTGCTGCTGATCGCGTTCAAGTTCATCCCGGTCAGCCTCGCCGTGCTGGTCGTCTATATCTTCCCGCTTCTCGTGGCGTTCATGGCGGCGGCGACCGGCCAGGAGCGCCTGCGGCCGAGCACGCTCGCGGCCGCGGCCGTGGCCTTCGCCGGCGTCGCGCTCGTCCTCAAGGTCGGCGGCGCGGACTACGACTGGCGCGGGCTTGCGCTCGCCGCGATCTCTGCCGTGGCGCTTGCCGCGAACGTCGTCGGCGCCGCGCGGCTCAACCGGCACATGACGGCGCTGGCGGTTCCGTTCGCGCTCTCGATCCTCGGCGCCATGGTGTTCGGCGGGCTCATGCTCGCGGACGGCGGACCCACCCTGCCCGCCGACGCGCGCGGCTGGGCGATCCTCGCCGCCACGACGCTGACCAGCCCGGCCGCGCTGATCGCATTTTATCTCGCGCTGCCGCGCGCCGGGCCGGGGCGCAGCGCGCTGCTGATGAACGTCGAGCCCGTGATCACCGTGCTGCTCGCCGCGTGGCTGATCGGCGAATCCCTGAGCATGCCGCAGGCGATCGGCGCCGCGCTCATCGTCGGCGCCATGGCCGTCGCGGCAATCGCCCGGCTGCGCGCACGCGCGCGCTGAGCGCCGTCAGCGCATCATCGTGTTCGGCAGGACGAGCGCGATGTCGGGAAACGCGACGAGGATCGCCACGCACACGATCATCGCGATCCAGAACGGAACGATGCCGGCGAAGATCTGGCCCATCGGCACGTCGCC
>CAYZSG010000370.1:0-2853 GCA_964481045.1 uncultured Candidatus Odyssella sp. | reverse complement strand
ACGTCGCCACCGAGATCCACGGCCGCTCGGAGGCGGCGATGCGCGAGGCGATCCGGCGCGTGCCCGAGGGCGTCTATCGGCAGAGCGCCATCAGCGACGGCTTCGCCGAGCCGATCGTGCTCGAAATGGCGATGACGGTGAAGGACGGCCGGATCACGGTCGACTTTGCGGGCAGCGCGGCGCAGGTGCCGATGTCGATCAACGTCTGCCTCGCCTACACCGCCGCCTATACCTCTTACGGCGTGCGCGCGGTCCTGCTGCCGAACGTCCCCAACAACGAAGGCGTCCTGCGGCCGATCGAGATCACCGCGCCCAAGGGCTCCATCCTGAATTCGCAGCCGCCGGCGGCCGGCGGCGCCCGCGCGCTGATCGGCCATTTCCTGCCGATGATGGTGATCCGGGCGCTGGCCGACGCGATGCCCGAACGCGTGATCGCAACGGTCGGCTCGCCCCTGTGGTGCGTCAACCTCTCGGGCGCGCGACCCGGCGGCGGCAGCTTCGCCAACGTGTTCTTCATGAACGGCGGCTATGGCGCCTCGCACCGCCGCGACGGCATGAACGTGCTGTCGTGGCCGAGCAACATCTCGTCCACGCCGGTCGAGATGATCGAGCAGCTTTCGCCCTTGCGCGTGCAGTTCCGGCGGCTGCGGGCCGACGGCGGCGGCGCCGGCCGGTTCCGCGGCGGCACCGGGCAGGAGATCAAGTTCGCGAACCACTCGGCCGGACCGATCTCGGTGAGTTTTCTTGCCGAGCGCACGCGGCCGCAGGCCGCCGCCGCAGGCCTTGCGGGCGGCGAATCGGGCGCGGCCGGCGAGGTCCTGATCGATGGCAAGCCCAGCGACCCCAAGACACGGCATGTCGTCGCGCCCGGCGGCACGATCGAACTGCGGACGCCGGGCGGCGGCGGATTCGGGCCGCCGGCCGAACGCGCGGTCACGCTTGCCGAATCCGACCGCCTCGACGGTTACGTGACCCGGTAGCCGATGAGCCAGCCCTCGTATTCGCTCGGGATCGACATCGGCGGCACGTTCACCGACATCGTCGCCTACTCGCACGCCAGCGGGCTGTCGCTGTCGCACAAGGAATTGACCACGAGCGATGCGCCCCACCGCGGCGTGATCGCCGGCGTGCGCAAGCTGTTCGCCCGCGAAGGCATCGCGTTCGACGCCGTCGGCCGCGTAATCCACGCGACGACGCTCTTTACCAACGCGCTGATCGAGCGCAAGGGCGCGCCGACCGGACTGATCACCACGGCCGGATTTCGCGACACGCTCGAAATGGCCCGCGAGCACAAGTACGAACTTTACGACCTGCATATCGAGTTGCCGAAGCCGCTGGTGCCGCGCCGGCTGCGGCTCGAAGTCGCCGAGCGCCTCGCGCCGGACGGCGCGATCGTGCAGCCGTTGGACGAAGCCGGCGTGCTTACTGCGGCGGCAGAACTCCGGCGCCAGGGCGTGACCTCCATCGCAATCGTCTTCCTGCACGCGTATGCCAATGCCGTTCACGAGCGCCGGGCGCGCGACCTGATCCGCGAGGCGGACCCAACCCTGTTCGTTTCGATTTCATCTGAGGTATCGCCGCAGATCCGCGAATACGAGCGCAGCACCACGACGGTGGCCAACGCCTACATCACGCCGCTGGCCGACGGCTATCTCGAGCTGATGCGAAGCGAGATCGCTGCGCTCGGGATCCGCGCGCCGTTGTTCATGATGCTGTCCAATGGCGGGCTCACGCACGTGGACGAGGCCAAGCGCGTGCCGATCCAGCTGCTCGAATCCGGCCCGGCCGCCGGCGCGCTGGCGGGCTCGTACTTCGGCGAGCGCTCCGGCGTGCGCGATGTCCTTGCCTTCGACATGGGCGGCACGACCGCCAAGCTCGCGATCATCGAGGACTGCACCCCCATGATCGGCTACCGGTTCGAAGCGGGGCGCGAAAAGCGCCTGACCGAGGGCAGCGGAATGCCGATCTCGATTTCCACCATCGAACTGATCGAGATCGGGGCGGGCGGCGGCAGCATCGCTCGCCTGGACGAGTTGGGCTTGCTCAAGGTCGGCCCGGAAAGCGCGGGCTCGATGCCCGGCCCCGCGTGCTACGGGCGCGGTGGCGAGGAGCCGACCGTCACCGATGCCAATCTCGTGCTCGGATACCTGGACCCGGCTGCTTTTGCCGGAGGAACGATGGCAATCGATGCCGGGAAGGCGTCATCCTCGATCGCCGCCCTCGCCGGCCAATCGGGCATCGGCGTTGCCGAGTTCGCGTGGGGCATCTATTCGGTGGTCAACGAGAACATGGCGGCGGCGGCCCGCGTTCATGTCGCCGAGCGCGGCCATCATGCGGGGAAGTTCGCGCTGCTCGTCACCGGCGGCGGCGGCCCGCTGCACGGATGCGAAGTCGCCCGCCGGCTGGGCATCGGCCGCGTGCTCTGCCCGCCCGGTGCCGGCGTGGCCTCGGCGCTCGGACTGCTGATGGCCCCGGCGCGGATCGACCGCATGGCGACCATCGCGCGGCGATTGGATGCGCTCGACTGGGACGCGTTCGAATCGGCCTTCCGCCGTCTCGAAGAGGATGCGCGAAGCGTCATCGCCGCCACGCTTGCGAACCCCGGCGTGCGCCCGGCCATCGCCCGCGCGGCCGACCTGCGGTTTGTCGGCCAGGGCTTCGAGATCGTGACCGACCTGCCTGCCGGGCCGTACACCGCGGCCTCTGCACAATCGCTGAGGGAAGCTTTCTTTGCAGCGTACAAGCGAACCTTTGGGCAGGTCCCACCGGTGGGCGAGATCGAAGTGGTCAATATCCGGGTTGCCGTTTCCGCGACAGCCGGAAATTCGGATCTGCGCGTGCCCACCGGCGCCA
>CAYZSG010000369.1:0-2855 GCA_964481045.1 uncultured Candidatus Odyssella sp. | reverse complement strand
GCATCAGTTCTACAAGGTGGAATTGGTCTCGATCGCGCATCCCGAGAAATCCGAGGAAGAGCACGAGCGCATGACGGCTTGCGCCGAGGAGGTGCTGAAGCGCCTCGGCCTGCCGTTCCGCACCGTGATGCTGTGCACCGGCGACATGGGCTTCGCCTCGAAGAAGACTTACGACATCGAGGTGTGGCTGCCGGGGCAGGGGATGTATCGCGAGATCTCGTCCTGTTCGAACTGCGGCGACTTCCAGGCCCGCCGCTTGGACGCGCGCTTCCGCCCGGCGGGACAAAAAGGCACGCGCTTCGTTCACACGCTGAATGGCTCCGGCATCGCGGTGGGCCGCGCGCTCATCGCGGTGATGGAAAACTACCAGCGCGCGGACGGCGGCATCGACATCCCTGAAGCGCTGCGCCCCTATATGGGCGGCATGACATCGATCGGCGGCAATGGCTAACGCGATCACCGACCTCTCCAAGGCCCGCATCCTGATCTGCAACGACGACGGGATCCAGGCCAAGGGCATCCGGCTGCTGTTCGAAATGGCCAAGACCTTGACCGACGACGTGTGGGTCGTGGCGCCCGAGGCCGAGCAGTCCGGCGCCAGTCACTCACTCACCTTGCGCCGGCCGCTGCGCAAGCGCCGCTTCGCCGAGAACTGGTACGCGGTGGACGGCACGCCCACCGATTGCGTGCTGATGGCCGTCACGCAGATCCTCGCCGACCGGCGGCCCGATCTCGTGCTGTCGGGCGTCAACCGCGGCGCCAATCTCGGCGAGGACGTCACCTATTCGGGCACGGTGGCCGGCGCGCGCGAGGCGGTGATGCTCGGCATCCCGGCCATCGCGCACAGCCTGATCGTGGCGCTCAACAAACCCGCCAAGTGGGACACGCCGCGCGAGCACGGCGCCGCGCTGATCCGGCGCCTCACCACCGCCGGCTGGGCGCCGAACACGATCATCAACGTCAACTATCCCGACGTGCCGCCCGATCAGGTGAAGGGCACCGAGGTGTGCGGCCTCGCGCGGCGCAAGCTCGGCACGCAATGGGTGGAAGGCGTCGATCCGCGCGGCGCGCCCTATTACTGGCTCGGTATGCAGCGCGAGGAAGAGGTGCTCGACGGCACCGATCTCCACGCCGTCATGCACGGCCGCATCGCGGTGACGCCGGTGCAGCTCGAACTGGTGCACCGCCCCAGCCTCGACGCGCTCAAGGCGACGCTGGGCTGAAGCAACAAAGGCTTACGGAGCCGGGGAGTCGGGGAGAAATCTTCGGCGCGCCAAGGGCGCGCAACCCTTTTTCTCTGTGACCTCCGTGCGCTCTGTGGTTCAATCTTTCCTGTCTCTCCCCGGCTCCCCGGCTCCTGTGATCTTTTCTTCCCAATGAAGTCCGACACCCGCCGCGCGCGTCTCGTGATGGAGCTGCGGCAGGGCGGCGTGACGGACCGGGACGTTCTGGCGGCGATGGAGCGGGTGCCGCGCGACGCGTTCGTGCCCGATTTCTTCAAGGACCGCGCCTGGGAGAACACCGCGCTGCCGATCGGCGCGGCGCAGACGATCAGCCAGCCGCTGATCGTGGGGCTGATGACGCAGATGCTCGAGGTGTCGAAGCGCCACAAGGTGCTCGAGATCGGCACCGGCTCGGGCTATCAGACCGCGATCCTCGCCAAGCTCTGCCGCCGCGTCTACACGGTGGAGCGCATCAAGGATCTGCTCGCTGGTGCCGAGGCGCTGTTCGACCTGCTCCACATCCGCAACGTGACGACGAAGCTCGACGACGGCAGCCGCGGCTGGCCCGAGCAGGCGCCGTTCGACCGCATCATCGTCACGGCCGCGGCCCCCAAGGTGCCCGAGACGCTGCTCAACCAGCTCGCCCCCGGCGGCGTGATGATCGTCCCGGTCGGCGCCGCGGCGGAGGATCAGGTGCTCGTTCGCATCCGCCGCGACGAGGGCGGCGGTTTCCACCACGAATTCCTCACCGGCGTCCGCTTCGTGCCGCTCGTGGAGGGCGAGACGGGCTGAGGCGCGCCCGGGCGCGGCCACTTGTCATCGCGGAATCGCGTCTCTACGCTCACGCTGCGGCATGCGCGCATTTCACCGCTTCCGGAGGGGGAACCATGATGAAGTTTCGTCTTTTTGGCATCGCCCTCGCGGCATCGGCCTGGGCAGGAGCGGCCGCCGCGGAGAAATTTCCGACGCGCCCGATTCAGCTGATCGTGCCGTTCACGGCAGGCAACGTCATCGACATCAACGCCCGCGCGTTCGCCGACGTGTTTCGGAACGAGATCGGCGGTACGGCCGTCGTGGTCAATCGTGACGGCGCGGCGGGCATGATCGCGATGAGCGCCGTCGCGAATGCGGCTCCGGACGGCTACACGCTGTTCTTCGGGCCCAACGGGCAGCTCACGCTTCAGCCGCATCTGCGCAAGAGCCTTCCCTACAAGGTCGAGCAGATCGTGCCGATTTGCCTCACCTTCGAATCGCCGTTCGCAATCGCGGTGCGCTCCGACTCTCCGCACAGGACCTTTGCCGATCTCATCGAGGCGGCACGCAAGACTCCGGGCAAGATCTCCTACGGGCTGTCGGGGATCGGTTCGGTCCCCCATCTGCTGTTCCACATGGTCGCGGTCCGCGCGAAGGCCGAGTTCAACGCGGTGGCCTACAAGAACTACTCGCTGCTGACCCCGGACATCCTCGAGGGACGCATCGATTTCGGCGTCATGGCCTTCGGCTCGTTCCAGAGCCCGCCGATGAAGCTCCTCGCCGTGCTGCGCGAGAAGCGGCATCCACTGTACAAGGAGATTCCCACGTCCACCGAACTCGGTTTCCCCGCGGAGTCTGGCGCGTTCGGCGGCCTCTACG
>CAYZSG010000368.1:0-2864 GCA_964481045.1 uncultured Candidatus Odyssella sp. | reverse complement strand
GCTTCGGCACCAACAACGTCGATCACTGCACGCGGCTCTGCCACGCCTCGTCGGTGGCGGCGCTGATGGAAGGCATCGGCTCGGCGGCGGTGACGGCGCCGTTCACCGCGTGCCAGGATTCCGACGTGATCATCGTGATCGGCGCGAATCCGACCGAGAACCACCCGGTCGCCGCCACCTATTTCAAACAGGCGGCCAAGCGCGGCGCGAAGTTCATCGTCATGGACCCGCGCGGCCAGGCGCTGAAGCGCCACGCCACGCACATGCTGCAGTTCAAGCCGGCCACCGACGTGGCGATGCTGAACGCGCTCATCAACGTGATCGTCACCGAGCAGCTCTACGACCGCCAATACGTCGCCGCGAACACGATCGGCTTCGAGGCGCTGGCCGAGCACATCAAGCCGTTCACGCCCGAGGCGATGGAGAAGATCTGCGGCATCCCGGCGGCCACGCTGCGCGAGGTGGCGCGGCTCTACGCGCGCGCCGAGGCGGCGATCATCTTCTGGGGCATGGGCATCTCGCAGCACATCAACGGCACCGACAACGCCCGCTGCCTGATCGCGCTCGCGATGATCACCGGCCAGGTCGGGCGGCCCGGCTCGGGCCTGCATCCGCTGCGCGGCCAGAACAACGTGCAGGGCGCCTCCGACGCCGGGCTCATCCCGATGGTGTTCCCGGACTATCAGTCGGTGGAGACGCCGGAGATCCATTCGCGCTTCGAGAAATTCTGGGACGCCAAGCTCGACAACAAGCGCGGGCTCACCGTCGTCGAGATCGTCAACGCGATCCATGCCGACCAGATTCGCGGCATGTACATCATGGGCGAGAACCCGGCGATGTCGGACCCCGACGCGCACCACGCGCGCGAGGCGTTCGCGAAGCTCGATCATCTCGTCGTGCAAGATCTGTTCCTGACCGAGACCGCGTATTACGCCGACGTCGTGCTTCCGGCTTCGGCCTGGCCCGAAAAGGCCGGCACCGTCACCAACACGAACCGCCAGGTGCAGATGGGCCGCCCGGCGCTGCCGCTGCCCGGCGATGCGCGGCAGGATTGGTGGATCATCCAGGAGCTCGCGCGCCGCCTCGGCTTGAAGTGGAGCTACGCGGGGCCGCACGAAGTGTATCCCGAGATGGCGGCGGCGATGCCGGCGCTCAAGAACATCTCGTGGGAGCGGCTCGAGCGCGAGCACGCCGTCACCTATCCTTCCGATGCGCCCGACAAGCCGGGCAACGACATCGTCTTCGGCGACGGCTTCCCGACGCCGACCGGGCGCGCGAAGCTCGTGCCGGCCACACCCAATCCGCCGGTCGAGCCGGTCGACGCCGAGTATCCGATGGTGCTCACCACCGGCCGCCAGCTCGAGCATTGGCACACCGGCGCGATGACGCGGCGCGCAAGCGTGCTCGACGCGCTCGAACCCGAGCCGGTGGCGTCGCTCTCGCCGGCCGACTTCGCATCGCTCGGCATCAAGCCCGGCGATCCGGTGCGCGTTGCCACGCGCCGCGGCGCGGTGGAGCTGAAGGCGCGGCGCGACACCGCCGTGCCGAAAGGCATGGTGTTCATCCCGTTCTGCTATGCCGAGGCGCCGGCCAACCTGCTCACGCACCCGCAGCTCGATCCCTGGGGCAAGATCCCCGAGTTCAAGTATTGCGCCGCGAAGGTGGAGCCGATCGCCGTAAAGCAGGCGGCGGAGTAAGTCCGATCCGGCAAGAACTCCGATGACCGCGTGGCTGCGCGATTGCTGGTATCTCGCGCTGCCGAGCCGCGCCGTGGGCGCCGGCCGGCTCGTGCCGAAGGTGATGCTCGACGAGCCGCTCGTGTTCGGCCGCGACTCGACCGGCAAGGTCTTCGCGCTGCGCAACATCTGCCCGCATCGCGGCATCCCGCTGCATCACGGCTGGATCGAAGGCGACGGCGTGCGCTGCTGCTATCACGGCTGGAAGTTTTCGGCCGCCGACGGGCGCTGCCTCGACATCCCGTCGCTGGTGCCCGAGCAAAAGCTGCATCTCGACCGCATCCGCGTGCCCGCGCCGCCGGTGCGCGAGACGCAGGGCAATGTCTGGGTGTGGTTCGCGCGTACCGATGCGGCGGCTGGAGCCGTCGCCGATCCCGCCGCGCTGCCGCCGCCGCCGCTGGCGCCCGATATCGGCGAGCGCGCGCCGGCCGTGGCGATCGCGATGGATTTCGCGTGCAACGTGGACGACGCCGCGCTCGGCCTCATGGACCCGACCCACGCCGCCTATGTGCACACATCGTGGTGGTGGCGGAAGAACCCGAAGAAAGTGCGGCTCAAGGAGAAATCCTACGTTCCGTTCGGCGCCGGCTTCCGCATGGAGCGGCTCGTGCTCGGCGAGAAGGGCTCGAAGCCCTACCGCCTGCTCGGCCGCAACACCTCGACCGAGATCACGTTCGAATTGCCCGGCATCCGCATCGAGCACGTGAAGGGCGACCGCCACAGCGTCGTGGCCTTCACCGCGATCACGCCCTGCGACGAGAAGCTGACCGAGGTGCACCAGCGCATCTACTGGACCCTGCCGGCGCTGGGCTGGGCGCGGCCCTTCGTGCGCCATTTCGCGCGCGTGTTCCTGGGGCAGGACCGCGACGTGGTCGTGAAGCAGCAGGAAGGCCTCGCCTACAAGCCCAACCTGATGCTCGTCGACGACGCCGATACGCAGGCGAAATGGTATCACCGGCTGAAGCAGGAATACCTGAAGGCGCAGGAGGAAGGCCGGCCGTTCCGGAACCCCGTCGAAGCCCGGGTGCTACGCTACCAGAGCTGACGGGCCCATATTCGCGGCCGGGCCGTGATCCGGCCGGCAAGGAGCTGCGTCTGATCGCTTGGACGTCGTCGGTTCCTCGAGGG
>CAYZSG010000367.1:0-2915 GCA_964481045.1 uncultured Candidatus Odyssella sp. | reverse complement strand
GAGGTGTTGATCGGGATGCGGCCGCCGATCGCGGTTTCACCGGCTTCCACGAGCTTGCCGCCTTGGCCCTCGTCGCAGAAGCCGAGCATCTCGGCCTGATAGACCTCGCAGAACGAGGTGGCGTCGTGCACCTCGGCGAGGTCGATGTCGGACGGCTTCACGCCGGCCATCGCATAGGCCTTTTTCGCCGCGAGCTGCGAGAGGCCGGCCTCGTCGAGATCGCGGAACTTGCCGCCGGTCATGGCGCTGGCCTTCACCTTCACCGCGCGCTCGCGCACCGGCGCCGGCATTTCGGCCAGCTTCTCGGCCGAGCACAGCACCAGCGCCGCCGCGCCATCGCCGACCGGCGCGCACATCGCGCGCGTGAACGGGAACGTCACCGCGCGGTCGGCCAGCACCTGCTCGGGCGTCAGGCTGAACTTGTATTGCGATTTCGGGTTCTTCGCGCCGTTCGCATGGTTCTTCGCGGCGGCGATCGCGAACTGGCGCTGCGTCGTGCCGTATTTCTTCATGTGATACGCGGCCTGCAGCGCGTAGGTGTCCATGAAGATCGTGCGGTTCGGGCCGGGCTCGAACTTCACGCCGCCCTTGGCCGCCGCCTTCGTGTAGTAGTCCTCCCAATCGGCCACGTCGAAATTGTCGATGCCGGCCTTGTAGGCGTTCATCGTTTTCTCGGGATGATCGGGGTTGTAGAGTTTCTCCACCCCGATCGCGAGCGTCATCTCCGATTGGCCGGAGAGGATGTCCTTCCACGCGCTGTGGAGCGCCATCTGGCCCGAAGAGCAGCCGCCCTCGACGTTGATCATCGGCACGCGCTCGGGAAACAGGCCCTCGCGCACCAGCGGTGTGAAGCACACCTGGCCGCGGATGCAGGCCTGGTTGTCCACCCACATGCCGCAATTCGTGAAATAGGCGAACTCGATGCCTTCGCCGTTTTCGATGCCGGCATCGGCGATGGCGCCGAGATATGCTTCGCGCGTCAGGTCCTTGTAGGAGCGGTTGTGGAAGCGGCCGAACGGTGTCGTGAAGGCGCCGATGACATAGACGTCGCGCATGGGGTTTCCTCGTTCGTTAGAGCCGCGCGTAATCGATCGAACTATTCCGGTCAAGCGCGGTGCCGGCATCGGGCAGCGGATATTTCCGCGCATCGGCGCAGTTGAACAGCAGGCAGCGATCAGTGCTCGCGACGAGGCCCTTGGCGAGCGCCTGCTTGTAGGCGGCCCAGGTGGCCGCGCCCTCGGGGCAGAGCAGCAGGCCTTCCTCGCGGCCGACCTCGTCGCGCGCGGCGAGAATCGCGTCGTCCTCGACCGCGATCGCGAAGCCGCCGCTTTCGCGCACGGCGTCGAGAATCAGGAAGTCGCCGATCGCGGCGGGCACGCGGATGCCGGCAGCCACCGTGTGCGCGTTTTCCCACAGCGCCGCGCGGCGCGTGCCCTGCTCGAATGCGCGCACGATCGGCGCGCATCCGGCGGCCTGCACCGCGATCATCTTCGGGCGCTTGCTGCCGATCCAGCCGATCGCCTCCAGCTCGGCGAACGCCTTCCACATGCCGATGAGCCCGGTGCCGCCGCCGGTCGGATAGAAGATCGCGTCGGGCAGTTGCCAGTCGAGCTGTTCGGCGAGCTCGAGGCCCATCGTCTTCTTGCCCTCGATGCGATAGGGCTCCTTGAGTGTCGAAACGTCGAACCAGCCGGCCGCCTCCTTGCCGGCGCCGACGAGCTTGCCGCAATCGTTGATGAGCCCGTTCACCTTATAGAGCCGCGCGCCCAGCGCCGCGATCTCGGCCATGTTCACCTGCGGCGTGTCGTCGGGGCAGAACACGACCGTCTCGATCCCGGCGCGACTCGCATAGGCGGCGAGCGCGGCGCCGGCATTGCCGTTCGTCGGCATCGCCATCTTCGTGACGCCGAGCTCCTTCGCCATGCTGACCGCCAGCGCGAGCCCGCGCGCCTTGAACGAGGCGGTCGGCAGGCGGCCTTCGTCTTTCACCAGCACGTCGGCGCCGTTCGCCAGCTTCGTCAGCGGAATGAGCGGGGTCATCGCCTCGCCGAGGTTGATGATGTTCTCGGCGCGGCGCACCGGCAGCAATTCGCGATAGCGCCAAAGCTCGGGCGCGCGCGATTTCAGCTTCTCTTTCGTCAGCACCTTCGCCACGCCGGCAAGATCGTAGCGCACGAGCAGCGGATAGCCCTGCGGCGAGAGATTGTGGAGCCGGTCGGCGGCGACGCGCTCGCCGCTCCAGCCGCATTCGAGATGGGTGACAAAAGTGGGAAGGTCGCTCATGGGTTGACCTTCTACCAGCCGAAGCGAGAATGGGCGAGCCATGCCCGATATCGCGTTCGATCATCAGGATCCGGCCTTCGTCGCCGATCCCTATCCGGTTCTGCGGCGCCTGCAGGAGACGGCGCCGGTGTTCCGTTCGGAGCGCATGGGCGCCTGGATCGTGACGCGCCACGCCGACGTGCGCGCGGCGTTCCGCGATTCCAGGCTTTCGTCGGACCGCATCCGGCCGTTCGTCGCGCAGCTTCAGCCGGCGTTGAAAGAGCTGGTGCTGCCGCTCGGTGAGAACCTGGCGCTCTGGTCGGTGTTCAACGATCCGCCGCAGCACACGCGGCTGCGCGCGCTGATGGGAAAGGCGTTCACGAGCCGCGCGGTGGAAAGCCTGCGCCCGCGCATCGCGGCCATCGTTGACGAACTGCTCGACACGATCGAGGCCAAGGGAGGGGACCGCGACTCGCGCGGCTTCGACTATCACCGCGACTTCGCCTATCCGCTGCCGGCGACGGTGATCGCCGACATGCTCGGCGTGCCCCGCGCCGACGTCGAGAAGCTCAAGAAGTGGTCTGACGACCTGGCGCAGTTCGTGCTCACCTCGCGCGCCAATCCCGAGAAATACCGCCGCGCCGCCGCCGGCA
>CAYZSG010000366.1:0-2952 GCA_964481045.1 uncultured Candidatus Odyssella sp. | reverse complement strand
TCGCGGCGAGCTCGAGGACGGCAGCGGCATGGTGCTGCTGCGCGGCCTGCCCGCCGCGCGCTATTCGGAAGACGAATTGCGCTGCCTCTGGATGGGCCTCGGCGCCAATCTCGGCACGCCCGTCTTCCAGAACCGCAGCGGCGAGCTGATGCGCGCGATCCGCGACGAGGCGGCGGTCACCGACCTCGGCGCGCGCTACGGCAAGGTAGAGGGCGCCGGAAAAGACGGCGGCGCGTTCCTCTCCTCCTACGCACGCACGCTCTCGAACGGCGCGTTGCGCTTCCACACCGACCGCTGCGACGCGGTGGGCCTGCTCTGCGTGCGGCAAGCGGCGAAAGGCGGCGTGAGCACGCTCGCCAGCTCGCCCGCCGTGCACAACGCGATGCTGGAACGCCGGCGCGATCTCGCGGAAGCGCTCTATCGCCCGGTGTGGCGCAGCCGCCTCGGCGAGGAAGCCGGCGGCGAGACCTTGGCCTATCCGCTGCCGGTGTGGGGCCAGCGCGCCGGCCCCGACGGCACGGCCCGCTTCACGAGCCACTATTCGCTCACTTACATCGAGGCCGCGCAGCTTCGCGCCGACGTGCCGCGCCTCGAGCCCGCGCAGCGCGAAGCGATCGAAATGCTGATGGCGCTCGCCGCCGAGCTTTCGTTCGAGATGCGCTTCCAGCCCGGCGACATCCAGCTCATCAACCACCACGTCATCTATCACGGCCGCACGCCGTTCGAAGATGACGCCGCAAGCGGCCAGGACCGCCTCCTCCTCCGCCTCTGGCTCGCCATGCCCAACAGCCGCGCGCTCCCCGAGGGCCACGCGGTGCTGTGGCGGACGACGGAGGCGGGCGCGGTACGCGGGGGGATTGGGCAGGGGTGAAGGCGCCATGCCGGGCATCTCACGCGTAGGGGCGCGCTGCGCGCGCCCTGCCGAAGCAAGTACGGCCGTGGCGACGTTGGTCACGCGGCCGTGCAGCTTCGACGACGCGGACACGGCACGGACGCAGCAAGGGCGCGCGCAGCGCGCCCCTACGGCGGACAGGCCGGTTGCGACCGATCGGACGAAGACGGCACTCTGGCGCGGCGCGGCGGTTAACCTGCCTATCAAGAAAGTAGGTTAACTTGACCTTCGCCGCTTGTTAACCTACTTTTTAAGAAAGTAGGTTAACAAGCGCGCCCCATGCACGAGATCGGCCTCGCTGCCCAGACGATGTTCGCGGAGCTGTTGAGCCGCTGCCTCGATGCCGGCTTCGACGAGGGCTTCGACGAGCGCGGCGCGTTCCTCACGAAGCGCATCAAAGGCCGCGCCTATTGGTATCACCAGCGGAAGATCGAGAACAAAATCGTCAGCCGCTATGTCGGGCCCGCCGCCGACAAAAGCGTGAGCCAGCGAGTCGAGCGCTTCGCCGACATCAAATCCGATTTCAAGGGCCGCCGGGAAATGGTTCGCGCGCTCGTCGCGGCCGGCTTGCCCGCCACCGACGCGCTGACCGGCAAGGTCGTCGAGGCGATGTGGAAGGCCGGCTTCTTCCGCCTGCGCGGCGTGCTCGTCGGCACGGTGGCCTATCAGGCCTATGCGGGTCTGCTCGGCGCGAAGCTTTCCGGCGCGGCGCTCCAGACGCAGGACGTGGATTTCGCGCAGTTCTGGGGCGTCTCCAAGAATGTCGGCGAGAGCATGCCGCCGATCCTCGACGTGCTGCACAACGTCGATCCAACGTTCCGCGAGATTCCCAATCCCGCCGATCCAATCGTCGCGACCGGTTATCGCAACGCCGCGCGCTATCGCGTCGAGTTCCTCACGCCCAACCGCGGCAGCGCCAAGTTCCAGGTCCGGCCCGCGCGGATGCCGGCGCTCGGCGGCGCGGGCGCGCAGCCGCTGCGACACCTCGATTTCCTAATGCACGAGCCCGAGCGCTCCGCCCTCCTCTATGGCGGCGGCGTGGCGGTGACGGTGCCGCGCGCCGAGCGCTATGCCGTGCACAAGCTCATCGTCGCCGCCGAGCGCGAGAACCAGGCGAAGGCGCGGAAGGACATCCTGCAGGCCGAGCAGCTCATCGGCATTCTCGCCGAACAGCGGCCGCTCGAACTGGCGGAGGCGTGGGAGACCGCGTGGTCCGCCGGCCCGCGCTGGCGCACGAAGCTCGCGCGCGGCCGCGCGCGGCTCGGCGCGGAGAGCGAAGAAACGCTGGCGGCGACATTGGCACGCGCGAGCGCGCGGCGACGCGCATGAGCGCGCCGCCGCACTTGAAATGTTCGCGAAAAGTTCCTAACTGAGCTTTTTGCCCTCCCGGCGGGAGAGCCGCTTTTTGGACACGTGGATCGGGATCATGTTCGCGCGGGCGGCGCGCGCTCGCGCGCGGCCTTGTGCAGAATCGAATCAGGACGAGTGACGCCGAAGTCAGCACCTTCCGCAGTGCCGGAAAAGCCCGGATCGATCGCGCGCGGAAGCCCGGAGATGCCGGTGAATGCCCGGGACAGCCCGGCTGAAATTCCGCGCGGCGCGGCGGGAAACCAAGAAAAGCCAAGGCCAGGCTTGGCTTCTGCGCGCCGCAGCTTGGCTTTCCTTGGCTTTCGGCCGGGAATCGAGGCCAAGAAAAGCCAAGCGAAGCCAAGGAAAGCCAAGGTCTCGCGAAGCCAGCAATGCGCCGCGCGCGCCTTGCCCGCCGCTGCCCGGCTTTGCACGCAAAAGCCTACGTTTGACTACAAATGACCACGCTGAAGGAGGGGGGCCCTACCCCGCCTTCGCTGCCTTCGCGTAGCCGACGCCTTTCAGCGCGTCGCCGATCTCGCCGAGGATCGCGGGATCGTCGATCGTGGCGGGGGCCTTCCAGGCTTCGCTGTCGGCGATCTTCTGCATCGTGCCGCGCAGGATCTTGCCCGAGCGCGTCTTGGGCAGGCGCTTCACCACCACCGCCGTCTTGAACGCGGCGACCGGGCCGATGCGGTCGCGCACCATCGCCA
>CAYZSG010000365.1:0-2970 GCA_964481045.1 uncultured Candidatus Odyssella sp. | reverse complement strand
GCTCTCGGTCGTGCTGCTCGGCCTGCTGATGATGATCACGCGGCGCAACGCGGTGGGCCAAGTGGTCGGTTTCATGTCGATCGAGAACGGCCTGATCCTCGCGGCCACCGGCGCCAAGGGCATGCCCTTGGTGGTCGAGATCAGCGTCGCGTTCTCGATCCTGATCGCCTTCATCGTGATCGGCGTCTTCCTGTTCCGCATTCGAGAGCGCTTCGACACGGTCGACGTCGGCGCGCTCGACAACGCGCGGGCGGAGGGGGAGCGGCGGCGATGAGCTGGTTCTCGTTGCACGCGCCGGCCTTCATCCTCGGCATTCCGGCGGCGGCGGCGGTGCTGCTCGCGGTGCTGCCGGGCTACCGGCTGACGGCGCGCATCAACGTGGCGGCCAGCGGGCTCACGTTGCTCGCGGCGCTGGCGCTGCTCGGCGAGCGGCCGGCGCCGGGGCATTTCCTGCTCGTCGACGATCTCAACGTCGTCTTCATCCTGCTCAACGCATTCGTGGGATTCACGACGAGCTGGTTCAGCGCGAGCTACATCGGCCATGAGCTGGATACCGGGCGCCTCACGCGGCCCTATCTGCGTTTCTACCACGCGATGTACCAGATCATGATGTTCGGCATGAACCTGGCGCTGCTCGCGAACAACATCGGTCTGATGTGGGTCGCGATCGAGCTGGCGACCCTCACGACCGTGATGATGGTCGGCATCTACCGCACGCACGAGGCGCTCGAGGCGGCGTGGAAATACTTCATTCTCGGCTCGGTGGGCATCGCGCTCGCCCTGTTCGGCACGATCATCGTCTACGTCGTGGCGCAGGCCGTGATCGGGCCGGGGCTCGACGCGATGGCGTGGACCAACCTCGTCATGTACGGCGGACGCTTCGATCCGGCGCTGCTCAACCTCGCCTTCGTGTTCCTGCTGCTCGGCTATGGCACCAAGGTGGGCCTCGCGCCGGTGCATGCCTGGCTGCCCGATGCGCATGCCGAAGGCCCGACGCCGATCTCGGCGGTCCTTTCCGGCCTGCTGCTCAACGTGGCTCTCCACGCGGTGCTGCGCTTCAAGATGGTCATGTCCACCAACGCCGGCGTGCTCGCGCCGGGGCCGATGATGATCACGATGGGGCTCGTGTCGCTAATCTTCGCCGCGTTCATGCTCTACCGGCGGCGCGACATCAAACGGATGTTCGCTTACTCGTCGATCGAGCACATGGGCATCATAACCTTCGCGTTCGGCATGGGCGGGCCGCTCGCGAACTTCGCCGGTCTGCTGCACATGACGATGCACAGCCTCACCAAGTCGGCGATCTTCTTCGCGGTGGGCCACGTGGCGCAGATCAAGGGCACCCAGCGCATCGCCGAGATCAAGGGCCTCACCGTCACCCATCCGGTGCTCGGCTGGGGCCTCGTGCTCGGCGTGGCGGCGATCGCGGGCTTGCCGCCGCTCGGCATCTTCATGAGCGAGTTTCTGCTGGTGAGCTCCACCTTCGCCCGCGATCCGCTGCTGGCGATTCCGCTGGTATTCGGCATTCTCGTGGCGTTCGGCGCGCTGTTCCTGCGGCTCAACAGCGTCGCGTTCGGCGAGCCGGTCGGCAGCACGGCGCGCTCCGATGCCTCCTACATTCCGATGTTCGCGCATCTCGCGCTCGTGCTCGTGGCCGGACTCTACCTGCCCGCGCCGCTCGTCGCGTGGTTCGAGAACGTCGCCCGGGTACTGGGGTAGGGCGATGGTGGCGCGCGCGCTCGCCGATCTCGTTGCCTCGGGCCAGGTCGTGGACGCGCACCGGCCGTGGCCGCGCGCGATCGTGCCGGAGGCGGTCTGGACCGAGGCGGCGCAGCAACTGCGCGATGGACACCTGACCTTGCTCGGCCTCTGGGGCGAGCCTAAGACCGTGCACATGGCGGTGCTCGATGAGGGCACGTGGCGCGGCGCCGTGCTCACGCTGCGCTGCTCGGACGGGCGTTTCCCTTCGGTCGGCCGCCTGCACCCGCCGGCGATCCGCCTCGAGCGCGCGATCGGCGACCTGTTCGGCATGATGGCCGACGGCTCGCCCGACATGCGGCCCTGGCTCGATCACGGCCGCTGGGGCGTTGCGCAGCCGCTCGATCAGCGCGCGCCGGTGCCGCTGCGGCCGGGCACGGAGTATCGCTTCCTCACGGTGGAAGGGCGCGGGCTGCATCAGATTCCGGTCGGCCCCGTGCACGCCGGCATCATCGAGCCCGGACATTTCCGCTTCACCGCCAATGGCGAGGCCGTGGCGCGGCTCGAGGAGCGGCTCGGCTACGTGCACAAGGGAATCGAATCGCTGATGGCCGGCGCCACGCTCGAGCGCGGCAGCCAGCTCGCGCAGCGCACTTCGGGCGACAGCGTCGTCGCCTACGGCATCGCGTTCGCGCGCGCCGCCGAAACGGCGCTCGGCGTGGCGCCGCCGCCGCGCGCATTGTGGCTGCGCGCGCTGATGGCCGAGCTCGAGCGGATCGCGAACCATTTCGGCGATGTGGGCGCCATCTGCAACGACGCGGCCTTCGCCGTGATGCACGCGCAATGCGGAATCATCCGCGAGCGCGTGTTGCGCGCCGCCAAGGCCGGGTTCGGGCATCGCCTGATGCGCGATTGCGTGGTCCCGGGCGGCGTCGCCGCCGATCTCGCGCCGGGCGGGCGAGAAACGATCGAGGCGCTGCTCGACGAGATCCGCCGCCGCCTGCCCGAATTGATCGCGCTCTACGACAACACGACATCGCTGCAGGAGCGCACCGTCACCACCGGCATCGTGAAGCCGACGCTGGCGAAGCAATGGGCGCCGGGCGGCTTCATCGGACGCGCGAGCGGGCGCAGCTTCGATTCCCGCCGCGATCTCGCCTATGCGCCCTACGACCGGCTCCGTTTCGAGGTGCCGGTGCGCCACGAGGGCGACGTGAACGCGCGAATCTGGATCCGCATCCGCGAGATCGAGCAGAGCGTCTCGCTGATCGA
>CAYZSG010000364.1:0-2981 GCA_964481045.1 uncultured Candidatus Odyssella sp. | reverse complement strand
CGCCGAGGATGCCGATGTGGCCGACGTGATGATGGCCGCAGGCGTTGATGCAGCCCGACATCTTGATCTTGAGATCGCCGATCTCGTGCACGCGCGCGAGATCGGCGAAGCGCTCGGTGAGCCGCTGGCTGACCGGGATCGAGCGCGCATTGGCGAGGCTGCAATAGTCGAGGCCCGGGCAGCAGATGATGTCGGTGATCTTGCCGGCGTTCGGCGTCGCAAGCCCGAGCTTCGCGAGCGCGCGCCACAGTTCCGGCAATGCCGCGCGCGGCACATGCGGCAGGATCAGATTCTGCTCGTGGCTGACGCGGATTTCGCCGAGGCTGTGCTTGTCCGCGATGTCCGCGACGGCGTCCATCTGCGCGGCGCTCGCGTCTCCGGGAGGCGCGCCTTCGGGCTTCAGCGAGAGCATCACGATCGCATGGCCGGGCGCGCGGTGCGGCGCCACGTTCGCCTTGAGCCAGCGCGCGAAGCCGGGCTCGGCGAAGCGCAATGCGTCGATCTCGGGCACGCGTTCGGGCTGCGGCGCATAGGACGGCGGCGCGAAATGCGCGGCGATGCCGGCGATCGTCTCGCTCGGCAGATCGAGCGCGCCGCCGCGGATCTCGGCCCATTCCGCCTCGACGCGGCGCGCCATCTCCTCGGCGCCGATCTCGTGCACGAGGATCTTGATGCGCGACTTGAACATGTTGTCGCGCCGGCCGAACTCGTTGTAGACGCGGAGAATCGCCTCCAGATACGAGAGCAGGTGGCGCTTCGGCAGGAAGCCGCGGATCGTCTTGCCGATCATCGGCGTACGGCCGAGCCCGCCGCCGACGATGATTTCGAACCCGGCCTCGCCCGCTTCGTTGCGGTGCATGCGCAGGCCGATATCGTGCACCTTCACCGCCGCGCGGTCGTTGGGCGCGCCGGTGACGGCGATCTTGAACTTGCGCGGCAGAAACGAGAACTCCGGGTGCAGGCTCGACCACTGGCGCACGATCTCGGCCCAGACGCGCGGATCCTCGATCTCGTCGGGCGCCACGCCGGCCCAGTGATCGGCGGTGACGTTGCGGATGCAGTTGCCGCTGGTTTGCAGGCCGTGCATCTCGACCTTAGCGAGATCGGCGAGGATATCGGGCGCCTCGTCGAGCTTGATCCAGTTGAACTGGATGTTCTGCCGCGTCGTGAAATGGCCGAAGCCGCGATCGTAGCGCCGCGCTATGTGCGCGAGCATGCGGAGCTGCTGCGACGAGAGCGTGCCGTAGGGGATCGCCACGCGCAGCATGTAGGCGTGGAGCTGGAGATAGAGCCCGTTCTGCAGGCGCAGCGGGCGGAACTCTTCCTCCGTCAGCTCCCCGGCGAGGCGCCGGCGCACCTGATCGCGAAACTGCGCGACGCGTTCGGCGACGAAAGTACGGTCATAGTCGTCGTAGCGATACATGGCGCGCTCACGGATAGGCGAGGCCGACAGCGGCGGCCACCGCGTCGGCCACCGGGCGGCTCGGGCCGGCCGCGCGGATCTGCTCGCGCAGGCTGGCGGCGCGCGGCCCCTCTTCGCCCTCGAGCGCGGCGATGAGATAGGGGCCGACGACGATGGCCGCCTCCGCATCGCGCTGGCCGCGCGCCAGCAGCGCCGCGGCGGCGCGCTCCTCGCGCGCGACGACGCTGCGCGCGATCTCGCTCGTCCAGGTGCCGGCGGGGGTGAGATAGACGACGGCGCCGTCGGTGAGCCGGTTGGCGGTGAGAATCTGCAAGGCGGGCGCGGTCTTGCTCATGCGGCTTCCTCCAGGCTGGGCGTTTCGGCGGGGCTGCGCTTCGCGAGCGCCGCGACCTTGCCGATGATGATGAGCGCCGGGCTTTCGCCGGCGTGGCGGCGCGCGAGCGCGGGCAATTCGGCGAGCGTGCCGAGCGAAAGGCGCTGATCGCGCCGCGTGCCGCGGACGATGATCACCGCCGGCGTCGATGGCGCGAGGCCCTCGGCGACGAGCCGCGCCGAGACTTCGCCGGCGGCGGAAAGGCCCATGTAAACGGCAATCGTGCGATCTTCGCGCGCGAGACCCTTCCAGTCGGCGAGCGGCACGCCGTCGCGGCCATGGCCGGTGACGAACGTGACGGAGCTCGCCAGATCGCGATGCGTGAGCGGAATGCCGGCGGCGGCAGCGCAGCCGAGCGCCGCGGTGATGCCGGGCACGGCGACGACGGCGATGCCGCGCGCCTCGAGGAACGCCGCCTCCTCGCCGCCGCGGCCGAAGATGAACGGATCGCCGCCTTTCAGGCGCACGACGCGCTTACCGGCGCGCGCGGCGGCCAGCAGCGCCGCGTTGATCTCGTCCTGCGAGGCGCTCGGTCCGCCCTTCTGCTTGCCGACGTTCACGCGCTCGGCCTCACGGCGCGCGTAGTCGAGAATTTCGGGGCCGACGAGCTCGTCGTGGAACACGATGTCGGCGCGCTGGAGCGCCTGCAGCGCGCGCAGCGTGAGCAGATCAGGATCGCCCGACCCCGCGCCGACGATGTGCACGGCGCCTTCGCGCGGCTTGGCTTCCGTATTGAGCAGCGTGATCAGGTGGCGTTGCGCCTCGGCCGGTTTGCCGGCGAGAACCGCGTCGCCGCACGGGCCGTCGACGAGGCGCTCGAGCACCGCGCGCCGCGCCTCGGCCTTCGGGAAGAGCGCCTTGATGCGCTCGCGCAGCGCGGCGGCGAAGCGCGCGAGATCGCCGAGGCGCGCCGGCAGCACGCGCTCGATGCGCTCGCGCACCATGCGCGCGAGCGTGGGCGCGGCGCCGCCGGTGGAGATGCCGATCAGCACGTCGCCGCGGCGGATGACGGCCGGCATGATGAAATCGGAGATGTCGGGCTGGTCCATGACGTTCACCGGCACGCCGGCCGCGCGCGCCGCCTCGGCCGCGGCGCGGTCGCGCTCGCGGTCGCCGCCGGCGACGAACGCGAGCGCCGCGCGCGCGAAAACCTCGGCGGCCGGCGCGCCGGGCAGCCCGGCGACG
>CAYZSG010000363.1:0-2983 GCA_964481045.1 uncultured Candidatus Odyssella sp. | reverse complement strand
GGGTCGGCCATGCCGATGTCTTCCACCGCCATGCGCACCAGGCGGCGCGCGATGTAGTGCGGGTCCTCGCCGCCGGCGAGCATGCGCGCGAGCCAGTAGAGGCCTGCATCGGCATCGGAGCCGCGCAACGATTTATGCAGCGCGCTGATGAGGTTGTAGTGGCTTTCTTCGGCCTTGTCGTAGAGCGGCGCACGGCGCTGCACGAGGCCGACGAGGCCGGCCGTGTCGAGCGGCGCCTTGGGCTTGGCCTCCCAGATCGCCTCGGCGAGGTTGAGCATGTAGCGGCCGTCGCCGTCGGCCAGCGCCATCAGCGTCTGGCGCGCGTCGCCGTCGAGCGGAAGCGCTTTGCCCTCCTCCGCCTCGGCGCGGGCCAGGATCTTCTCGAGCGCGCCGGCGTCGAGCCGGTTGAGCACGAGCACGCGGCAGCGAGAGAGCAACGCGCCGTTCAGCTCGAAAGACGGGTTTTCGGTCGTGGCGCCGATCAAGGTGATCGTGCCGTCCTCCACCACCGGCAGGAACGCATCCTGCTGCGCCTTGTTGAAGCGGTGGATCTCGTCGACGAACAGCAGGGTGCCGCGCCCCATCGCGCGCCGCTCGCGCGCGGCGTCGAACACCCGGCGGAGATCGGCCACGCCCGAGAACACCGCCGAGAGCGGTTCGAAATGGAGATCGGACACCTCGGCGAGCAGGCGCGCGATCGTTGTCTTGCCGGTGCCGGGCGGGCCCCAGAACACGATCGAGGAAAGATGCCGCGCCGCGATCATGCGCCCCAGCGGCCCCTCGGGGCCGAGCAGGTGATCCTGCCCCACCACCGTGTCGAGGCGCTTCGGGCGCAGGCGGTCGGCGAGCGGCTTCGGCGCCGCGGCTTCGAACAGGCTCGGGGCGGGCTTCGCCTTCACTGCTGGAGCACGATGCGGAACACCGCGCCGTCGCGGACGCCGACGATCTGCCACATCCCCTGCCCTTGGGACATCGCCTCGCGAAGCACCTCGACCGAGTCGAGGTTCTGGCCGTTCACCTGCACGATCACGTCCTTCGGGCGGAATCCGCGGCGGGCCGCGACGCTGCCGGGCTGCACCTTGACGATGACGATCCCACGACTGAGGCCGCGCACGCCCATCTGCTCGGCGACGCCGGGCGTGAGCTTCACCACCGAAACGCCGGCGAGCGGATGGTTGCCGGAAAGCGCCGTGGCGTTCTCGATCTCGCTCGCCGCCGCCGCCTCGCGCAACTCGACCTCGACCTCGACCATTTCCTTGGCGCGCATCGTCGTGAGCTTCACCTTACCGCCGACCGGCATCGTCGCGAGGCGGAAGCGGAGATCCTGAATGTCGTTCACCTCGCGGCCGTTCATCTTGAGGATCACGTCGCCGGCCTTGATTCCGGCGCGGGCCGCCGGGCTGTCGGGCGCCACGGTGCTGATAATGACTCCGCCGATGCGCTCGAGGCCGCGCGCGCGCGCGATCTCGGCCGTCACGTCCTGCCCGCCGATGCCGAGCGTCGGCCGCGCGATGCGGCCCGTCGTCAGCGCCGCGCGCACCACGGCGCCGACCATGTTCGACGGGATCGCGAAGCCGATGCCGACGCTGCCGCCCGAGCGCGAGAGGATCGCGGTGTTGATGCCGGCGAGCTTGCCGTCGAGCGTCACCAGCGCGCCGCCGGAATTGCCGGGGTTGATCGGCGCGTCGGTCTGGATGAACGAGCGGAAGTCCGAAATGCTGACTGACGTGCGCGCCACGGCCGAGACGATGCCGCTCGTGACGGTTTGCCCGACGCCGAACGGGTTGCCGATCGCGAGCACGATGTCGCCCACCTCCACCTCGTCGGAATCGCGCAGTTCGAGATAGGGCAGCTTTTCGCCCTTGGTATCGATCTGCAGCACCGCGAGGTCGGTGCGCTCGTCGGAGATCAGCAGCTTGGCGGTGAAGGTTCGCTTGTCGCTGAGGATCACGTCGATCGTGCCGCCGCTTTTGACAACGTGATGGTTCGTGACGATCACGCCGTTGTCGCGCAGGATCACGCCGGAGCCCACCGCGCCGTTGTCGGGGCGCTGCTGTCCCTCGTCCTGGCCGAAGAAGCGGCGATAGAACGGATCGGCGTAGAGCGGGTTCTGCGCCTGCTGCTGCGGCGCGCGGATGCGGATGTTGACGACGGCGGCCGCGACGCGCTTGACCACCGGCGCGAACGACAGGCGGATCTGCTGCTGCGACTGCGGGACGCTGACTTCGGCGCGCGCGGGAAGCGGCGCGGCGAGAGCGATAACCAGGGCCAGGGCGGCGTTGCGTGCGAGCATCGTGCGAGCCTCCGAAACGGCAATTTCGCCTCGTGCCCGCGGCCGGCGGACACAAGCCGTTTCTATAACGCAAATCGCGGCAAAATTGGTGGGATCCCGGAACGAAAAGGCGGCCCTTTCGGGGCCGCCTTTCGTCAATCCGTATGCTTTTCGGGGCTCAGGCGGCCGCGGGCTGCGCCTCTTCGGCCTCTTGCTTCGCCTCGGGCTTGGGGCCGCTGTCGAGGCCCTTGGCCGCGGGATCGCGGTCGACGAACTCGATGACGGCGGCTGGCGCCGCGTCGCCGAAGCGGAAGCCCGCCTTCATCACGCGCGTGTAGCCGCCTTTCCGCTCCTTGTAGCGCTCGGCGAGCAGCGAGAAGAGCTTCTCGGTGAGCTTGGCGTCCTTCAGCACCGACAGCGCCTGGCGGCGCGCGTGCAGCCCGCCGCGCTTGCCGAGCGTGATCAGCTTCTCGACGATCGGGCGCAGGTCTTTCGCCTTGGGCAAGGTGGTCGAGATCTGCTCGTGCTTGATGAGCGCCGCCGCCATGTTGGCGAACATGGCCTTGCGGTGGGGCGTGGTGCGGTTGAGCTTGCGGCCGCGGAGACGGTGGCGCATTTCAGACTCCAGAATTCAAGGGCAGGCGAACGGCGACGTCCGCGTGCCTCAGTACGGTTCCTCGAGACGCTTGGCGAGATCCTCGATGTTCTCGG
>CAYZSG010000362.1:0-2992 GCA_964481045.1 uncultured Candidatus Odyssella sp. | reverse complement strand
TCGGCGGGCTGGCCGGCGAGGACGACTGGTACGAGACGGGCGACATCGTTGCGGCCACGCCGAAGGTCTTTCCGCAACTGCTCGAAGCCGTCAAGGCCAGGTAACCCGGCGAAGCGGTGGTCCCGATGGCCCCAGTGGCGCTCGTCGTCTTCGACATGGCCGGCACGACGATTGAGGATGCGGGCCAGGTGCCCGAAGCATTCACGTCCGTGCTTCGCAGTCATGGAATCGAGATCACGGACGCTCAGCTCGTGACCCTGCGCGGCGCTTCCAAGCGCGACGCGATCCGACACTTCGTCGCGCTGGACGGCGGTGAAATGGAAGCGCGCACCGACACGATCTACGGCGACTTCCGGGCGCATCTTTCGGCGCTGTTCCGCTCGGGCGGCGTGAAGCCGATCGCCGGCGCCGAAACGACGATGGCCTGGTTGCGCGGCAAAGGCATCAAGGTCGCATTGAATACCGGGTTCGATCGGTCCATCGCAGACCTGATCGTGGAGGCGCTGGGCTGGCGGGCCAGCGTGGACGCCCTGGTTTGCGGGGATGACGTCGCCAACGGCCGCCCGGCACCCGACCTGATCTTCAAGGCCATGGAACGCACCGGGATTGCTGCGGCGGCACAAGTCATGGCGGTCGGCGACACCGTCCTCGACCTGCGCGCCGGGCGCAATGCGGGGGCCGGCTGGGTGGTGGGAGTCCTCTCAGGGGCGCACACCCGCGCGCAACTCGAGAAAGAGCCGCACGACGCCCTGATTGCCAGCGTCGCCGATGTGCCCGATTTCATAGAGCCCGCGGCGCGGCCGGGCTAAAATCCCCGCATGGCCGACGAACTCGATTTTTCCAAGCCCGGCGCCCCGAAGGCGGCGGCCGAGGCGGCGCGCGGCGCCGTGCAGGGGACGGCGCAAAGCGCGGTCTACAGCCCCGCGCTCGCGCTGGAATTCTTCCGCGCCACCGGCACGGTGGAGCTGAAGCCCTCCGGCAAGCCGATCTTCACCGAGAACGAAAAGGCCGGCGGCTTCTTCGCCAAGGGCGCGCGGATGTACCTGCTGCTCGACGGCGAAGTCGGCCTGATGATCAAGAACAAGTTCTTCGGCGTCGTGAAGGCGGGCGAGATCTTCGGTGAACTGGCCGTGATTGCGGGGCTCGCGCGCAGCGCGACGGCGATGGCCAAGACCGACTGCAAGGTGCTCTCGCTCGACGAGAAGCAGTTCCACGCGGCCCTGCAGAAGACGCCCGATTTCGCGCTGATGCTGATGAGCAGCATGGGCCAGCGGATGCGCCAGAGCATCGCGAAGCTGGCGACCGCGCCGGCGGCCGCGACCGCGCCGCCCGTGGATCGAAGCAACGTCATCGACAAGAAGATGCTGGGCGAGCTGGTCCGCGAGCTCGGCGGGCAACCGCCGATCAACTACGGGCAGGGCAAGGTCATCGTCGCCGCGGGCGCAGTAGGCGCGTCGATGTACGTGGTGCTCGACGGCCACGTCGCCATCTCGCTCGGCGAGCGCGTCGTGGAGCGCGTCGGTCCCGGCGGTATCTTCGGCGAAATGGCGCTGGTGGACCGCTCGGCGCGTGCCGCCACCGCAGTGGCCGAAACCGACTGCTCATTGATCGCGGTGGGCCGCAACGAATTCCTCTCGCTCGTCAAGGCCCGGCCCGCTTTCGGCGCGCTGCTGCTGAAAGCGATTGCGCAGCGCATGCAGTACCTCGCCCAGCAGGTCTCGCAGGCCGGGGTCTGAGCGACCTGCCACGCCGCGCCACCCCGGCCGGCGTTCAGGCCTTGTACACCAGCACCATCCAGGAAACGCCGAATTTGTCGGTGACCATGCCGAAGGACGGCGAGAAGAAGGTTTTCATCAGCGGCTGGATCACCTTCCCGCCGGCGGAGAGCGCGTCGAAAACACGCTTGACGCCCGCCTCGTCATCCATCGAGATCGACAGCGTGATGCCCTTGAAATCGGCCTTGCCCGAATTCATGCCGTCCGAGGCCATCACCGTCGTCTCGCCGATCTTGAATGCCGCATGCATGATCTTGGTTTCGGTGCCGGCGGGCATCCCTGGCGGACAGCCGCCTTCGGGACACTCGCTGTAGCGCAGCTTCATTTCCACCTTGGCGCCGAGCGCGGTCGCGTAGAAGTCGAGCGCCTCCTCGCAGCGCCCCTCGAAGAACACGTAGGGTTGCACGACTTGCATGGAATCGTCCTCGCTTAAACGGGTCTAGGAAGCAACGACGATCTTGAAGCCGCCGTAAATCATCCGCCTGCCGTCGAACGGCATGGCTTTCGGATTCATCATCGCGGCGAGGCGCTTGTCGCTCATGACTTTCTTCATGACGCTGTCGCGCTGCTTCCTCGACTTGTAGACGATCCAGGAAAAGACGACGACCTCGTCCTTCTTCAGCTTCACGCTCTGCGGGAAGGACGTCCACTTGCCCGGTTTCACGTCATCGGCCACCGACTCGCGGTATTCGAGCGCCCCATGGTCCATCCAGACCTTGCAGGCCGTGCGGGCCATGCGCTTGTAGGCAGCAAGATTCCTTTTCGGGACCGGGACGACAAATCCATCAACATAAGCCATGTTCTCTCCTTTGGTTGCGGTTCAGTTCGGCTTGCGGTTCAGTTCGGGCTGCGCTCCAGGTAGCCCTTGAGCTTTTGCATGGTGCCGGTCCACCCGCGTTCGTGACCATCGCGGGCAGCAAGGTCGAAGAACTGTTCGTGCCGCAAGGTGAGCTCGGTGCCGCCCGGCGTCGGCCGGAGGAGGAGCGTCACTTGCGAAACACGCTCGGGCGTGCTGATCCAGGCCCAGGTGAACACCAGCTTTGCGTTCGGGACGACCTCGCGATACGCGCCGCTCACGTCGTGCTGCTCGCCGTCTAGCGTCTTGAAAACGACATGGAAGCGGCCGCCGACGCGCACGTCGGTCTGCGCGAGGGACACGGCGCCCGCATCCGGGCCGAACCAGTGCTTCAGCGCTTCCGGATCGGTCCACGCGCGCC
>CAYZSG010000361.1:0-3005 GCA_964481045.1 uncultured Candidatus Odyssella sp. | reverse complement strand
GCTTCCTGTTCGCGCCGCTCTATCACCCGGCGATGAAGGCGGTGGCGCCGATCCGGCGCGCGATGCGCGTGCGCACGCTGTTCAACATGCTCGGGCCGCTCACCAACCCGGTGGGCGTGAAGCGCCAGCTCGTCGGCGTGTTCCACCCCTCGAAGTGCGAGCTGATGGCGCGCGCGCTGCTGCCGTCGGGCGTCGAGCGCGCGATGATCGTCTCGGCCGAATGCGGGCTCGACGAGATCTCGCCCGAGGGCAAGACGCATGTGGCCGAGCTGCGCTATGGCGAGATCCGCTCCTACACCGTGACGCCGGCGGATTTCGGTCTCGAGGAGCGGCCGCTCGCCTCGATCAAGGGCGGCGACCCCGACACCAACGCGCGCCTGATCCGCGCGGTACTGGCCGGGGAAGACGTGCCGGCGAGGAACGGCGTGCTGCTCAATGCCGGCGCCGCGCTCTACGTGGCCGGCGCCGCGCGCGACCTGCGCGAGGGCGCCGCCTTCGCCGCGTCGGTCATCGACAGCGGCAAGGTGCTGGCCAAGCTCGACGAGGTGGGCGACGTTCTCCGGAGGGCGGCATGACCTCGCTTCGCCAAGGCTCTGCCGGGCGAAACCGGCTCGATCCGATCCTCGAGCGCCGGCGCGAGGCGGTGGCCGCCGCGCGCGCGCTGCGGCCGCTGGAGGCGTTGGAGGAAGATGCCGCCGCGGCGGCCCGCAATGTGCGCGATTTCCGCGGCGCGCTGGCGGCGCCGGGGCTTTCGATCATCGCCGAACTGAAACGGCGCTCGCCGTCGGGCGGCGCGCTGAAGCCCGCCGCCGATGCGGCGGCCACCGCGTCCGCCTACTACGGCGCCGGGGCGCGTGCGCTTTCGGTGCTCACCGAGCCCGATCACTTCGGGGGCGCGATCGAGGATCTCAAAACCGCGCGCGCGGCTGTGCCGGTGCCGGTGCTGCGCAAGGATTTCATCGTCGATCCCTACCAGATCACCGAGAGTTGCGCCGCGGGTGCCGATGCGATCCTGCTGATCGTGGCGGCGTTGGGCGCGCGCACGGCGGAGTTCGTGGCGCTCGCGGCCGAGGCCGCGCTGCACGCGCTCGTCGAGGTGCACGACGAGGCCGAGCTGCGCGTGGCGCTCGACGCCGGCGCCGAGATCGTCGGCGTCAACAACCGCAACCTCACGGATCTCACCGTCGATCTCGGCGTGTTCGAGCGCCTGGCGCCGCTGGTGCCGCGCGGCGTGCTGGCGGTGGCCGAGAGCGGAGTCGAGACGCGCGCCGACGCCGTGCGCATGCGCCGCGCCGGCGCCGACGCATTGCTCGTCGGCACCGCGCTGATGCGCGCGCCCGATCCGGCGCTGAAGCTGAGGGAGTTCCTGGCGTGAGCACCCTCACCGCATCGTCATCCCGAGAGAAGCGCGGTGCCCTTGCATCGCGCGGAGTGGAGGGATCGTGCCGCAGCTGCGACGCGATCCCTCCACTCCGCGCGGCGAAAATGCCGCGCTCCGGTCGGGATGACGGGGCGGAGACGGCAATAAGACCATGACCTGGGCGAAGATCTGCGGCATCACGCGCGTCGAGGATGCGCGGGCGGCGGCGGAGGCGGGGGCCGATGCGATCGGCTTCGTGTTCTACCCGCCGAGCCCGCGCGCGATCGCGCCGGCGCGCGCGGTGGAGATCGCGGCGGCGCTGCCGCGCGGCATCGCGAAGATCGGTGTGTTCGTGAACGAAAGCGTGGTGCGAATGATGGAGATCCGGTCGCGCGTGGGCCTCGACTGCGTCCAGCTCCACGGCGACGAGGCGCCGGACGTGGCACTGGCGCTGCCGTGCCCGGCGATCCGCGCATTCCGCGCGGCGCCGCGCGATCTCGAGGAGGCGGCGTTCATCGCGCGCTATCCGGCGGCGGCCGTGCTCGTCGATGGCGAGCGCGCGGGCTTCTACGGCGGCACCGGCGCGCCGGCCGCGCAGGGCGCCATCGCAGCCGCGCGCCGCGCGCGGCGCTGGATACTCTCGGGCGGTCTCACGCCGGAGAACGTCGCGGCCAAGATCGCGACGCTGGCGCCGTGGGGCGTCGATGTCTCGACCGGCGTGGAAGAGTCGCCGGGCCTCAAGGATGCGAACAGAATCGCCGCCTTCATGGCGGCGGTGCGAGCCTCGGGCTCCGGCCCGGGGAAGGCGGCGGGCTGGAGCGGAGCCTCCTCCCTCGGTACCGGCCGGTCCGCCGCCTGAACTCGCGAGCTGAAACGCCGGCGATACACACTTTGTACTCACGCGAGCGTGCGTCGGTACGAATACCGGGCGTGCGTGCGGTCACTGCGGTTGGGAGCATCGCGCGGTAAGGTCCGCGCGAGATGAGGGAAGCACTATCGCTCCCGCAACCCAACCAGTGAGTGAACCGATGAAGACGAAGCTCCTCTTTGCCGCCGCGATTGCCGCGCTGTCGCTCGGCGCGACCAGCGCCATCGCGGCGCCGGCCTCGGCCCCCGCCGTCACCGACATCGCCGTGCAGGGCGATGCGGCCGTCGAGCAGGCCAAGCACAAGTTCTTCTACTACGGCTACCCGTACTACAACTATTACTACTACAAGCCGTACTACTACTACCCGTACTACTGCCCGTACTGGAAGAAGCTGAAGGGCTGGTGCTAGTCCGCCTCACGGCGTAGCGCCTCGATCGGAGCGGCCCGCCCCGTCGGCGGGCCGCTTTCGTTTTGGGCGCGCGCGGCGCCTGAACGCGCGGGCGTGTGACGGGGCGCACGATTCGCCCGTGAGCGCCGTCACTGCGGGCGCAGCCGGGTTCGCGTAGGGTCCGCTTCAGATGAGGCGAGCGATCGCCTCTCGGACGAAACCCCAACCAGTGAGTAACCCGACCATGAAGATCAAGCTCCTCGCCCTCGCCGCCGTCGCCGCCCTCTCGCTCGGTGCGGGCGTCGCCCAGGCCGACACGAAGGCCGACGCGGGCATCACCGAAGCGAAGGTCAGCTTCCACTTCGGCTTCTACGGCAACCCCTACTACC
>CAYZSG010000360.1:0-3062 GCA_964481045.1 uncultured Candidatus Odyssella sp. | reverse complement strand
CCGCGGTCTACAAGCACATCCCGGTCTACTACCCGAATCACGTGGGCTCGGTGGGCGGCATCGTCGGCCTCATCGGCGGCCTCGGCGGATTCATTCTTCCGATCGCGTTCGGCGCGATGAATGACATCACCGGCGTGTGGACGAGCTGCTTCATGCTGCTCTTCCTCCTCGTCGCCATGGCGCTCACCTGGATGCACTTCGCCATCATGCGGATGGAGAAGAGGCAGGTTCCGGCGCTGCGCGGACCGCGCGACCTGCCCGAGCTCGAAGTGCTCGGCAAGCCGGCGGCCGTCGCCGGCACGGCGAAACCGGTTCGCACGGCGGCGCTCTGCACAACGCAGCCGGCGCACGGCTAATCCAACAGCATCAGAACGGGGAGATTGGCGATGCCAACGACCGTCGAAACCGCCGCAGCGCCCGCACGGGGCGGCACTTGGCTCGCGCGCTGGGAGCCCGAGGACGCCGGCTTCTGGCAGACGCAGGGCAAGGCGCTCGCCTGGCGCACCCTGATCATCACCACCGCCAATCTCATCATGGCGTTCATCGTGTGGTTCGCGGTGAGCGCGCTGGTCGTGCGGCTGCCCGGCATCGGCTTCAAGCTCAACACCACGCAGCTCTTCTGGCTTGCCGCCATGCCCGGCCTCGCCGGCGGCACGCTGCGCATCATCCACACCTTCCTCGTGCCGCTCTACGGCACGCGCAACGTCGTCGCTTTCTCCACACTGTCGCTGCTCATCCCGGCGGTGGGCTGGTTCTTCGCGGTGCAGGATCCGATGACGCCCTATTGGATCCTGCTGGTGCTGGCGCTCTTCGCGGGCCTGGGCGGCGGGAACTTCTCGTCATTCATGCCGTCCACCAGTCTCTTCTTCCCGAAGCGGCTCCAGGGCACCGCGCTCGCGATCCAGGCCGGCATCGGCAATTTCGGCGTCAGCGTCGTCCAGTTCGTGACGCCGTGGATCATTGGGCTCGCCCTGTTCGGCACGATGGCCGGCGACGCGCAGGTGCTCAAGACCGCCGCCGGCGACAAGCCGATCTGGCTGCAGAACGCGCTGCTGATTTACGTGCCATTCGTCGTCGTCTTCGGGCTTGCCGCCTGGTTCTTCCTGAAGAGCGTGCCGGTGCGCGCGAACTTCAAGGAGCAGGTCGACATCTTCAAGATGAAGCACGCGTTCTTCATGACGCTGCTCTACATCATGACCTTCGGCACGTTCTCGGGCTTCTCGGCGACGTTCCCGCTGTTGATCAAGCAGGTGTATGGCGGCCTGCCCGGCGCGCCCGATCCGCTCGCCTTCGCCTTCTACGGGCCGCTCGTGGGTTCGGTCGCGCGCGTCATCGCCGGCCCGATCAGCGACAAGGTGGGCGGCGCCAAGGTCACGCACTATGCCGGCCTCGGCATGCTTGCCTGTGTCATCGGCGTCACGTTCTTCACCAGCCCCACCAGCATGGCCGACTTCCCCTACTTCGTCGGCTTCATGCTCGGCGTGTTCTTCTTCGCCGGCATCGGCAACGCCTCGACCTTCAAGCAGATGCCGATGCTGTTCCCGCCGCGCCAGGCGGGCGGCGTGATCGGCTGGACCGGCGCCATGGCCGCCTATGGGCCGTTCGCCGCCGGCGTGATGATCGGCTTCGCCTATGCCTGGTTCGGCACGCCCAACGCTTTCTTCTACTGGGCGGCATTCTTCTTCGCCGCCTGCATCGCCATCAACTGGTGGTTCTACGCGCGCAAGGGCGCCGAGGCGCCCTGCTGAGCCGCGCCACACGCAATCACGGAGGATCCACATGAGCCACTTCGTCGACCGCCTGCTGTTCTTCACGAAAGACGTCGATGAGTTCTCGAACGGCCACGGCGTCGTGACCAACGAGGACCGGAGCTGGGAGCAGGCCTACCGCAATCGCTGGTCCTACGACCGCATCGTGCGCTCGACGCACGGCACGAACTGCACCGGCTCGTGCTCGTGGAAGATCTACGTCAAGGGCGGCATCGTCACCTGGGAGACGCAGCAGACGGACTATCCGCGCACGCGGCCCGATCTGCCGAACCACGAGCCGCGCGGCTGCGCGCGCGGCGCCAGCTATTCCTGGTATCTCTACAGCGCGCAGCGCCTGAAGTTCCCGATGGTACGCGGCCGGCTCGTGCGCCTCCCCGCGATCCGCAACACGGCGGTCCTCACGGTCGAGGGTGAGCACGACGACATTTCCGGCATCGGACAGACGCAAGCCGTGCACGATCTGTTGACCGGGTTGCCCGCCTCGATGCGCGCGGACCATGTGCAGCCCGGCGTCGGCCACTACGGCGTCTTCAACGGCAGCCGCTTCCGCAAGGAGATCCAGCCGCGCATGGCGGAGTTCATCCGCGCACACGATCGCGCGAGGAGCGCCAAGGTCGTGCCGTTCGTAAAGGCCGTGCGCAAGACGGCTTGAGGACACGCAGAATAGCACTGTCTGGTGCCGCTCCCGCGAAAGCGGGAGCCCATAGCCCCTGACGTCCCGGCTCGATCTCGTTCGCTGCGGCGTATGGGTCCCCGCGTTCGCGGGGACGGCAAGTACATAATTGATTTGCCTGTTCAGCACCCTCGAATCGCGCGAGACTCAATCGCAAGATGAGGGCTTCCCTCGATGCAGGCATGGTGCTTGAGGTCGCCGGCGCGCGCGTGCCGGTGCTTTTGCGCGTCAATCCGCGCGCCCGCCGCCTCATCCTGCGCGTCGCGCAAGGGACACGCGAAGTCGTCGTCGTCGCCCCGAGCAAGCGCGAACTGAAGGACGCGCGCGCCTTCGCCGAACGCCAGAGGTCCTGGATCGCGGCGCGCCTCGCCGAGCAGGCGCCGCCCGTCGAATTCGCGCCCGGTGCCGAAATCCCAATCCTCGGCCGGCCGCACGCAATCGAGCATCGCCCCTTCGCGCGCGCCGGCGCGTGGATCGAGGAGGGGGTTCAACTTCGGCTCTGCGTTTCGGGCGGCGAGGCTCATGTCGCGCGCCGCACCGAAGATTTCTTGAAGCGCCTCGCGCGGATGCACCTTGCGGAGCGCACGCGCGAGCATTGCGCGCGCCTCGGCGTCGCGCCG
>CAYZSG010000359.1:0-3139 GCA_964481045.1 uncultured Candidatus Odyssella sp. | reverse complement strand
TGAAGCGCAGGTCACCGCGCATTGCGAGCAGCACCTCGCCCGCTTCAAGCGCCCGCGCCTCGTCAAGTTCGTCACTGACTTCCCGAAGACTCCGATCGGCAAGATCCAGAAGAACGTGCTCAGGGAGCCCTATTGGGAGAAACGGGCGAAGAAGATTTAGGCGCCACCGCCGCTACTCCGCCGCCGCGCTTTCCAGCACCTTCCGTTCCGGCGCCGGGGCGGGGGCGCCTTCGGGGCGGAACGGGGCGGGCGCCGCCTCGATCTCGACGACGCGGCGTTTCGGCTTCGGATCGAAGGCAAGCTGCAACACGTCGGGCCGGCTGTAGTGGCCGACCGGATCGGCGAAGGCCTTGGCCAGCGCGACCATCCCGAGGTCGATGTCGGCATAGACGATGCCTTCCTCGGTCGGCGGCAGTGGCTGCGTCAGCGGGCGGCCATCCGGCCCGTAGATCATCGCCGCGCCGCCGCCCGGGCTCAGGAACTGCTTCTTGAACGGCGTATCGCAGATCATTTCGGCCATCTTCTCCGAGAACACCGCGGCCGAGGCGATCGTGAAACATTGCCCCTCGAGCGAATACACCTGCGAGGCGGCGAGATTGGCGGCGGCGCCGAGCGCATAGGCCGCATCGGCGACGCAGAACGACGGCCACGAGGCGACGTGCACCTGCTCCTGCTGGCTGAACATCGCCTGCTTCACGAGCGGCTGGATGTGCTCCCAGCAATTCAGCGCGCCGAGGCGGCCGATCGCCGTGTCGTGCACTTTCAGGTCGCTGCCGTCGCCTTCGCCGAACACGGTGCGCTCGACATGCGTCGGGCGTAGCTTGCGGCGCGTCGCGAGGCGCTTCCCGGCCTCGTCGATGATCGCCTGGCCCATATAGAGCGAGCCGCCGGCGCGCTCGGCATAGCCGAAGACGACGTGGATCGCGTGCTCGCGCGCCGCCGCCTGGATCGCCTGCATCTCGGCGCCGTTCGCCGTCATCGCGTTGTCGAAATAGCGCTGCACGAACTGCATGCCCCAGGCCACGGAGTCGAGCAGCGTCCACAGCGGGTGGCCGGGAAGCCAGCATTCGGGAAACGCCACGAGCCGCGCGCCGCCGCGGGCTGCCGCGCCGATGAGGTCGATCGTTTTGGCGACCGTGGCGTCGAGGTCGAGATAGGCGGGTGCTGCTTGAACGGCGGCGGCCTTGAATTTCGGATGGCTGAGCGGCATGGGCGGGGCTCCCGGACGATGATGAGGGACGTGCCATCCTGCCACCGGGCCTTGCGGCGCTCTTGCCAGCCGGCGCCGCCGAATTTGACCGCCCGTGACTCGGCCCGGCCCGCGCGATAGCCTGCGCCGGGCAAAAGGGGGCGCGCGCATGTCCCAGTCCCTGACCACGGAGCACTTCGCCCACTGGGTCGAGGTCACCTGTCGGACCTACGTCGATCTTCATGTCACGCGGCTCGAAGACGCGCCGTTCCGCGCCGGGCTCGACGTGAGTCCGCTCGGCGACGCGCTGCTGGCGGAGCTGCACACCACGCCCGTGCGGGTGGAGCGGCGTCCGGCGGAGATCGCGCGGTCGCATGGTGAGTTCGCGATTCTCATCCTTCAGCAGGCGGGCACGATGATCGTCATGCAGGACGGGCGCGAGGTGCGCCTCGTGCCCGGCACGGCGACGATCGTTGACACGACGCGTCCCTACGCGTTTCGCGCGCCCGAAGCGATCCGTCAGATCGTGCTGCATTGCCCGCGCCACCAGCTCGAGTGCCGGCTGCGATCGATGCGCGCGGTCACGGCCGCGAGCATCGCCGGCGACTCGCCGACCGGCGCGCTGCTCGCGGGCACGCTCGCGACGCTGGCGCGCGAGCGGCACCGGTTTGCGCCGGCCGAGGCCGAGGCGGTCGGTCGCCACGCCCTTGATCTGCTCGCCACGGCGCTCGATGCCACGCCGGAAGCCGGCGCCGCCGTCTTTTCGCGCGGTTCCGCCGCGCTGCTGACTAGGATTAATGCGTATCTGCGCGACAATCTCGCCGATCCCGCGCTGGTGCCCGCCCGCATCGCCGCCGCGCACGGCATTTCGGTGCGCCACGTCCACCGGCTGTTCCACGAAAGCGGCGACACGGTCGCCGCCGCGATCCGCCGCGGGCGGCTCGACCGCTGCCGCGCCGACCTCGAGGATGCGCGCCAGCGCGCCCGCTCGATCACCGAGATCGCGCTGCGCTGGGGCTTCAACGACAGCGCCCATTTCAGCCGCGCGTTCCGGGCGCAATTCGGCGTCTCACCGCGTGCATTTCGCCAAGCGCATCACTGAACAGGTTGGCTGCTCCAAATTTACCCAGCCCGTCCTAGGCTCTGCCGCTGATTTGCTCAAAATATTGCGAGACGCATCGCCCGCTGCGTGATTTTCGACAGAGCACCAGCATTAGCCACTTTTGGCTCGCGCTGGCATAGCTCTTGCTCCTCCCTCCTTGGGATCGGCCGCCGCGCGCGGCGCTATCGAGGGCAAGGAGCCGCATGTCCAGCTTCGACAACCCATTCGACCCTGAGATTTCGCTCAATCGCGAAGGTTGCAACTGCGGCCACCACAAGACGCAGGAGCAGCACGACGCCGCCGTGGCCGAGTTACAGCAGCAGCGCCAGTTGCAGCTCCAGACCGTCGCCGCCAGCGAGGAGGCCCGCTACGGCCGCGCCGTCGAGGGCGCCGTCATGCGTGCGTTGTTCCCGCGCGAGAGCGCGCGGCGGCGCTTTCTGCACGCGGTCGGCGCCGGCACGGCGCTCGCCGCGATCGAGGCGCTGTTCCCGCTCGCCAAGGCGCGCGAGGCCTTCGCCGAGGCCAAGGGCAAGCTCGAGAAGACCGATCTCAAGGTGGGGTTCATCCCGATCACCTGCGCCACGCCGATCATCATGGCGCACCCGATGGGCTTCTATAAGAAGCACGGGCTCAACGTCGAAGTGGTGAAGACGGCCGGATGGGCGGTGATCCGCGACAAGTCGCTGAACAAGGAATACGACGCCGCGCACATGCTCTCGCCGATGCCGCTCGCGATCTCGATGGGCGTCGGCTCGAACGCGATTCCGTGGACGATGGCCGCGGTCGAGAACATCAACGGCCAGGCGATCACCTTGGCGATGAAGCACAAGGACAAGCGCGACCCGAAG
>CAYZSG010000358.1:0-3168 GCA_964481045.1 uncultured Candidatus Odyssella sp. | reverse complement strand
CGCGAGGCCCTCTACGCGCGCGCCGATGCCAGCCTCGACACCGCCGGCAAAGGCGCCGCGCGCAGCTTTGCCCAGCTTCTCCAACTCGTTAAGCAGCACGCAAAATAATGCTTGCCTGTTTCGTAAAATGCATTATATTGCATACAGCGACGGCGGCAAACCCCTCACGGCAAGGACGCCCCAGTTCGTGACGAACTGCCCTTAGTTCGTGGCGAACCGTCCCTAAGTCGTGGTGAAACGACGAAACTTCTCGGCGCGGATGCATCCCGGAGGAACCCCATGGCGGCTCTCGAAAACATCCTGACCTTCGAGCGCGACCCCGAAAGCTACAAGCATTGGAAGGTCGCCTATGACGGCGCCACGGCGCGCGTCGCGCTCGACGTGAAGGAAGATGGCGGCCTCCGCCCCGGCTACAAGCTGAAGCTCAATTCCTACGATCTCGGCGTCGACATCGAACTGCACGACATCCTGCAGCGGATGCGCTTCGAGCATCCCGAAGTGCGCGTGATCGTGCTGACCAGCGCCAAGGACCGCGTGTTCTGCGCCGGCGCGAACATCAACATGCTCGCTTCCTCGACCCACGGCTGGAAGGTGAACTTCTGCAAGTTCACCAACGAGACCCGGAACGGCCTCGAGGACATGAGCCGGAACTCCGGCATCAAGGCGATCGCGGCCGTGAACGGCGCGTGCGCCGGCGGCGGCTACGAGATGGCGCTCGCCTGCGATGAGATCCTGATGGTCAACGACCGCTCGTCGACGGTGAGCCTGCCCGAAGTGCCGCTGCTCGGCGTGCTGCCCGGCACCGGCGGCCTCACGCGCGTCACCGACAAGCGGAAGGTGCGCCGCGATCTCGCCGACGTGTTCTGCACGACCTCCGAGGGCGTGCGCGCCGAGCGCGCGAAGGAGTGGAAACTCATCGACGACCATGCGCCGCCGGCGGAATTCGAGGCGCTCGTCAAGCGCCGCGCCGAAGCGCTCGCGAAGACATCGGACCGCCCGGCCAATGCGAAGGGCATCAAGCTGCCGCCGCTCGAGCGCAAGATGGACGACAACGGCTATCACTATCAGTACGTGGACGTGACGCTCGACTCGGCCGGCCGCACCGCGACGATCACGGTGAAGGCGCCCTCAGGCGACGAGCCCGGCGAGCCCGGCGCGATCGCCGCCAAGGGTGCGGAGTGGTACGGGCTCAAGATGACACGCGAGCTCGACGACGCGATCCTGATGCTGCGCGTCAACAACGCCGCCGTGGGTACGATCATCCTCGAGACCGCGGGCGACGCCGCGAAGGCGCTCGCCTTCGGCGACACGCTGATCCGCCACCGCCGCGACTGGTTCGTGCGCGAGACGACGAACTTCCTGCGCCGCACGCTCCAGCGCCTCGACGTTTCCTCGCGCAGCCTGTTCGCGATCATCGGCAAGGGCTCGTGCTTCGCCGGCCCGCTCGCCGAGCTGGCGCTCGCCGCCGATCGCTCCTACATGCTCGACGACACCGAGACGCCGGCCGAATCGCCGAAGATCGTGCTCGACGAGACCAATTTCGGCCTGTTCGCGATGAACAACGGCATGAGCCGCATCGCCGCGCATTTCCAGGGCGACGAGACGGCGCTCGACAAGGCCAAGGGCCGCATCGGCGATCCTCTCGACGCCAAAGCCGCGCAGGAGATCGGCCTCGTCACCTTCACGCCCGACGAGCTCGACTGGGAAGACGAAGTGCGCATCGCGATCGAGGAGCGCGCGAGCCTCTCGCCCGACGCGCTCACCGGCATGGAAGCCAGCCTGCGCTTCGGCGGCGCCGAGACGATGGAGACGAAAGTCTTCGGCCGCCTCACCGCCTGGCAGAACTGGATCTTCATCCGCCCGAACGCCGTCGGCGAGCAGGGCGCATTGAAGCTCTACGGCACAGGCACGAAGCCCAGCTTCAATTGGGAGAGAGTCTGACGCGTAGGGGCGCGCTGCGCGCGCCCTGTTCACGCAAGTAACGCCTCGAACGCGGAGAGAGGGCGCGCGCAGCGCGGCCCTACGAAGCAAAGGCCCGGCACAAGGAAACGCAATCATGTCCATCGACTACACGCAGAAGATCCCGAACAACGTCCACCTCTCCGATGACAAGCAGCTTCAGCGCGCGCTCGAGAAGTGGCAGCCCGCCTTCCTCGACTGGTGGAAGGGCATGGGGCCGGAAGGTTTCCAGCAGAAGGATGTGTATCTCCGCACCGCCACGTCGGTGGACGCGAAGGGCTGGGCCACCTACGGCATGACCAAGATGCCCGACTATCGCTGGGGCATTTTCCTCGCCGATCAGGTTCCGGACCGCAAGATCGGCTTCGGCGATCACATGGGCGAGGCCGCGTGGCAGCAGGTGCCGGGCGAATTCCGCTCCGATCTCCGCCGCCTGATCGTGACGCAGGGCGACACCGAGCCCGCCTCGGTGGAGCAGCAGCGCCTGCTCGGCCAGACCGCGCCTTCGCTCTACGACCTCCGCAACCTCTTCCAGGTGAACGTGGAGGAAGGCCGCCATCTCTGGGCGATGGTGTATCTGCTCCACGCCCATTTCGGCCGCGACGGCCGCGAGGAGGCCGAGGAGCTGCTCGAGCGCCACTCGGGCGACCGCAACAAGCCGCGCATCCTCTCGACGTTCAACGAGCCGATCGAAGATTGGATGTCGTTCTTCTGCTTCACCTACTTCACCGACCGCGACGGCAAGTATCAGCTCAAGATGCTGGCCGAATCGGGCTTCGATCCGCTTTCGCGCACCTGCCGCTTCATGCTGACCGAGGAAGCGCACCACATGTTCGTGGGCGAGACCGGCCTCGGCCGCGTGATCAAGCGCGCGCTCGAGGTGATGGAAGAGATCAAGAGCGACGATCCCGGCGCGATCCGCCGCGCCGGCGCGATCGACCTGCCGCTCGTCCAGAAATACATCAATTTCTGGTTCTCCTCGGCGCAGGACCTGTTCGGCTCCGACACCTCGACCAACGCGGCCAACTATTTCGCCAACGGGCTCAAAGGCCGGCCGGACGAGGACCAGTACGAGGACCACGTCGTCAAGGACGCCACCTACGAGATCGAGGAAGTGCTGGAGGACGGCAGCATCAAGACCGTGTCGATCCCGATGCGCAACGCGATGAACGTGATCGCGCGCCGCGCCTATGTGAAGGATTGCGACAT
>CAYZSG010000357.1:0-3195 GCA_964481045.1 uncultured Candidatus Odyssella sp. | reverse complement strand
AGCGCAGCCAGGCCGCGTATTGCGCGCGATGCGGGAGCTCGCTCACGCCGGTCGAGACCTTGCGCCCGTCGGCCTCGGCGCGGTCGACGCCGAGTCCGCGCGACTGATCGAGCCATTCGGGCTCGGCATTGGCGAGCCCGCCCTGCACGCGCTCGAAGATTTCGATGTCGTCGGAGAGGATCATCGAGGCCGGCGAGGAGAGATTGGTGAGGAAGCGCACGGCGCGGTGGAACAGCGCTTCGGGCGCGCCTTTGAGGCGGAAGCAGAACGCGGTGACGCGCGTGCGGTCGACCGCGAGCGGCGTGACCACGCGGATCTGCTGATACTGCGCGTTCAGGCTGACGTTCGGATAGAGCAGGTTGTTGAAACGATCCTCGCCGAGCACGCGCGACGTTTTCTCCTCGCCATGGCGCGCGACGAGCTGCGCGCGGTATTCCCGCCAGACCGGATCGTCGCGATCGGGCGAGAGCACCCCGCCGCGATAGAAGCCGCCCATATAGGTGTGGCCCGACGGATAGCCGGTGAGCGCCAGGCCCTGCCATTCGCGCGCGCCGAAGCCGTTCGACAGCATCTGCGTGTGCGTCTGGTGGCCGTCATAGGCCGGGGCCGCATAGTCGCGCTTGTCGGCGCGCGCGGCGGAGACCGACGATTCATGCACGAAGCCCGGATGCAGCGTGTCGTTGGCGTTCTCGTGGTGGAGCTTCCAGTTGCCGCGATATTCCTGGCGCGCAATTCCGCCCGCCTGCTCGATCTCGCCGTCCGGCGCGCGATCGAGGAAATTGTCGATCACGGCGGCCATCGGCCCGAGGAATTGGGAGAGGCCCTCGCCTTCGGCCGAGAGGCTGCCGAAGACGAAGCCGCGATAGCTTTCGATGCGCGGCACCCTGGCGAGCGCCAAGCGCGGGTCCTTGATGTCGAAGGTCGGCGGAAGGCTCTGCCGGTGCGGCACCGAATTGAGCGCACCGTCGAGGCCGAACGTCCAGGCGTGATAGGGGCAGGCAAAGCCGCCGGCATTGCCGCGCTCTGCCGCGCAGATCTGTGAGCCCCGGTGCGTGCAGCGGTTGACGAGGCCGTGGATGCGCCCGTCGCGCGCGCGCGTGACGATGACGTCTTCCCGGCCGAGCCGCGCGCGGACGAAATCACCCGGCGCGCGGACCTGGCTCTCATGCGCAAGAAACAGCCAGCAGCGCCCGAAGATGCGCGCCATCTCGAGATCGAAGATCGCGGGATCGGTGTAGAGGCGCCGGTGTACGCGGTCCGGCAGGACGAGGCGGCTAAGCGATTCGGGGGCGATGCTGTCGGGCATGGCGGGGGCTCGTGAAACGGCGGCGCAATAATGAATATCGCTCAGTTATGGCTCCGGCGCAATCCCGCCGCGCATCAGCCGAGGCGCAGCTCGCGCTCCCCGACCCGCTCGAATTCGTTGATGCCGAAGCGGGCGAGGAAGAATTCCAGATAGGCCGGGCGCGCCTCCGGGCCGTCAGCGCGGCGGGCGGCGAGCGCGGCGCGCGCGGCGGCCGTGGCGGCAGCATCCACCACCGACCCGTCGATGACGACGCCGTAAACCTCGCGCGCATAGGCCAGCGTGATGCGCTCTTCGATCACGTCGTCGAGCACCGCCGCGGGATCGCGCGCGAGCGGATCGCCGCGCCCGGCGCCGCCGGCCGAGACGTGCGCAAACACGTCGCCCTGCCCGAGCCGCACCGCATCCATCGGCATCACCGGCAGGATGCGCTGCCGCGGCCCCGGATTGATGAAGTTCCACGAGGGCGTGCCCGGCGCGCCGCCTTCGAGCGCATACGGGAGAAACCGGCGCCGGTCGGAGCGCATGATGAGCGTCGCCTCGTCGCCGAGCATCCTGTAGCCGCGAATGAAGGCCGGCGCGCCGCGGAACTGCCCGGGCCCGCCCGAGTTCGGCACCATGCCGTATTCCGTCACCTCGATCGGATAGAGCGCCTCGATCATCTCGACCGGCTGGTTCGTGAGATTGCCGCCGGGATTGGGCACCGCGAACACGCCGTCGCGGCCGGCCATGGCGCCCCAGCTTCCGGCCAGCGTTTCGCTGCACACATAGCGCTGGCCGCGGTGGAAGCCGCTGATGATCGGGAAGCTCACGCCGCCCTCGCCGCCCGCCGGCACGCGCTCGGGTGCGATCTGCGCGAACGCGCCGAGCAGCACGTCGATCGCGCGCCAGCCGATGATCGCGCGCGCGGCGCAGGCCGCCGGTAGGCGCGGATTGACGATCGTGCCCTCGGGCGCGATCTGGAGGATCGGCCGCGTGAAGCCCTCGAAATTCGGAACGTCCTCGCGCGCGATGCACTTGAGGATCAGGTGCGCGGCGGATTTGACGAACGGCACCGGGCAGTTGATGGCGCCCTTCACCTGCGGCGCCGAGCCGGTCCAGTCCACCGTGATGTCGCCGCCAGCGATCGTGACCGTGACCTTGAGCGGCAGCGGCTCCGGATTCTCGCCGAGCCCGTCGATGTAGTCTGTGAAGCTCCATCGGCCGTCGGGCAATGCCTCGATCTCGGCGCGCATCATGCGCTCGGCGTGGTCGTGGAGGTCGGTGACAAGCTGCCGGAAATTCTCCGCGCCGTATTTCCCGATCAGCGCGCGATAAGCCTTGTCGGCCGTGCGGCAAGCCGCGATCTGCGCGCGCATGTCGCCAGCCAGCTTGTCCGGCATGCGCGTGTTCTTCTCCATCATCTTGAAGAACGTCTCGTTCGGCTTGCCGCGCTCGTACATCTTGACGATCGGGATGCGCAGGCCCTCCTGATACACCTCGGTCGCGTAAACGGCCGTGCTGCCGGGCGCGATGCCGCCCATGTCGATCTGGTGCACGAGCGTGGCAGTATAACCCTCGAGCGTGCCCGAAACGAAGATCGGCTGCACGATGTAGACGTCGGGCAAATGCATGCCGCCGCCGCCATAGGGATCGTTCCAGACGAAGACGTCGCCCTCCTCGATCCGTCCGGCGTAGTCGGCGATGAGGCAGCGCATCGCGTCCGGGAACGAGCCCAGATGCAGCGCCATGGTGAGACCGTGCGCCACGACGCGGCCTTCGCGGTCGCAGAGGCCGGTCGAGTAATCCATCGAATCGCGCACGATCGACGAATAGGCGGTGCGCATGATGACGAGCGCCATCTCGTCGGCGATCGACGAGAGCGCGTTCTTCACCACTTCCATCGTGATCGG
>CAYZSG010000356.1:0-3201 GCA_964481045.1 uncultured Candidatus Odyssella sp. | reverse complement strand
GCGGCCTCGGCGGCATGGGCGGCGCGCAGCCGCTCGCGGCCACGATGGCCGGCGCCTCGATCCTCTGCGTCGAATGCGCGCCCTCGCGCATCGAGCGGCGCCTGCAGCTCAAATATCTCGACAAACGCGCCAACGATCTCGACGAGGCGCTGGCGATCGTGCAAGGCGCGGCGGCGAGGGGCGAGGCGATCTCGGTGGGCCTGCTCGGCAATGCGGCCGAGATCTTTCCCGAGCTCGTGCGGCGCGGCGTGCGCCCCGACGCGGTGACGGACCAGACCAGCGCGCACGATCCGCTCAACGGCTATCTCCCCGTCGGCTGGACGCTCGAGAAGGCCGAGAGGATGCGCCAATCCGATCCGGCCGCCGTGGTGAAGGCCGCGAAAGAATCGATGGCCGTGCAAGTGCGCGCAATGCTGGAATTTCACCGGCGCGGCATTCCCACCGTCGACTACGGCAACAACATCCGCCAGATGGCGCAGGAAGTCGGCGTGAAGGATGCGTTCGACTTCCCCGGCTTCGTGCACAAATACGTGCGGCCCCTGTTCTGCCAGGGCAAGGGCCCGTTCCGCTGGGCCGCGCTCTCGGGCGACCCCGAGGACATCTACAAGACCGATGCGAAGGTGAAGGAACTGCTGCCGAACGACGCGCACCTCCACAACTGGCTCGACATGGCGCGGAAGCGCATCACGTTCCAGGGCCTGCCGGCGCGCATCTGCTGGATCGGGCTCGGCGACCGCGACCGCGTCGGCGTCGCCTTCAACGAGATGGTGCGGAAGGGCGAGCTGAAGGCGCCGGTCGTGATCGGCCGCGACCACATGGATTCGGGCTCGGTGGCCAGCCCCAACCGCGAGACCGAGGCCATGCGCGACGGCACCGACGCGGTCGCCGATTGGCCGCCTCCGGCGCCACCTGGGTGAGCATCCATCACGGCGGTGGCGTCGGCATCGGCTATTCGCAGCATTCGGGCATGGTCGTGGTCGCCGACGGGACCGAAGCGGCGGCGAAGCGCCTCGCGCGCGTGCTCTACAACGATCCCGGCACCGGCGTGATGCGCCATGCCGACGCCGGCTATGACATCGCGATCGACACGGCGAAGGCGAAGGGCCTCAGGCTGCCGTTCCTTTCGTGAGTGCGGCGGCCCGAGAGATTCTCATATCGTAAGAAGGCGGCTTGCTTGACTCGACCCGGCCGCCCGTCATTATCGCGCGAAAGCATCGGGAGGAGAAAATCGCCATGAAACGCAAGATCGGGGCACTTTCGGCGGCCGTCGCCGCGCTCGCGCTGTCCGGCCCGGCCGGCGCGCAGGAAGTCAACCTCAAGCTCGCGCATTTCGTCATTCCGCAGCACCCCTACGCGAAATACCTGCAGGAATGGGTCGACCTCGTCGCCAAGAAGTCGGACAACAAGATCAAGATCACGGTTTTCCCGAACCAGCAGATGGGCCCCGGCCCGCGCTACGCCGACCTCGCGCGATCGGGCCAGGCCGACATCACCTGGTTCGTGCACGGCTTCACGCCGGGCCGCTTCCCGCTGACCGATATCTCGAACGTGCCCTATCTCTTCGGCAGCGGCGAGATCGGCTCCAAGGTGATGAACGAGCCCGCGGTGCGCGCCTATCTCGACAAGGAGCACCAGGGCCTGAAGCCGCTCCAGATCTACACGCACCAGCCGGGGCAGATTCACACCAGCAAGAAGCCGGTGAAGGCGGCCGAGGACTTGAAGGGCATGCGCATCCGCTTCGCCTCGCCGGTGGTGCGCGATTTCATCGCCGAGCTCGGCGGCACGCCGGTGGGCATCCCCTCGCCCGAGATCGTCGAGAACATGCAGAAGGGCACGCTCGACGGCGCGTTCATCGACTACGGCGGCGCCGGCATCGCGTTCCGCATGGGGCCGGTGACGAAGTACACGACCGAGATGTATTCCTACGTCGTGAGCTTCTGCACCTGCATGAACCAGCGCTCGTGGGAGTCGCTGGGCGCCGCGAACCAGAAGATCTTCATGGACGCGATGGCGGAACTCGGCGGCCCCGGCGAGCCGGGCAAGCGCTTCGACAGCATCGACGCGCCGGGCAAGGATGCGATGATCAAGGCCGGCACCGAGATCATCAAGCTCTCGGCCGAGGAAGACGCGAAGCTGCGCAAGGCCGCTTCGGTGGTGACCGAGAAAGTGCTGGCCGATCTCGAGAAGAAAGGTCAGCCGGCGCGCGCCGTACACAAGCTCATGGCCGAGCTCGCGGCCAAGCACGCGGCGACATCGAAGAACTTCTGGAAGTAGCGCGTGTCGGAGCCTGATCGGCCCGAAACGCAGGCGCGCGACCCCTTCGCCGTGGCGGCGAGGCCCTTTGCCCTCGCCGCCATGGTCGCGCTCGCATTCATGGTGCTGATCACCACGGCGGCGGTGCTCGCGCGCTGGATCTTCAAGCAGGAGATCTTCGGCGTCGTCGACATGATGGAGCTGGCGCTGGCCTTCTCCGTGTTCCTGGCGCTGCCCGGCGTGTTCCTGCGCGACGAGCAGGTGACGGTGGATCTCATCGACAGCCTCGGCTCCTCGAAGCTCACCTTCGCTCTGCGCATGTTCGGTTATCTGCTCGGGCTGGCGTTCATCACGCTCACGCTCAGCCAGATGATCGTGCCGGCGCTGGACAAGCTGAATTCGGCCGAAACCACGATGACGTTGCAGATCCCGCGCTATTGGCACTGGCTGCCGCTGCTGGTCGGCTTCGTGGCTTCCGCCCTCGCGATCCTGGCCGTGGGCGTGCGGGCATGGCGGCGCGGCCCCGGCGCGCGCCACCGCGCCAAGACTTCGCTCGATTGACGCGCCCGTGAGCGCTTCCACGATCGGCCTCGTCGCGATGGGCGCGCTGATCGCGCTCGTGCTGCTGCGCGTGCCGATCGGCGTGGCACTCGGCACGGTGGGCTTCCTCGGCTATGCCGCCGTCGACGGCTGGCGCCGCGCGCTGCTGGCGCTCGGCAACACGCCCTACGAGATGACGGAGAAATACGCGCTCACCGTCGTTCCGCTGTTCGTGCTGATGGGCGTGGTGGCAGCGCGCGCCGGCATGTCGCAGGAGCTCTACCGCGCGGCCAATGCCATGTTCAGCGGCGTGCGCGGCGCATTGGCGATGGGCACGATCGGCGCCAGCGCCGGCTTCGGCGCGATCTGCGGCTCCTCGCTCGCCACCGCCGCCACGATGTCGCAGGT
>CAYZSG010000355.1:0-3206 GCA_964481045.1 uncultured Candidatus Odyssella sp. | reverse complement strand
CACTTCCCATCCGCGAAGACTCGAACGGGCCCCTTCTCTCCCGCAAGCGGGAGAGAGAAGTGAAGTTCTCGCGCACGTGGATTACTTTGTCTCTCCCGCGAAGTGGGAGAGAAGGGGCCCAGCCGCCGCCCTTGCGGCGGATGGGAAGTGAGGGCCGGCGGCGCGCTCAGACTCCGACTGCGGCGCGATACACTTCGAGCAGCGCCTCTTCTTCCTGGCGGTCCGCGTCCTTCATGCGGCGCAGCGACACCACTTTGCGCATCACGCGCGGCTCGTAGCCGTTGCCCTTGGCTTCGGCGTAGATCTCGCGGATGTCGCCGGCGAGCGCCTTCTTCTCTTCCTCGAGGCGCTCGATGCGCTCGATGTATTTCCGCAGCACGTCGGCCGCCACCGGGCCGGCCTTCGCCTTGGTCTTGTGTTCGATCGGCCCCGTTCCGTCCGCCATGGTGCGCGCCCTTCGATGCGATGCGATTGGCGCGAAGCTAGCGGAACGCGCGGCGGCGGCAACGCGGATTTCTTCGCGCCGCTATCCACCGCCTGTGAACAGCGGGGACGATACGCGGGTCACGCCGCGAGATCGCGCGCGGTGAGGTCGTGCACGAGATGCGGCGCGCCGTAATCGGCGAGCACGCGGCGCGGATCGCGATAGGCGTCGTCGCCGGTCCACCGCTCGGGCGGAACCGCCTTGCCGTCGAGCAGGGTGCCGAGGCGGCGTCCGTGCGCCACGATGCGGCGGCCGAAATCGAGCCGCTCGCGCTCGTAGCGCATCAGCGCGGCGTCGATGTCGCTTTCCGCTTCGAGCGCATCGGCGAGCGAAGCGGCATCGAGCGCGGCCTTGCTCACGCCGGCGGCCACGTGCGGGCGCGCCACGAACGCGGCATCGCCGAGCAGCACGACACGGCCGAGCACCAGGCGCGGTGATTCCAAATCGGTGATCGCCTGCAGCAGCGGCTGCGCCGTGCGCGCGATGACGGCGGCGAGATCGGGCGCGAAGTGCTCGGCCGCGTCCTGCTTCGCCGCGCGGATGAATTCTGGGCGGATCAGCGGCGGCGGAATCGAATTGCCGTGGTGCACGCCCTCCGCGTCGGTGCAGAGATCGCGCAGCGTCGCGGCGTCGGCCGGTCGGTACCAGATGAAATAGTAGCGCCGGTGGCCGGGTCGCGTGTCGTCACCGTGGCCGGGCACGGGCATGGCCAGCGACATCTCGCCCGGCGGAAACGTGAACGCGATCTTGTCGAAGTGTTCGCCGCGGATCGCGGGCGGAACCTCGCGCTCCTCCATGATGCCGCGCCAGGCGATGTAGCCGGCATAGCGCGGCTCCACTTCGGGCAGGAGCTGGCGGCGCACGGTCGAAAGGTTGCCGTCGGCGGCGATCAGCAGGTCGCCCTCGGCCGTGGCGCCGCCGGCGAAATGCGCGAACACGCGCTCGCCCTTCTGCTCCACGCGCTCGAGCGCCATGCCGGCGCGATAGTCGGCGGCGGGAATCGCCTCGCGCAGCGGAAGATAGACGCGCGACCAGGTGCTCGAGCTGTTCAGCCGCTCCTGCGCGTGCACGACGCGGCCGGCGGCGTCGAGCCACACATAGCCGGTCATCGGCACGGCCATCGAAACGTCGAGCCGCGCGCCGGCGCGGCGCATCGTCTCGACCAGCTCGCGCGTGGTGCCGAGGCCGGCGCCGCGCGAGGCCAGCGCGCCTGCCGAACGCTCGAACACGGTCACGGTCCAGCCGCTCTTGCGCAGCAGGCTCGCGGCGAACAGCCCGCCCAGCGAGCCGCCGATGACCAGGGCATGCTTGGTGCTCATCGGGCGAAGTGCGCCGCGGCGCCGTACCCGCGTCCATCCTTCGAGGCGCGCCCGGAGGGCGCGCACCTCAGGATGAGGCCGATTTTGCGGCGACAAACGGCCTCATCCTGAGGTGGCCGCCCGCCTTCGGGCGGCCCTCGAAGGATGGACGCGAGCACGATGCTGCCTCCGGGCGCGCGCTAGTGCTTGTGCGATACCTCGAGCTTCGCCTTCTGGTCGGCGTTCGCTTCCTTCTGGTGCTTCTTCTTCCAGTCCTCGTAGGGCATGCCGTAGACGATCTCGCGCGCCTCCGGGTCGGTGAGCGGCACGCCCTTCTCTTGCGCGGCCGCGAGATACCATTTCGATAGGCAGTTGCGGCAGAAGCCGGCGAGATTCATGAGGTCGATGTTCTGCACATCGGTGCGCTCGCCCAGATGCTTGACGAGGCGGCGGAACGCGGCGGCTTCCAGCTCGGTACGGGTCTTTTCGTCCATGGCGGTCCTCGGTCCTGGCGGATTTCCGCTAAACTGTGCCCGCCGCGCCACCTTGTCCAGATGCGGCATGCGGCCCCGGCGCGGGACTTGACCGCGCCGGCGCCGTTGATCCTGATCAAGGCCCGCGCGGGCGCCGCGCGCCATACAGCGAAACGGCAGACGCCCTCAAAGGACACGCAGCATGGAAACCGAACCGCAGATCGTCTTCGAACACATCGACAGCTCCGACGCGGTGCGCCAGCGCATCCTCGAAGAGATCGCGCATCTCGAGCAATTCCACGGGCGCCTCACCGCGTGCCGCGTGGTGGTGGGCGCGCCGGAAAAGCACAAGCACAAGGGGAAGCTCTACCAGGTGCGCATCCATCTCGTCGTGCCGGGACGCGCCGAGGTGGCGGTGCGGCCGAGCACGGCCGGGCACCAGTGGAACGAAGACCCGATGGTCGCGATCCGCAACGCGTTCGACGCCGCGCGCCGCCAGCTCCAGGACAAGACGAAAAAGCAGCGCGGCGACGTGAAGACCCTGCGCGGCCCGCGCGGGCGCGCCGCCAGAGGTGAGTAAGCGCGCTGGTTCGCCCTTCGCCATGCCGACGCTTTGCGTCGGCCGGCGAGCGGGTTAGACGCCTTCGCCGGTCTCCGCGATCAGCGCGTCGACGACTTTGACGAGCGCCTCGCGCTTGTCGGCGCCGGCGGCGCGGGCTTCGCCGTACACTTTGCGCTGGCGGTGGGCGCTGGTGCCGCGATCGAGAATCTCGGGCGCGCGCGCGATCTCAGCGATGCAGCCGAGTGCCGCCGCATCCTCGCGCGTGAGCTCCACGAGCTCGCCGAGCAGGTTTGCGTAGGGCACGATTTCGCCCTTGCCGAAATCGACGAGGCCTTCGTCGATGCCGTAGCGCTGGGCGCGCCAGCGGTTCTCGCCGATCAGCATCGCCG
>CAYZSG010000354.1:0-3228 GCA_964481045.1 uncultured Candidatus Odyssella sp. | reverse complement strand
TGCGCAACGCGATGAACGTGATCGCGCGCCGCGCCTATGTGAAGGATTGCGACATCGGCGTGCAGCGCTGGAACCGCATCATCAGGAAGGCCGGCGTGGATTTCGAGATCAAGCTGCCCTCGGAGCGCTTCCGCCGCACGGTGGGCGTCTATGCCGGCCACCACTTCACGCCCGAGGGCCAGCCGGTCGAGGCGCATGTGTGGGAAGCGCGCAAATACGAATGGATCCCCTCGCCCGAGGACCGCGCGTTCGTGTCGAGCCTGATGAAGCAGGTGATCGAGCCCGGCAAGATGGCCGGCTGGATCGCCCCGCCCGACCGCGGCATCAACAACCTCGCCGTGGATTACGAATACGTGCGGCTGTAGGAGCCGTTCGCGATCCGCGATGTAATGGAGGGCCCGGCGCAAGCCGGGCCTTTCTCGTTTGCGCCGGGCGGATCGGACGCCCAGCGCGCCGAATCGAAAACGGCCCGGGGCATGGCCCCGGGCCGCTCGCACCGCGCGGAAGCGTGACTAGTAGTTGTTGTAGCCGTAGTAGTAGTGGCCGAAGCAGCGGCCCTTGATGCGCTTCGCCTGCCAGTAGCCGAACCACTGGACGAGCTTGAAGAACGGCACGTAGCAGAGGCGGCGCGGGCCGTGGTTGAAGTGGCCGCCGAAGTGGTACGCCGGCTGGATCGCGCTTTCGGCGGCGACCGGCGCGCCGGTGCCGATCTGCAGCGCCGTGGCGGGCGCCGCGCTGGCCGTGCCGCTCGAGAGCGCCGCGGCGATCGCGAGGGTGCCGGCAATGGCGAGGTTGCGAAGGGTCTTCATGACAGGCTCCATCGAAAGGATGAGGGGGTTTCGTTCGTACCCGACAGGCGCGTTTATACGCGAAGCCCCGTGAACCGAGCCTGAGAGCGGCGTTCAGCCGGAATTCATCCGCAGGGAAAAAGTGCCCGGCCCCCTCAGTACCAAGGGCGGTAACGATAGTGCGGATGGCCGTGGTCGTAGCGATAGCGCGGCGCGCAGCGGTGGCCGACATAGCGATAGCGCCAGCCCCAATGCGTCCACACCCATCGATGCACGGGCCAGCAGCGCCGGTGCCAGTGACGAACCTGTGTCGCCTCGCCTTCGGCGGCGGACGGCGGCGCGGCGTGGCCGAGATTGACGGGTGCCGCGGCGGCGGTGTTCGCGGCAGCGGCGGCACTGGCGACGATCAGGGCGGCGGCGATCGAGCCGAAACGCGTCATGAGCGATCTCCTTCCGGAATTTGCGGGGATCACGAAGGAACTCGTGACGCGATCCGCTTAACCGGCGGCCACTGAACTTCGGCTGACCGCGCCATTCATGGCGCGTTCAGCTTGCGCAAACGGATGCGGCGGCCGGGATCGCTCCCGGCCGCCGCATTCTGGAAACGAGATGCAGTCGGACTTAGAAGCCGATGCGGATGCGCAGCCCCGGGCCGCTGTAGCGGAAGGTACCGTGCGGATGCCCATAATAGCCGTAGGACGGGCAGCGCTGGCCGGCATAAACCTGCTGCCAGCCATAGTAGCCATAGACCCAGCGATAGACCGGCACGCAGCCGTAGTAGACCGGCGTCGCGGCGCTTTCGGCCGTGGTGGGCTGGTTGCCGATGCCGGCGTTGAGCGCGGGCGCGGCCTGGGCGCCGCCGGCGAGGCCGGTGGCGAGGGCGGCGGCGGCGGCGAGGGATTTCAGCGTGTTCATGGGATGCTCCTTGCGATCAGGCGGTTTGTTGTGGCTCGGGGCCGTTGCGCCCCTCGATTGCCGCCGTTCTAGCGAGGCACCGTTGAACCGAAGCTGAGCGCGCCGTTCAGTTGCGCTTCAGGTTGCGGGCTTCGTGGCGCGATCGCGCCCCCACAACCAGACGACGAAGGCGCCGAGCAGGTCGACGAGCGCCACCGTCGCGAAGGCGAGGCCCCAGCCCAGCACCGTGCCGGGCCCGGCGAGATCGAGCACCGCGCCCATCGCCAGCGCGCCGAGGAACGCGGCGCCGAAGCCGAGGCCCGAGTGCACCGCCATCGTGGCGCCGCGATAGCTGGCCGGCGCCGCGGCGAGCGCGCCCGCGGTGAGCGACGCCGAATCGAACGTCATCATCATCGCGTGCAGGACGAGCAGCCCCGCCACGACGATGTAGGGCAGCGGCGCAGACCAGCCGATCAGCGCGACGAGCACCGACGTCGCCAGCATCACGATGAGGATGAACCGGCGCCGCCCGAAGCGCATCGCCACTTCGTTGCCGAGAATGCTGGTGACGACGCCGAGCAGCGTCGCCACGCCCGCCACCGCCGGCGCGCTCCACACCGTGGCGCCCGCGGGCTGCAGCGACTGGCTGAAGACGAGGAACGTGACGATCCAGCCGCGGATCGCGAACAATTCGAAATTGTGCGCGGCATAGCCGAGCACATAAACCATGGCGGTGCGGTTGCGCAGCACCGGGCGCACATCGAGCAGCCGCGCCAGCGACCGCGTGTCGCCGTCGGCGCGCGCGCCCGGTGGCACCAGCAAGGTCAGCAGCGCGGCCGCGACCGCGCCGGCGGCGGCGAGGCCGAATGCGAAGCGCCAATCGAGCAGCGCCGCCACCGCGCCCGCCGCAACGAACGACACCGACGCCGCGACGCCGAAGCTCGACGTGTAGAACGCGACGAAGCGCGATTGCTTGGGCCCGGTCACGTGATCGGACAGCAGCTTCAGGCCCGGCATGTACATGCCGGCGAGGCCGATGCCGGCGAGCACCTGGAAGACGAGGCCCGTGGCGAAATCGCGCGCGAGCAGCGCGAGGCCGAGATTGGCGAGCGCGGCGAGCAAGGTCGCGCCCAGATAGATCCGGCGCGCGTCGTAGCGGTCGGTGAGCGCGGTGAGGATCGGCACCGCCACCATGTAGCCGGCGAAGAACGCGCCGGTGAGCGTGCCCGCCTCGATGGCCGAAAGCCGCCAGGCCGCCTGCAATTCCGGCAGCAGCGCCGGCACCGCCGAGAAGCCGAGCATGCCGAGAATCTCGGCGGCGCAGAGCGTGGCGGTGATGCGCGCGCTAGGCGGCGGCGATGTCGAACCGGGCATGGCGCGCGCCGGAACGGAGCGAGGCGCGCTAAATTTGCCGCGCCCGGCCCGCCACGGCCAGCGCCGCCTCGCGCACCGCCTCGTTGTAGGTGGGGTGCGCGTGGAAGCTGCGCGCGAGATCCTCGGCCGACCCGCCGAACTCCATCACGTTGTCGACCGCGTGGATCATGTT
>CAYZSG010000353.1:0-3260 GCA_964481045.1 uncultured Candidatus Odyssella sp. | reverse complement strand
ATGTGGCACTGGCGCACCATGATGCAGCCCATCGCCACCAGCGCCGCGGTGCCGAGCCCGTATTCCTCCGCGCCGAGAAGCGCGGCGATCACCACGTCGCGGCCGGTCTTGATGCCGCCGTCGGTGCGCAGCTTGATACGGTCGCGCAGGCGATTGAGCGCCAGCACCTGATGCACTTCGGCCAGGCCCATCTCCCACGGAATGCCGGCATATTTGATGCTCGATTGCGGCGAGGCGCCCGTGCCGCCGCTGTGGCCGGAGATCAATATCGTGTCGGCCTTGGCCTTGGCGACGCCGGCGGCCACCGTGCCGATGCCGGCCTGCGCCACGAGCTTCACGCACACTTTCGCGTCGGGGTTGATCTGCTTCAGGTCGTAGATGAGCTGCGCGAGATCCTCGATCGAATAGATGTCGTGGTGCGGCGGCGGCGAGATCAGCGTGACTCCGGGCGTCGAGCAGCGCAACCGCGCGATCAACTCGGTCACCTTGATGCCGGGAAGCTGCCCGCCCTCGCCGGGCTTGGCGCCCTGCGCGATCTTGATCTCGAGCTCCTGGCAGTTGTTGAGGTACTCGGCGGTGACGCCGAAGCGGCCCGATGCCACCTGCTTGATCGCCGACGAGGCGTTATCGCCGTTCGCGCGCGGCTTGAAGCGCGCCGCGTCCTCGCCGCCTTCGCCGGAATCCGACTTGGCGCCGATGCGGTTCATCGCGATCGAGAGCGTCTCGTGCGCCTCGGGCGAGAGCGCGCCGAGCGAGATGCCGGGCGCCACGAGGCGCTTCCGGATCTCGGTGATCGATTCCACCTCCTCGAGCGCCACCGGCGTCACGCGGCTCCTGTCGAAATCGAGCAGATCGCGCAGGTTCAGCGGCGGGCCCGAGCGCACCGCCTCGCTGTATTTCCGGTAGAGGCCGTAGGCGTCTTTCGCCACCGCCTCCTGCAGCATGTGGATCTGCGTGCCCTCGAAGCCGTGCCGCTCGCCCGAGCGGCGGTAGCGATAGAAGCCGCCGACCGGCAGCGCGATCACGTCGGTGCGCCAGGCGCGCTCGTGCAGGCCGAGCACCTTCCTCTGGATGCCGGAAAGGCCGATGCCGGAAATGCGCGAGGGCATGCCGGGAAAGAACTCGGCCACCAGCGTGCGCGATAGCCCCACGGCCTCGAAGTTGAGGCCGCCGCGATAGGAGCTGACCACGGCGATGCCCATCTTCGACATCACCTTGAGCAGCCCTTCGTCCACCGACTTCTTGAACTTCGCGAGGCACTCCTCGAGCGCCATCTTGCCGAACAGGCCGCGGCTGTGGCGGTCGGCGATCGCCTCCTCGGCGAGATAGCCGTTGACGGTCGTGGCGCCCACGCCGACGAGCACCGCGTAGTAATGCACGTCCATGCACTCGCCCGCGCGGATGTGCAGTGAAGTGAAGGTGCGCAGGCTCTGCTTCACGAGATGGGTATGCACGCGGCCGGCCGCGAGGATCATCGGCACCGGCGCACGCGCCGGCCCGGACAACTTGTCGGTGAGGATCACGTGCACGCGGCCGCCGCGGATGCCGTCCTCGGCCTCCAGGCAGATGCGGTCGATGGCCTCGCGCAGCGCGCCTTCGCCGCGCGAAGGATCGAACGTGCAATCGATCTCGATCGCGGTATCGCCGGCCGCCTGGTTCCGCATGTGCTCGCGCATCGCGGCGAACTCGGCGTTGAGCAGGATCGGCGATTCGAGCTGCAGGATGTTCACCTGCGATTCTTCCTCGGCGAGGATGTTGCCAAGGTTGCCCAGGCGCGTCTTCAGCGACATCACGCGCCGCTCGCGCAGCGAATCGATCGGCGGGTTCGTCACCTGGCTGAAATTCTGCCGGAAGAAGTGGTGCAGCCCGCGATACTGGTCCGAGAGCACGGCGATCGGCGTGTCGTCGCCCATCGAGCCCACGGGCTCCTTGCCCTCTTCGGCCATCGGCTGGAGGATCAGCTCGAGGTCCTCCATCGACCAGCCGGCCTGAAGCTGGCGGCGGCGCAATTCGTCGCGCTCGAACTTCGCGGGCGCCACGCGCGCGCCCTGGATCAGCTCGTCGAGCGCGATGCTCTTCGTCACCCAGTCGCCGAACGGGCGCTGCTCGGCCATCCAGTCCTTGAGCGCGCGGTCCTTGTAGAGTTTGCCTTCCCAGAGATCGACGCCGAGCATCTCGCCGGGGCCCACGCGGCCCTTTTCGGCCACGCGCTGCTCGTCGATCGGCACCATGCCGGCCTCGGAGCCGACGAAGACGAGGCCGTCTGTGGTGAGCGTGTAGCGCATCGGACGGAGGCCGTTGCGGTCCATGCCGGCCACGGCCCAGCGCCCGCCGAAGCCGCAGATCGCGGCCGGCCCGTCCCACGGCTCCATCACTGCGTTGGCATAGGCGTAGAGGTCGCGGTGCGCCTGCGGGATGCCCTTCCGGTAGGTCCACGATTCCGGGATCAGCATCGTCTTGACCATCGGCAGCGAGCGGTCGACGCGCACCATCAGCTCGCAGACATTGTCGAGGATCGCCGAATCGGAGCCGCCGGGCTGGATCACCGGCTTCAGGTCTTCGATGTGCTCGGCGAACATCGGGTGGGCGAGCAGCGGCTCGTGCGCCTTCATCCAGCGCACGTTGCCGCGTAGTGTGTTGATCTCGCCATTGTGCGCGAGCACGCGGAACGGCTGCGCCAGGTGCCAGGCCGGGAACGTGTTCGTCGAATAGCGCTGGTGGAAGATCGCGAAATTCGAGACGAAGCGCTCGTCGAGCAGATCGGGATAGAAGACCGCGAGCGCCTCGGCCAGGAACATGCCCTTGTAGACGATCGAGCGGCACGAGAGCGAGCAGACGTAGAACTCCTTGATCTGCTCGGCGATCACCGCCTTCTCGACGCGCCGGCGGATCACGTAGAGATCGCGCTCGAAGGCGGAGTGCGTGCCGCCCTTCGTGTTGGCGATCATGATCTGCTCGATCTCGGGCCGCGTCGCGTTGGCCTTGTCGCCGAGCGCCGCGATGTCCACCGGCACCTGGCGCCAGCCATAGATTTGGTAGCCGAACTTGATGATCTCGGATTCGACGATGCTGCGGCACGTCTCCTGCGCGGCGAGGTCGGTGCGCGGCAGGAAAATCATGCCCACCGCGAGCTTGCCCTCGGCGATCAGTTCGTGGCCGGTGCGGCGCACGTGCTCCTTGAAGAATTCCTGCGGGATCTGCACGTGGATGCCGGCGCCGTCGCCGGTCTTGCCGTCGGCGTCCACCGCGCCGCGGTGCCA
>CAYZSG010000352.1:0-3290 GCA_964481045.1 uncultured Candidatus Odyssella sp. | reverse complement strand
CGACCGGAGCGAGCCGCTCTTGCGGATCGCGAAGTGGAGGGATCGGTGGCCAGCGGGCCCGCGATCCCTCCACTTCGCGGCCGCGCCCCAAGGGCACGCCCGCTTCGGTCGGGATGACGCTGAATTAGGGTTTCTCTACGACGAACCCGCGGTCCCAAACAACCGCCCGTGCTCGTCCAGCGCGTAATTGTCGGTCATGCCGGCGATGTAGTCGGCGATGACGCGCGCGTGTTTCGCTTCGCCGCCGGCGGCGGCCGCACGCCAAGGCTCGGGCAGCAGCGCGGGCTCGGCGCGGTAGCGCGCGAAGAGACCGCGCACGACTTCGGCAGCGTGCGCGGTCATGCGGTTCACCTTCGCGTGGCGATACATGTGCGCGAACAGAAACGCCTTCACCTGCTTCTGCGCCGCCTCGATCGCCGGCGAGAACGCGGCGACCGGCCGGCCGAGCGCGCGGATTTCGGCGGCGCTTCGCGGTCGCGCCTCGGCCAGGCGCCGCCGCGTTTCTGCCAGCAGATCGCGCACCATGCGGTCGATGAGGCGCCGCACCGCCTCGTGGATGCGCCGGCGCGGCTCGACATGCGGATAGAGCGCGTCCACCTCGTCGAGGGCGGCGGCGACGAACGGCACCTCGCGCAGCGCCTCGACCGCGAACAGTTCCGCGCGCAACCCGTCATCGATGTCGTGCGTGTTGTACGCGATGTCGTCGGCCAGCGCCGCCACCTGCGCTTCGGGCCCCGGAAACGTCGCCAATTCGAGAGCGTGCTGCGCATCGTATTCGCGGATCGGCTCGGGCAAAGGTGCCGCGCGCGAAGCCAGCGGGCCGACGAGCGGGCCATTGTGCTTCACGACGCCTTCGAGCGTCTCCCAGGTGAGATTGAGCCCGTCGAACGCCGCGTATTTGCGCTCGAGGCGCGTGAGGATGCGCAAGGTCTGCGCGTTGTGGTCGAAGCCCCCGAACGGCGCCATGCAGTCGTTCAGCGCTTCCTCGCCGGCATGGCCGAACGGCGTGTGGCCGAGATCGTGCGCCAGCGCCAGCGCTTCTGCGAGATCCTCGTTCAGGCCGAGCTGGCGCGAGATGCTGCGCGCGATCTGCGCCACTTCGAGCGAATGCGTGAGCCGCGTGCGATAATGGTCGCCCTCGTGCGCGACGAACACCTGCGTCTTGTGCTTGAGGCGCCGGAACGCCGTGGAATGCACGATGCGGTCGCGGTCGCGCTGGAACGCCGTACGCGTCTCGCTCTCCGCCTCCGGCACGCGCCGCCCCCGGCTTTCTTTCGGCAGCGTGGCGTAGGGCGCATAGGTGATGCCGGGCGTGGGCGACATGGGGCGCAACCTAGTCACGGGGTCGTCCCGGCGCAATTGCGACGCCATTCTCCGGATCGGTTCGAGTTTGACTTTGTATATACTTCTCATATATCGTCGGTTTCGTGCCGACGATCATCGAGCTCCGCAGCTTTCGCATCGTGATCGAAACGCGCGATCACCCTCCCGCGCATGTGCACTGCAAAGGACCGGGCTGCCATGCCCGCATCGAGATACTGACGCGCGCAGTGTTGAGCAACGACGGCGTGAGCGCCAAGGACTTGCGGCGTCTCAAGGAGCTGATTGAGACATACGAGGACGTCCTGATGAACGAATGGAAACGAATCCATGGCTGACCACATCACCAACGAAGACATGCGGCCGGAGAACATCAAGGTCACGATCTCCATCCGCATGGCCGCCGACCTGCTCGACGCCTATCGGAGCCGCGCCAAGAAGATGGGAATCGGCTACCAGACGCTGATGCAATTGAAACTGCGCGAGGCACTCGAGAACGAGCGCCTCGATGCGCGCGTGACGGCTCTCGAAGCGAAACTGCGCCGCCGAGCATAGGCGGGTTGCCGAAGGCGGCTGGCAGACATAGATAAGTGCTGCGACCGCCTCCCGGATGGTACAGATGCACGACACGATCACCCACAGCTTCTCGGTCTCGGCCAATGCGGCCAAGCGCATTGCCGTCCTTGGCGCTGCCGAGGGCAAGCCGGGGCTGATGATGCGCGTCGCCGTCTCGGGCGGCGGCTGCTCGGGCTTCAAGTACGAGTTCAACCTCGACGGTACCCTCAACCCCGACGACCGCGTGTTCGAGAAGGACGGCGTGAAGGTCGTCGTCGACGTAACCTCCCTGGAGTTTCTCGGCAACGCCGAGCTCGACTTCAAGGAAGACCTGATGGGCAGCTATTTCGCGGTCACGAACCCCAACGCGAAATCCTCCTGCGGCTGCGGCGCCAGCTTCGCGGTGGATTGAGCCCGCCGCGAGCCCGCAAGTCCCTGAAGGCTTCGCCTACTCCACCGCCAGCGCCACCCCGAGCTGCACCGCCGCCGCGCGCAAGTCTTGGTCGAGCGTCGCAAGCGGCAATCCCGTGCGATGCGCAAGCTCGAGATAGGCGGCGTCGTAGGCGGTGAGGCCGAAACGCTGGGCCAGCGGCAGGATCGCGTCCCAGGCGCGATCCCAGGTTTCCAAGTCGGCCTCGATGGGCAGCGCTGCAACCAGGGCGAGCGCTTCGTTGCGCCTGAGCGGATCGATGCGTTTTCGGCGCTCGGCGGCGAGGAGCGCGTTAGCCACTTCGAGGCGCCAAATAACGGGAGCAATTGCCCCCGCTTCACCGATCCGATCGAGCGCCGCGCGCGCCGGGGCGCTATCTTCGTCAGGCATTATACCGGCCACGACGATCGAGGCGTCGATGACGAGGCTGGGCATGGCCGCCTGCCGCCGCTAACGCCGGCCCTCGTCGCGATAGCGTTTCCACTCGTTCCAATCGAAGGGGCCGAGTTTGGCGCGGCGACCAAACTCCCTGAGAGCCTCAACCGCCTTGCGCGCCTTCTCGCGGTCGAAGCCCGGCTTTATCGGCACGAGCTTCGCCACCGGCTTGCCGCGCAGCGTAACGGTGATCTCCTCGCCGCGCTGCACGCGCGCGAGCAGGCGCGAGAAATGGGTCTTGGCTTCGAAGGCGCCAATGTCGGCCATGGATCTGCCACCCAATAGACTAGACTGTAATCTAGTCTGTTCGATCGCGGCTTCAAGTCTGTCCCCCCAAACGTCGCTGCCGCGCTATTTCAGACCGCGCTTCGCCAATTCTTCGCTGATATCCGCCTTGATCGCCTTGGCCGCCGCGATGTCGGCGGCGGCGCGCGTTTCGTCGCCCTTGCGGCGCCAGGCGAGGCCGCGGCCGTAGAGCGCGGGGGCATGCTTGGGATCGGCCTTGAGCGCCGCGTCGTAGTCGGCGATCGCCGCGTCGAGCCGGCCCATT
>CAYZSG010000351.1:0-3357 GCA_964481045.1 uncultured Candidatus Odyssella sp. | reverse complement strand
AGTGGCTGAACACCTGCTCGATGATGACGGCGAAGGCGAGGGTCGCGATCGCGAGGTAGATGCCGGTCATGCGCAGCGCCGGCAGCGCGAACGCGATGCCGAATCCGGCCGAGATGAAGCCCGCCATCGCCAGCGCGAACGGGAACGGGATCCCCAGTTTGGTGACGAAGTAGTTGTGCGCGTAGGCGCCGATGCCGAGGAATGCCGCGTGGCCGAGGCTGGCGAGGCCGGTGAAGCCGGTGAGGATCATCAGCCCGATGCCGGCCACGGCGTAGATGAACACCAGAGACATCTCGCCGACGAAGAATTGCGGCAGCACCAGAGGCGCCGCGAACACGGCGAGCAGCAAAAGGCCATACCAGAAATAATGACCCGAGTGCTCGAAGAGGCGAATGTCCTGGACGTAGCTTGTCTTGAAGATGTTGCGCATTGCCTGTCCTCAGACCTTCTTCTTGTAGATCTGCGCGAACAGGCCCTGTGGCCGGACGATGAGCACGATCAGCATGAAGATGTACGACGAGACTTCCGGTACGCCCTTGGGCAGTCCGGCCCGCGAGCCATAGGCCGCCGCGAAGGGCTCGATGGTGCCGAGCATGAGGCCGGCGATGACGGCGCCGGGCAAGCTGCCGAAACCGCCGATCACCGCAGCGGCGAAGGCCTTGAGCCCGATGAAGCCCATGTTCGGATCGATCGTCGCAATCGGTGCGAGCAGGACGCCGGCCGCCGCCGCCACCGCCGCGCTGATCGCCCAGATCATCGAGAAGATGATCTTCACCGGAATGCCCATGTAGTAGGCGGCGAGCTGGTTCTGCGAGGCCGCCTGCATGGCCACGCCGATGCGCGTGTAGCGGAAGAACGCGAACAGCACGCCGGAGAGGACCGCCGTGCCGATGATGATCGCGAGGCTTTCCGCGCCGAGGATCATGCCGCCAAGCACGATCTTCTTGCCGGTGAACGGCGTGGCCAGCGTTTGCGGCTCGGTGCTCCAAATGGCGCCGGCCGCCGCGCGGAACACGAAGCCGAGCGCGATCGTGAGGATCACGACGGCGAATTGCGGCTGGCCGATGATCGGGCGCAGCGCCACGCGGTCGAGCGCGTAGCCGAACCCGGCCATGATGATCATCGTGAGCGGCAGCGCCAGCCAGAAGGCGAGGTGGATCGTCCACCCCATCGCCTGCGCCTCGACGATGAGCGTCAGCGCCACATAGGCGCCGATCATCAGGATGTCGCCCTGGGCGAAATTGACCTGTTCGGTGGCCTTGTAGATGAGGACGAAGCCCAGCGCGATGAGGCCATAAACGCAGCCCTGCGCCACGCCGCCGATCAGCAGCTGCAAAACCTCCAAGCACGTCCTCCCAATTGGTCCCGCCGCGACGGGCCGCAACCGAAGCGCCCCGTTCGGGGCGCCCGCGCGCCGGGTGCGTCCCGGCGTCTCGCGATTCAGAATATGATCCGTTTTCGAATTGCGCTAGACCCATCGCGCGCCCATCTGCGGAGCGCCAGCAATCACTTGACGGGAGGTCGGATGATCCGATTCGACGGGCGGGTGGCGGTCGTGACGGGGGCCGGCTCGGGCCTCGGGCGCAGCCACGCGAAGGCATTGGCCGCGCGCGGCGCCAAGGTGGTGGTCAACGATTTGGGCGTCGATGTCGTTGGCGGCGGCAAGTCGAGCATCAGCGCCGACGCTGTCGTGCGCGAGATCAACGCGGCCGGCGGCACGGCGGTCGCGAACTACGACAGCGTGAGCGATCCCGCCTCGGCGGCGGGCATCGTCAAGACCGCGCTCGATGCGTTCGGCACCGTCGATATCCTGATCGCGAATGCCGGCTTCCTTCGCGACAAGAGCTTCGAGAAGATCGACCTCGTGGATTTCGACGCGGTGCTGCGCGTGCACCTTCAGGGCACCGTCTATGTCGCCAAGGCCGCGTGGCCCGTGATGAAGGCGAAGAACTACGGCCGCGTGATCGTCACCACCTCGGCCGCCGGCCTCTACGGCAATTTCGGGCAGACGAACTACGCCGCGGCCAAGGCCGGCATCGTCGGCTTCATGCTGGCGCTGAAGGAGGAGGGCGCGAAGCACAACGTGCTCGCCAATGCGATCGCGCCGGTGGCGTTCACGCGCATGCTGGCGACGATCGTGCCGCAGCAGTTGGAGCAGCGTCTGCGCCCCGAAGTGGCGACCGCCGGCGTGCTCTATCTTGCCAGCGAACAGTGCAAGGCCACCGGCTGCGTGCTCGAGGCTGGCGACAACCACTTCGCGCTCGCGCGCCTCGTGAAGGCGAAGGGCGTCACGCTCGGCGCCGCCGAGGCGGTCACGCCCGAAGCGGTGGCCGCGCATTGGGCCGAAATCTCCGATCTCACCGGCGCCAAGCCGCACACCAACGCCCACTCCGCCGTCGGCGCGTCGTTCCAGGTGGATGGGTGAAGTAAGAAAGTCAGATCACAGGAGCCGGGGAGCCGGGGACGAAGAGGGAGTTCAGGAAATGCGCGCCCTTGGCGCGCCATCGGTCTTTCTTCTCCCCGGCTCCCCGGCTCCTGTTATCTTTCCCTTCGTCGAACCAAACGAACTGAGAGTTAGAAGAGGACGTGATGCCCGGGATTATCGCTTACGGCGGCTATGTGCCGCGCCTGCGCCTGCAGCGGAAATCGATGGTGGAGGCGAATGCCTGGTTCAATCCGGGCCTCGCCGCCTATGGCAAGGGCGAGCGCGCGATCTGCAATTGGGACGAAGACGCCGTGACGATGGCCGTCGCCGCCGCGCGCGACTGTCTTGGAATAGAGCCGCCGAAGCTCGATGCGATCTATCTCGCCTCGACGACGATGCCGTTCCAGGACCGCCAGTGCGCGACGCTGCTCGCGACGGCGCTCGACCTGCCCGAGGGCATCGAGACGCTCGATCTCACCACCTCGCAGCGCGCGGGCACCAGCGCGCTCATCGCCGGTCTGAAGCGCGGCGGCAGCGCCCTCGTCGTCGCGACCGAGCACCGGCGCACCAAGGCCGCGTCGCAGCTCGAGCTGCTCTACGGCGACGGCGCAGCCGCGCTCCTGCTGGGCGAGGGCGATGGAATCGCGAAGCTGATCGCCACGCATTCGGTCAGCGCCGATTTCGTCGATCACTTCCGCGGCGAAGGCGAGAGCTTCGACTACACCTGGGAGGAGCGCTGGATCCGCGACGAAGGCTACATGAAGATCGTGCCGCAGGCGCTGATGGGCCTCGCCGAGAAGGCGAAGGTGATCCTGGTGGTGACGTTGTTGGCCTTTGGCTGTCCTGCTGGGGCCATCGTGGCGGCGTTTGGTTTGGATGAACGCACGGTTGCCGATTGGCAGAAGCGAGCAGGGAAACATTGTCAGCAGGTT
>CAYZSG010000350.1:0-3429 GCA_964481045.1 uncultured Candidatus Odyssella sp. | reverse complement strand
GCCGCCCGGCGAGGACGACCTCGCCGCGATCCATCACCGCGTAGCCGTTGGCGAGGTCGCGCGCGAATTCGTAGTATTGTTCCACCAGCAGGATCGCCATGTCGCCGCGGCCGGCGAGATAGCGGATCACGTTGCCGATGTCCTTGATGATCGAGGGCTGGATGCCCTCGGTGGGCTCGTCGAGAATCAGCAGGCGCGGGCGGGTGACGAGGGCCCGCGCGATCGAAAGCTGCTGCTGCTGTCCGCCGGAAAGGTCGCCGCCGCGGCGCTTCAGCATCGTCTTCAGCACCGGGAAGAGATCGAAAATCTCCGCCGGGATCGAGCGCTCGCCGCGCGGCAGCGCCGCGTATCCGGTCTTCAGATTCTCCTCGACCGTCAGCAGCGGGAAGACCTCGCGGCCCTGCGGCACGAAGCCGATGCCGCGCCGCGCGCGGTCCGCGGACGAAAGCCCGTCGAGCGGTTTCTCCTCCCAGGTGATCTTGCCCGAGCGCGGCGATCGCTGGCCCATGATCGTGCGCAACAGGCTCGTCTTGCCGACGCCGTTGCGGCCGAGCAGGCACGTGATCTCGCCCTTGATGGCCTTCAGCGAGACGCCGCGCAGGCAGTGGCTGGCGCCGTAATAGAGATGGAGGTTGTCGACAGCGAGCAAGTCAACGCCCCAGATACACTTCGATGACTTTCTGATCGTTCTGCACGTGATCCACGGTGCCTTCCGAAAGCACGGATCCTTCGTGCAGCACCGTCACCTTCGTCGCCAGCGCGCGAACGAACTCCATGTCGTGCTCGACGACGACGACCGAACGCGTGCCGGCAATCTGCTTCAGCAATGTCGCGGTTTGCGCGGTTTCGTGGTCGGTCATGCCGGCCACGGGCTCGTCGACGAGCAGCAGCTCGGGGTCCTGCATCAGCAGCATGCCGATCTCGAGCCATTGACGCTGGCCGTGCGAAAGCGCGCCGGCGAGATCGCGCGCGCGCGCGGCAAGTCCGATCTGCTCCATCACCGCCTCGATGCGATCTTTCTGCGTCCCGTTGAGGCTCGCGAACAATGTGCGGAACGCGCGACGGTCGGCCTTCAAGGCCAGTTCGAGGTTCTCGAACACGGTGTGATTGTCGAACACCGTCGGGCGCTGGAATTTCCGCCCGATGCCGAGATTGGCGATCGTCTCCTCGGTGAGCTTCGTGAGGTCGTGCACGCCCTTGAAGAACGCCGTGCCCCTGTCGGGCCGCGTCTTGCCGGTGATCACGTCCATCATCGTCGTCTTGCCGGCGCCGTTGGGGCCGATGATCGTGCGCAGTTCGCCGGGCTCGACGACGAAGGAAAGCGAGTTCAGCGCCTTGAATCCGTCGAAGCTCACGGTCACGTCGTCGAGATAGAGAACAGGCTTCGGCGCGTTCATGGCTTCTCTCCTTCGCGCTGCGCGCTTCGGAGGGTGCGCCCTCTGTAGTCCGAAGGACGAAGGAGGGTCATGGCTTCTGCTCCTTCGGCTCCGGAGGAGCGGTGCCGAGCATCGACGAGAAATTCGCGATGGACGGCTTGGACACGCGCGCGCCGTTGCCCTTCTTGCCGAAGAGCCCGAAAAGGCCGCGTGGCAGGAAGAGCGTCACCGCCACGAACAGGCCGCCCAGGATGAACAGCCAGTATTCCGGCGCCGTCGAGGTGAGCCAGCTCTTGGCGCCGTTGACGACGAAGGCGCCGAGGATCGCGCCGACAAGCGAGCCGCGTCCGCCCACCGCCACCCAGATCACGGCCTCGATCGAGGAGGCGGGCGAGAATTCCGACGGATTGATGATGCCCACCTGCGGCACGTAAAGGGCACCCGCCACGCCGGCGATCATCGCGGAGAGCACGAACGCGAACAGCTTGTAGTTCGTCACCGAGTAGCCGAGGAATCGCACGCGCGATTCGGCGTCGCGCACCGCCGTCAGCACGCGCCCGAGCTTGCTGCGCACCACCATGCGGCAGAGCAGGAAGGTCAGGATCAGCATGACGAGCGAGGCCCAATAGAGGCCGGCGCGCGTGGCGTCGGTGTTGAGCGGGAAGCCGAGCACGTCCTTGAAGTCCGTGAGGCCGTTGTTGCCGCCGAAGCCCATGTCGTTGCGGAAGAAGGCGAGCATCAGCGCGAAGGTCATCGCCTGCGTGATGATCGAGAGGTAGACGCCGGTGATGCGCGAACGGAATGCCAGCCAGCCGAACACGAAGGCGAGCAGGCCCGGAACGAGGACGACCATGAGCAGAGCGAACGCGAAATTGTCGAACCCGAACCAATACCAGGGCAGCTCCTTCCAGTTCAGGAACACCATGAAGTCCGGCAGGACCGGATTCTTGTAGACGCCGCGGTCGCCGATCTCGCGCATCAGATGCATGCCCATCGCATAGCCGCCGAGCGCGAAGAACGCGCCGTGGCCGAGCGAGAGGATGCCGACGTAGCCCCAGACGAGGTCGATGGAGAGCGCGAGGATCGCGAAGCACAGCCATTTGCCGATCAGCTTGATCGCGAAATCCGGCAGATAGAGCGGCGAGCTTTGCGGCACGAACAGGTTGAGCAGCGGCAGCAGCGCGAGCAGCGCGATCGCGAGCAGGATGTAGGGCCGCGCGCCCGAGACGAGCGCCTTGCCGAGCGAGCGGTTGAGCGGCGCCGACATTCTCAGGCCTCCGCCGCCCGGCCCTTGAGCGCGAAGAGCCCGCGCGGCCGGAACTGGATGAAAACGATGATCGCGACGAGGACGAAGATCTTGCCGAGCACGGCGCCCGCGAAAGGCTCGAGGAATTTGTTGACGACGCCGAGGATCGACGAGCCCAGCAGCAAGCCGAGCAGGTTGCCGACGCCGCCGAACACGACCACCATGAAGCTGTCCACGATATAGCCCTGGCCGAGATTGGGGCTGACGTTGTCGATCTGCGCCAGCGCCACGCCGGCCATGCCGGCGATGCCGGAGCCGAGGCCGAACGTCATCGCGTCGACTCGGCCGGTGCGGATTCCCATCGAGGCGGCCATCGCGCGGTTCTGCGTCACCGCCCGCATCTGGAGGCCGAACCAGGTCTTCTTCGTGACGAGCACCACGAGGCCGAACACGATGAGGCCGAAGAGGATGATGACGACGCGGTTCTGCGTCAGCGCGATGCCCGAGGCGATCTCCATCGTGCCCGACATCCAGGAGGGGCTCGTCACCTCGCGGTTGGTCGAGCCGAACGCGGTGCGCACGGCCTGCTGGAGGATCATGCTGACGCCCCAGGTCATCAGCAGCGTCTCGATCGGCCGCCCGTAGAGATGACGGATCACGCCGCGCTCGAGGCCGACGCCGACCGCGCCGGAGACGAGGAACGCCATCGGCACCGCGATGAGCACCGAGACTTCCATCAGCTCCGGCATCCAGCCGCGGATGATCTGCTGGACGACGAAGGTGGTATAGGCGCCGAGCATCACCATC
>CAYZSG010000349.1:1541-3477 GCA_964481045.1 uncultured Candidatus Odyssella sp. | reverse complement strand
GCCGCGCGCCCGACACGACCGAGGAGAACATCCAGGCGCGCGCGCGCGGCATCACCTTGATGGCGCTCTCCAACAAGTTCGGCCACATGGTGCTCTCGACCGGCAACAAATCCGAGATGTCGGTGGGCTACGCCACGCTCTACGGCGACATGTGCGGCGGCTACTCGGTGCTGAAAGACGTTTACAAGACCGACGTCTTCGCGCTTTCGCGCTGGCGCAACGCGCATAAGCCCGAGGGGGCCCTTGGCCCCTCGGGCGACGTGATGCCCGAGCGCGTGATCACGAAGCCGCCCACGGCCGAGCTCAAGCCGAACCAGACCGATCAGGACACACTGCCGCCCTACGCGACGCTGGACGGCATCCTCGAATGCCTCATCGAGCGCGAGATGCGGCTCGACGACATCGTGGCCAAGGGCTTCGACCGCGCGACGGTGTTGCGCGTCTGGCAGATGCTCGACCGCGCCGAGTACAAGCGCCGCCAGGCCCCGCCCGGCGTCAAGATCACCCGCCGCTCCTTCGGCCGCGACCGCCGCTACCCGATCACCAACGGGTTCAAGGCGGGCGCCTGACCGCGGTCTAGCCGGTTCGGCCTAGGCCCTCCGATGAATTGTTAACGGCCGCCCGAGGGCGTGTAATCCGCCCGTCACCTCCGGGTTCCCCCATGTCCGAACTGGTTGCACGCTCCCGCGTTCTCGGTCCGCTCTACGCTTACTGGTGCTCGAAAGCCGCCGGCGGCCTGCCGCACCGGCGCGACATCGATCCGGCCGAGATCCCGTCGCTGCTGCCCAATCTCAGCATCGTCCTGCGCGATCCGGACGGCGAGTTCCGTTTCGGCCTCACCGGCGAAGCTGTCGTCAGCCACTACGGCACCAACGTCGCCAACAAGCCGTTCCGGGACGTGCTGAAGGGCGAGCGCCTCGCCGCCGCGAACCGCCATCACTCGCTCGCCTGGGCCTCGCGCCGTCCGCTCTGGTGCCGCAACCGCTACTTGGCCGACAGCCTGCCGGAATGCGTCGTCACGCGCACGATCCTGCCGCTCGCCGGCAACGACGGCGGGGTGGGCGCGCTGCTCGTCGGCTTCACGTTCGAATGCACGTTCCTCTACTACAAGGAACTCGGCCGCGAGTGGCAAATCGCGGGCACCCGCGACGACATCCGCTTCCTCGACGCGAATGCCGGCGCGCCGGCGCGCGACGCCGTTGCCGCCACGCGCGCGTTCATCCGCACCGGCGCTTCCCAGCGCGCGCACCCGGCGGCCTGAGCCGCCTCCCCGCCACCGCATAGCCCGCGCGACGAGTTGCTCGCTTCCACGGCGCGCGGCCGCGTGCCACTTTGCGCCCCGGCGCGACACGGCAGCCGCCTTGGGGCCGGCGACGGCGGCGGCGTGGCGCGCGCGATCCTGCGGCATGGAGGCTGGCGCACGTGGATACGATCGAGACCTTGCGCGGGCAGCGCGGCGATCCGGGGCATCTGTTCCAGGACGACCGCGTCCACCGCGACGTCTATACGAGCCCCGAAATTTTCGCGCTCGAGCAGGAGCGCCTGTTCGCGCGCACCTGGCTGTTCCTCGGCCACGCGTCGCAGGTGCCGAAGGTCGGCGACTTCGTCACCGCGGAGATCGCGGGCCGCCCGCTGATCCTGGTGCGCGCGGCCGACAAGTCGTTGCAGGTCGTCATGAACCGCTGCGCGCACAAGGGCGCCAAGGTTCTGAGCGAGCCCGCCGGCAATACCGGCCGCGCGTTCCGCTGCCCCTATCACGGCTGGTCGTATCGCCTCGACGGCTCGCTGCTCGGGCTCCCGCTCCAGAAGGATTACGAAGGCACGCGGCTGCGCGACTGCGAGACCGGCAAGGGCCTCCACCGCGTCGCCAGCGCCGAGCACCGCGGCTTCGTCTTCGTCCGCCTCGGCGACGAGGGCCCGTCGTTCAAGGACTATC
>CAYZSG010000349.1:0-1441 GCA_964481045.1 uncultured Candidatus Odyssella sp. | reverse complement strand
CGCGGCTTCGTCTTCGTCCGCCTCGGCGACGAGGGCCCGTCGTTCAAGGACTATCTCGGCACGGGGCTCTCGTTCCTCGACATGATGGCGGACCGCTCGCCCGAGGGCGAGCTCGAGGCGATCGTGCCCCCGCTGCGCGCGATCATCCGCTGCAACTGGAAGATCTATCTCGAGAACATCAACGACGCGCTGCACGTGTTCGCGGCGCACGAGCCCACGATGGTCGCCGGCCGCCAGATCTGGTCGCCCAAGACGCCGGACGAGCCGCGGCCGATGAGCGTCGAGCAGCTCGCCGGCTTCCAGTCGAGCACGGGATTCGATTTCGTCGAGAAGATGGGCGCGCGCGTGATGCCCGACGGCCACAGCATTCTCGGCCTCGGCGGCAGCGTCCACTCGCACTACGGCGAGGACCCCGCCTATCTCGCGGCGATGACGAAGGCCTACGGCGCCGAGCGCGCCAAGGCGATCCTCTCCTACATGCCGCAGAACGCCGTGATCTATCCGAGCCTGGCGATGAAGGGCTCGCCGCAGGTGATGCGCGTGCTCCGCCCGCTCGCCGCCGACCGCACGATGCTCGAAGCCTGGTGCTTCCGCGCCAAGGGCGCCCCGCCGATGATGGCCGAGCGCTCGATGCTCTATAACCGCCTCGTCTTCTCGCCGATGTCGCTGGTGGCGCAGGACGACGTGCACGTGTTCGAGACGGCGCAGAAGAGCCTCGGCGCCAGCGGCAATCCGTGGGTCAGCCTGCATCGCGGCCACCGGCCCGGCGAGGAGGGAGAAACCGGGAAGGACAGGAGCGGCATCGACGAGATCGTGCTGCGCAACCAGCACCGCGCCTGGGCGAAATACATGGCGCCCGCGCTCGCTGGGGCCGGCGTATGAGCGCGCGCAACCTGCCGGCCGAAACCGATCTCGCGGAATTCGTCTATCGCGAGGCGCGCCTCATCGACGAGCGGCGATTCCAGGAGTGGCTCGATCTCTTCGCCGAGGACGGCCGCTATTGGCTGCCGCTGCGGCGCGACCAGACCGACGCGCTCGCCGAGCAGTCGATCACCTGGGAGGACAAGCCGCTGCTGCTGAAGGCCCGCGTGCTGCGCCTCGCCGCCGGCAAGGCCTATTCCGACAGCCCGCCGGTGCTGTGCCAGCACGTGCTGCAAGCGCCGGCCGTGGAGGAGCTCGATCACGCGGCCAACCGCTACCGCACGCGGACGGCGTTCTTCTATGCCGAATTCCGCCAGGGCGAGCAGCTCGTGCTCGCCGGCACCGCTCGCCACACGCTGCGCCTCGACGGCGGCGCGCTGCGCATCGTCGAGAAGCGCGTCGATCTCTTGAACGCCGGCGCGCCGATGCCGACGATGTTCCTGATGCCGTGATGCCGTCGATCACGTAGGGGCGGGTCCCCGACCCGCCCGTCTCGACGCCGGCACAACTGCAGAGATCG
>CAYZSG010000348.1:0-3502 GCA_964481045.1 uncultured Candidatus Odyssella sp. | reverse complement strand
AGGATGAGGCCGTTTGTTTGAGCAAAATTGGCCTCATCCTGAGGTGCGGCCCCGCGTGGGGCCGCCTCGAAGGATGGACGCGCACGAGGCGTTGCCACTGCTCGCGCGATTCTCGTGAGCGGACTTCGGCCTAGCGCAGCTTGATGCTTCCGAGCAGCGCGCCGCCGAGCGCGCGGATCGTGATCGTGTCGCCGCCCTCGATCATCGCCAGCCGCGCGCCGTCGGCGGAGACCGCGATGGCGTCGGTTTCCTGCGGCGAGATCGCGAGGAGCGTCGTGGCGCGCCGCGGCGCGAGCGGGTCGATGCGGCGCAGGCCGTCCTTGTCGAGCACGAGCACCTCGCGCGTTCCCTTGAGGAACGCGATGTCGCGCGCATAGTCCGTGCCCGGAAAGACCCGGCCGCCGGACAGCACGCCGCCGCGATAGATCCAGAGGTGGGCGGACCAGCCCGGCTGCGCGCCGCGCCGGGCGACGAGGAATTGCCCGTCGGGGCTGAATCGTATCCTGACGCCGCAACAGGATTCGTAGCCCTCGCGGCCGCGCGGAACGGCGACGGCGCGGCCCGCGCGCGTGCGCACATAGACGTTGTTGAAGCACGAGATCGCGGCGACGGCGCTTTCGTCGGGCGCGAACGCTACGTCGCCGGCGACGCAGTAGTCGGAAACGCGCTCGAGCGTGGCCTGCCAGCGGCGGCGGGTCGGGCCGTTGCCGAAATCCCAGAGCTGGAGTCCGATCTTCCGGTCGAGCAGAGCGAGAGCGCCCCCGCGCGGCGAGACGGCCACGGCGATGATCGGCTCCGGTGCGGCCTCGACATCGGCCCCGGCGCTCTTGCCGTCGAGCGAGACGACGCGAAGAAGCCCCTTTTCGCCGAGCACGATGCGCGCGCCATCGCCGATGAAATCCGCGGCCTGGGCCACGGCCGAGATCTCGCGTTCGAGCGGCTTCGCGGGATCGGCGAAGTCGACGATGCGCACGCCGCCTTCGCGGCCGCGCACCATCAGCAGCGTGTTGGACGTCGGATGGAAACCGAGCGCATGGGCGGCGAACGGCTCGGCGCGCGCGCCGCCGCTCGCGAGAAGCAGAACGGACAGCGCGGCGGCGATGGTTTTCATCGGCCGCGCCGGCCCACCCTACTCCGCCGCGCGCGCGGGCACCGGCGCGGTGAGCTCGGCCAATGTCTTGCCGAGCGTCTCGCCTTCGGGATCGGCCAGCGCCGCGTCGCGCGCCTTCTTGACGGCCGGAGCGGACGGGCGCTTGGCGGCGAGCGCGGGCTCGACGATGGCGGCGACGATGCGGTCGAAATTGCCGCTGCCGCGCTTGTGCGTGCTGCCATAGCCCTTGATGAGCCGCGCGAGCTCGACGACCTCGAGCGCGAAGTCGCGGCCCACGGCCGCCGAGCGGCGCACGAGATCGAGCCAGTGCTCGATCTGCTTCTGCTCTTCCTTGTAGCGATAGCCGGCGCGGCGCCACCAGCGCATGCCGGCCATCACGCGGAGCTTCATGTAGCCGGTGAACGTGTCGGTGCGGACATAAAGGCCGATATGCGTCTTCTTCTTGCGCTCGGGCTTCTTCTCGGCCCAGCGCAGCAGCGGGCGCGCCATCCAGGGCGGCATCAGCGAGGCGAACTCGTCGATGCCGGGCTTCAGGAACTCGGTCTGCTTCACGAGCTGGTCGGGTGCGGCCTGCACCTCGCGGCGCACGCGCGCCATGCGCGAGGGCCGCGTCTTCAGCTGGGCGACCCGGATCACGTCCTCGAACGTCATGCGCAGGCCGAGGTGCCGCGCGGTCTCCGAGGTGAGGCGCCAGTCGTTGTCGTTGCGCGCGCGATCGATCGCGGCGATCGTGTCGAGCCGGTCGAGATAGAGGGTCGCGTACTTCCCATCCTGGTAGTCGAGCGTGCGGCCGCAGGCCTCGAGGATCAGCGGCTGCAGCGCCTTCGGGAAATCCTTCTCGATGCGCGCCTTGAGCGCCGCCGCCGCCGGATGCGAACGATAGGCCGGAGTCGCGGTCGGCGTGGGCGCAAGGGTAATGTCGCGCTTGCGCTTCAGCTCGACGACCTCGCCCTTGCCGTAGGCGATGCCGGCGGCGAAGCCGGCGAGGTTGGCTTTGACGGCGATGCCTTCGTCCTTGATCGTCTGCTCGAAAACCTCGCGCGGGATCGGCAGAACGCCGGCGCCGCAGATGGCGCCGAGGATCACCGAGTTGACGACGCTGCCGACATCGGCCGCGGCCTTCTCCATGTCGAACAGCAATGTCTTCTTCGCCATCGACTTGGCGGCGGACAGGATCTTGTCGCTGTCGAAGCGGCCGTCGCCCATCGCCATCTTCTCGGCGAGCGCGTAGATGCGGTGCGTGGACGCGATGAGCAGCGTGCGGTCCGGGCTGACGTAGCCCTTCTCGATCACGCGGCCCGTCTCCACGAGCTCGGTCGCGATCGCCACGTCGACGTCGCCCGGCGCGGGATGGAGATCGAGCACCGGCTCGCGGTCCTGGATCTCCGCGTAGGTCGCCGGGATCAGCTCGATGTAATAGGTGGTGGCGCCGGTGCGCTGCGCCACGCCGGGGATCGACGTCGCCTGCACCGGATGGCCCGCCCGGCGCGCGGCGCTCACGATCCACGAGGTGAGCACGCCGCCGCCCTCGCCGCCCATGGCCGCGATCAGGATCGTGATCGGACGCGGTGTATCTTTCGCCATTTCAATCTACCTGCGCAGGCTGTTCCTGCCGCAATGCAGTTAAGTGAACAGGAGCCGGGGGCCGGGGAGAAAATTCAATCGCGCGCCCTTGGCGCGCATTCTTGCTTCTCCGCGACTCCCCGGCCCCCGTTACCTTCCACTACGCCGCCTTGGCGGCTTCTTCGGGCTCCATCACCTGCTGCGCCAGCGGCGGGGCGAGGCGGATGGCTTCCTTGGTCAGGAACGGGCGGATCATCTTCTGGCGGAGGTTCGCCATGATCCGCTCGAACTTCGTCGGGTTGTAGACGATCTCGGCGCGGAAGAAGCTCGGGCACAGGATCGCCGCATGCGCGACCTCGCCGCAGAGGCCGCAGCCGACGCAGCCCGTGTTGACGTGCGCGATCGGATCTTTGCGCAGCGGGTCCGGGTTCTCCTTGATCGTCAGCGACGGGCAGCCCGAGAGGCGGATGCAGGAATGATCGCCCGTGCACACGTCTTCGTCGATGCCGAAGCGCTCGCGCGTCGCGCGCTTGCCTTCCGCCAGCAGCTTCGCGCGCTCGGAGCGCACGCGGCGCTGCTTGGCCAGCATGCACTCGCTCTCGGCGATGATGACTTTGAGGCCCTTCTCGGCGGTGGTCAGCGCCTCTTTCAGCGTATCGACCATCTTCGAGACGCCGTAGGTGCGCACTTTCCGCATCCAGCGCACGCCGACGCCGCGCAGCGTGTTCTCGATCGACATGCGCGAGCCGGAGAAGTCGCCCTTCTTCGGCGAGGACGGCAGGAACTGCCAGCCGGTCGCCGAGGTGTAGCCGTTCTTCATGATGATCA
>CAYZSG010000347.1:0-3592 GCA_964481045.1 uncultured Candidatus Odyssella sp. | reverse complement strand
GGCCGTGGCCGAAGCCGCCGTCATCGGCATCGCGCATCCCAAATGGGACGAGCGGACGCTCGCCTGCGTCGTCAAGAAGCCGGGCGCCAATGTCGCGCCGGCCGATATCCGCAAGTTCCTCGAGGACAAGTTCGCGAAATGGCAGCTTCCCGACGAAGTCGTCTTCGTCGAAGCGATCCCGCGCACCTCCACCGGCAAATTCCAGAAGCTCACCTTGCGCGAGCAGTTCAAGGATTTCCGCTGGGCGGACGAGCGGAAGGCGGGATAGCGCACGCACCATGGCCGCACAGCAGGAAGCCTCGCCCGGTCCCCTCGCCGGCATCCGCGTCGTCGATCTCGGGCGCATTTTCGCGGGGCCGTTCTGTGCGCAGCTTCTGGGCGATCTCGGCGCGGACGTGATCAAGGTCGAGGGTGCGGAGGGTGATCGGCTGCGCAACAGCCCGCCTTCGTTCGCGCCCGATGTCGGCGGATATTTCGCGACCGCCAACCGCAACAAGCGCTCGCTGCGCATCGACCTCCGCAAGCCCGGCGCCAAGACGATTCTCGCCGCCCTCCTCGCGCGTGCCGACGTTTTGGTCGAGAATTTCCGCCCCGGCGTGCTCGAGGGCCTGGGCCTCGACGAGGCCCGGCTCGAGCGCGATTTTCCGCGTCTCGTTACCGTGCGCGTTTCGGCCTACGGCCATGCCGGGCCGGACCGCGACCTGCCCGGAGTCGATCAGATGATCCAGGGCGTGAGCGGCTTCATGGCCATCACCGGCACGCCGGAGACCGGCCCGGTGCGCGCCGGCATCGCGATCGCCGACGCCGTGGCCGGCTATGCCGCCTGCGTCGGCGCGCTCGCCGCGCTCGCCGAGCGCACGCGCAGCGGGCGCGGCCAGGTCGTGCGCACCTCGCTGCTCGAGGCGCTGATGGGCACGATGAGCGTCCAGGCCGGCAAGTACTTCGCGAGCGGCGTCGATCCGGTGGCCGAGGGGAATTTCCATCCGGTCACCGCGCTCTACGGCACCTTCGCCTCCGCGGACGGGCACGTGCAGATTTATGTGTCAGAGGACGCGCGCATGGAGAAATTCGCGCGCCTCTGCGGCAAGCCGGAATGGCTGGCCGATCCGCGGCTCGTGCCGCAGAAGGCGCGCGACACGAACCGCGACTATGCGCGCGGCCTCGTCGCGGCCGTGATGAAGACGCGGACGACGGAAGACTGGATCGCGGCGCTCAAGGCCGCCGACATTCCGTGCGGACCGATCTATTCCGTGGCCGAGGCCTTCGCGGCGCCGCAGGCGCAGGCGATGGGCATGACGCTCGAGGCCGATCTCGCCAAAGGCGGCCGCGTGCGCGTCCCCGGCTTTCCGGTGAAGCTCGCGCGCACGCCGCCCACGCTGCGCCGCGCCCCGCCGCATCTCGGCCAGCACAACGCGGAGATCCTCGAAGAGCTCGGCCTCGCATCGAACGCCGAAGCGCTCGCCGCGCTCGTCGCGTGAGCGCCGGGCCGGAACCGCGATCACGGCTGCGGAAACCGGATCACCCCGCGCGGTTCAACAACCAGAACCATCCGGTCAGGACCGAGGCGAACGCGACCCACGCGGCGTAGGGTGCGAGCAGCCAGGCCGCGATGCGATCGGTGCGCGCGAACGCCAATGCCGTCGCGGCAATCGCAACCAGCAAAACGATGATCTCGGCGAACGCCGCGCCGATCCAGTGCCGTCCGAAGAACAGATACGACCAGGCGAGGTTCAGCACGAGCTGAAAGCCGAACAACGCCAGCGCCACAGGCGCGCCGCTGAACCCGGCCTTGCGCCATACGCGCCACGCGGCATAGCCCATGATCAGGTAAAGCGTCGTCCACACCGGTGCGAACAGCCAAGGCGGCGGCGTGATCGGCGGCTTTGCCAGCGCCGGATACCATTCCCGGACGCCGGCCGCCGTCCAGACACCGCCGAGCGCGCCCACGCCGAGGCACAGGGCGAGCGCAAGAACGAGCCCAATGAGGTCAAGGGCGAGGGTGCGGCGCGGCCCGGGGCTGCTCAATATTGAGGTCTGCATATCGGTCTTACGCGGGAAAGGGCGGCACGGATCGCGCCGCGCCGTTTTGTCCTACCGCGACCGCGCGACGTTGAAGGCGTCGAACTGGATCACGCTGTCGGCGAGCGTGGCGAGTCCGACCGCGCCGGGGCCGCGGAACGTGCCGTCTTCCACCTCGAAGCGCTTGGCGCTGTCGAGGAAGATCTCGAAGCGGCCGTCAGTGGCGCGCACGCGGAGCTGATACCAGCGGTCGCGCTCGAGCTTCGCGCGATGCGCGAACTTGCGGTCCTCGCCGGCGATCGGCAGCGGCGCGGGCAGCCCCTTCTCGACGCGGTAGACCGTCATCTGATCGGTCTTCGCGTCGATCAGCAGCGCGTAGAAGTTCCGCGCGTCCTGCGCGCGCCAGACGATGCCGCCGGCCCGCGCGCGCTCGCCGCTCACCGGGCGGATCAGCACGACCACGTCCACATCCGCGCCGCGATAGTTCTTGAGCAGGCAATGCGGCATGCGGCTGGCGTCGGCGACCTGGCTCGTCTGCGCGAGCACGCGGCGGATGCCGCCATCGGCCATCGCCTGCGTCACGACCCAGCGGCTCGGGCCGCCCGGACCGGTCACGCCGCAATCGAACGCGCCCGGCGCCGTGCCGGGCTTCAGGAAATCGAACGTGACGCTGCGCGAACTCTGTGCGGCCGCAGGCCCGGCCCACGCGGCCAGGCCGAGAGCGAGCAGGATCGCCGCGCGCCGCATCGCCGCGCGGTCAGTCGACGCCGGCCGCGAGGCCCGCCGCCTGGATACCGGCGACGGCCGCGAGCTCGTCGTTGTCCGAAGTGTCGCCGCTCACGCCGACGGCGCCGACGATGGCGTTGCCGGACTTGATCAGCACGCCGCCCGGCACTGGAATCAGCCGGCCCTCCGACGCCTCGATGATCGCGTTGATGAAATGCGGGCGGTCCTTGGCGAGCTGCTCGATCGCGCGCGACGAGCGGCCCATGCCGAGCGCGCCATAGGCCTTGCCCTTGGCCACGACCTCGCGCAGCAGGCCGCCCTCTTCCATCGCGTAGGCGATGAGGCAGCCGCGCGCGTCGAGCACCGCCACCGAGAGCGGCTTCATGTTCTTCTCGCGCGCCTTCTTGAGCGTTTCCGCGACGATGGTCTGGGCTTGCGTCAGATTGAGCATTGCGTGTTTCGTCCCTCGCGATATTTCACGGCCGGTGTTGCCGCCGCCTGTCCGGCCACTATGCTCGCAGCGGCACCGGCATGGCAACCGGACTCGGCGAAGAGCACACGACATGGCCTTGACGCGACGCGCAACCCTCGCGGCCGCGCTGGCATTCGCTGGCCTCCCGCATGGAGCGCGCGCCGAGATCCTGCCGGCGGAAACGATGATCGAGGTCGCGTTCGTGTTTCCGGGCGCGCCGCTGGAACACGTTGCCGATCGCATGACGCCGCTCGTCGAGAATCATCTCGGCGGCGCCGACGGGCTGGGCTTCATCGTGTCGTGGAGCCGCGCCGGAGCGATCCGCGTCGTCCTCAAGTTCAAGCCGGGCGTCGCCGAGGCCGCCGCGCTCGCGGC
>CAYZSG010000346.1:0-3617 GCA_964481045.1 uncultured Candidatus Odyssella sp. | reverse complement strand
AATTTGGCGGCGTGCAGCGATCCGAAATAACCGGCGCCGATCACGGCGATGCGAATTTTGCGGGTAGGCACTAAGCGTCAGTCCCCGTTCTAGGAAGCGGCCGGCGCGCCGGCCCGTCGGTGGGCGTAGAGAAACCACAAAAGCCCGAGAATTTCGAGCGCCAGAAGGCCGCCGAAGGCCCAGTCGTAGGCGGAAGCGGCATAGCCGCCGCCCGGCTGGCGCGGGAAGAGATCCATCACCCAGCCGATCAGATACTGGCCGAGGAAAGCCCCTGAGAAGCTCACGAAATTCGCCGAAGTGTTCGCGCGTCCGCTATAGGCGAGCGGCAGCCGCCCGGCCAGGATCGGATAGCAGAAGATCACCGCGTTGGCGAAGATTCCGAATGCGACCCAGGGCCACGCCGCCTGGGGGTCGACGCGGAACACGATGAGCGCCTGGACGGCGAAGAACACGATCACGAGCACGATCGTGAGGCGCTCCAGCGACCAGCGCCGCCGCGCGGCCACTTCGCTGAGCACGGCGTTCATCACGAATCCGGCGGTGAGGCCCACATTCATCAGGCTCACGAACACGGCGGCGTCGCCGCGGCCGAAGCCGGCCACGTCGCGCAGCCACAGCCCGCCCCAGAGGCCGAGGATCGCGAGATTGGCGGCCTGCGTGAACAGCAGCAGCGGCGCCATCGACCAGAGCGCGCGGTTGCCGAGCACGTTCGCGACGCCCTTGAACACGGCGCCGAGTGACTCGGCTTTCGCGTCGCGCCGGCGCTCGGGCACGACGAGGAACACGAGCGCGGCCACGGCCACGGTCGTGAGGCCGAGCGCCAGAAACAGCCCGCGCCAGGTGGTGATCTGCAAGGCCGCTTCCACCGGGCCGCTGCCCGCGAGCGCGCCGAGGCCGCCCACCGTCATGATGACGCTGTTGAAGAAGCCCCAGCGCTCCTTCGGATACCAGAGCGTGATCGCCTGGAACGACGACATCAGCGCTCCGCCGACGCCGAGGCCGATCAGCGCGCGCGCGATCATCAGCGGATCGCGGCCGTCGCCGAACGAGAACAGCACCGCGCCGGTGGCGGCAACGCAGAGCAGGGCGCTGTTGACGCGCCGCGGGCCGAAGCGGTCGAGCATCACGCCGATCGGGATCTGCGCCAGCGCGAAGGTGAAGAAGTAGGCCGCCGTCAGCAGCCCGATATCGGCGCCCGAAAGGCCGAGCTCGTCGATGAGATAGCGCCCGACCACCGCATTGATGTTGCGGTAGAGGTACGACATGAAATAGCCGGCCGCGAACGGCACGACGACGACGAGCGCCAGCCGCGCGGCGCCGAAGGGCGCGGCGGGAGCCGCGACCGGGCTCGGCGAGGATTGCGTCATCGTGCGGGATTCGGGGAATGGACGGGTGAGATGGCTGCTCTAACAGGAAGCTGCCCAAGCGCCAAGCGGCCGCTGCCCGCTTTTCGGGCATGACCGGGCGTCTTCCGGCGCGGTTTCGGGCGCTGGCGGCCGGGCGGCGCTGCGGACTTGCGGCGTTCGTCACGGCCGGCGAGCCGGCGCCGGAAGAGGCGGTGGCGTTGTGGCTCCAGCTTGCCCGCGCCGGGGCCGACATTCTCGAGATCGGGCTGCCGGCCGATGCCTGGCTCGACGGCCCGCAGATCCAGGCCGCGCATCGCCGCGCCAAGGCGCGCGGCATCGATGCGGCGCGCACGCTCTCCGATGTCGCCGAATTCCGCCGCCGCGACGCCGCGACGCCGATCGTGCTGATGGGCTACGGCGAAACGCTGCGCGCGCACGGTATCGAGGCATTCGCCGAGGACGCCGCCAAGGCCGGCGCCGATGCGATGCTGTTCATCTCCTCCACGCCCGAGGAGCTGGCGGCGCTCGACCGCGCGGCGCGCGCCAATGATCTCGCGCTGATCCGCGTGGCGTTCGGCGAGGACGAGGCAAAATGGCGCGACGAGATCGACGGCGCGCGCGGTTTCGTCTATGTGCCGGCGGCGGCGGGCGGCACCGGCAGCGCCACGCCCACGGTGGAAATCGTCGCGGCGCGGCTCGCGCGCCTGCGCAAGCTGACGGCTCTGCCGCTGCTGGCCGGCTTCGGCGTGCGTACGCCCGAGATGTTCGCGGCGCTTGCCCCGCACGCGGATGCCCTCGCGGTCGGCAGCGCTTTCGCGAGCGCGATCGAAGCGGGCCTCGATGCCGCGGGCAAGCCAACGCCGGCGCTCGCCGGCGGCGTCTGCGCGCTCGCGCGGCGGCTTGCGGCGGCGGGGGTGCGGCGCGACTGAAGCGCCGCGCGGCCTATCAGCGTTTCGCGGCCGCGAGCGCGGCGTCGATCTCGGCGATCAGTTGCGAAGGCGTGAATGGCTTCGGCAGCGTGCGATCGGCCCCGAGCTTCGAAGCCATGTCGAGCGCATCGGTCCAACCCGAGCGGTCTCCGCCGGAAATCATGATGACCGGAATCCCGGGCCAGCCCTTGCGGATCTCGCGCAGCGCCTCGATGCCCTCCATCTCGGGCATCATGATGTCGAGGATGACGGCTTCGATGCCGGCTGTCCGGGACAGGACGCTCAGCGCCTCACGGCCGTGCTCCGCCTTGAGCACGTTGTAGCCGCGGTCGGCGAGGATGCCCGCCACGGTTTCGCGAACCAGTTCGTCGTCGTCGACAAGCAGAACTGTGGGCACGGTCGGCCGATCTCCATCTTCGCGCACCATAAAGCAGAGACTCTGTTCCCGGTGAGCACAAATTGCATTGAGGATTGTCAATTCACGCGGCGATGCGCGGCGCGCCGGCGCCCGGAAGTAACGTCCGCCCGCGTACCACGGCAACATTCGAAGCCCGGTTAGACGAATTCACGCGGGTTTGCTCGAACAAGCCGGTTGACGCCCGCGCCGTTGGTCCCGTATAGAGCGAAACCTTCATTCAGGAGCGCTTACGTGTCTGCCCGTGCCCTCACGACGAACGCCGTTCCGGCGGCCGCTTTCGCGGCCGGCTGGTGGTGGTGGCGTGACCATATGGGCCCGCCCGGCAGAAGCCGTGCCTGAATAATACCCTCCTAGAACCCCTGGTTCGATGGCCCGCCCGACAGAAGTCCGGCGGGCTTTTTGTTTTTGCGCTCCGATGGAGAATTCGATGTTGACGGACGTCCTGGAAAAAGTGGCCCTGCGCGAGAGCCTCTCGCACGACGAAATGGCGGCGGCCATCGGCACGATGGTCGAGCACGACTGCGCGCCGCCGCAGATCGCGGCGCTCCTGATGGCGCTGCGCATGAAGGGCGAGGCGCCCGACGAGCTTTCCGGCGCCGCCGCGGCGCTGCGCAAGCGCGCGGTGCGCCCGCCGATCGACGTGACGCCGCTGCTCGATGTGGTCGGCACCGGCGGCGACGGCTCGGGCTCGCTCAATCTGTCCACGGCGGCGGCGCTCGTGGCGGCGGCCGCCGGCATCAGCGTCGCCAAGCACGGCAACCGCTCGGTCTCCTCGCGCTGCGGCAGCGCGGACCTGCTCGAGCGCTTCGGCGTGCCGATCGAGGCAACGGCCGAAGAAACCGCGCGGCGCTACAACGACAGCGGCTTCTGCTTCCTGTTCGCGCCGCTCTATCACCCGGCGATGAAGGCGGTGGCGCCGATCCG
>CAYZSG010000345.1:0-3625 GCA_964481045.1 uncultured Candidatus Odyssella sp. | reverse complement strand
ACGATGAGATCCTGCCGCGGCTTGGCGAGGCGGATCTTGAGCGCCCATTCGCCGTGCATATCGAGCGCGATACGGAACTTGTACTCGCCGGTCTTGCCGGTGGCCTCGGCCTTCACCGGCTTGATGTTGTGCGCCATCGGCATCGAGGGCATGTCCGCGCCGACGACGATGCCCGCGCCCTGGATGGGGTGGCCGCTGAGCTTGCCCTTCAGCATCAGCAGGCAGTCGTATTCCATCGTCTGGCCGATGCGCTTGCAGGAAACGTCGGCGCCCATGCGCTCCTGCGCGAGGGCGGGGCTGGCCGTGAACGCGAATGCAGCCACGGCAATCGAAACGAGAATCCGGTTCATGGTGAACTCTCCGGTCGTACCCCCAGGTAAGCCTCGCGCAAGCCGGGATCACGCGCAAGTAACGAAGCCGCGCCTTCCTTCACGATCCGCCCGCCTTCGAGCACATAGGCGCGGTCGGCCAGCGCCAGCGCCTCGGCCACGTTCTGCTCCACCAGCAGCACCGTGGCCCCCTCGCGCTTCAGCCGCGCCAGCAAATCGAACACCGCGCGCGTCATCACCGGCGCGAGGCCCAGCGCCGGCTCGTCGAGCAATAGCAGCCTCGGCGCCGCCATGAGCCCGCGCGCGAGCGCCAGCATCTGCGCCTGCCCGCCCGAAAGCGAAGCGCCCGGCTCGTCGAGCCGCTCGTGGAGATCGGGGAAGATCGCGAGCACGCGTGCGATCTCGGCGGCGAGATCGGTGCTCCCGGCGCGGGCATAGGCGCCGAGCCGGAGATTGTCGCGCACCGAAAGCGTGCCGACGATCATGCGCCCCTCGGGCACATAGGCGATGCCGCGCGCCAAGGTGCGATGCGCCGGCGCGCCGGCGATGTCGGCACCTTCGAAACGGATCGATCCGCGCTCCGGCCGCTCGAGGCCCGCAATCGCCTTCAGGATCGAGCTTTTCCCCGCCCCGTTGGCACCCACCAGCGCCACGACCTCACCGGCACGCACCTCGAGGCTCACGCCCTGCACCGCGCGGATGCGGCCGTAGCTCACATGAAGGTCGCGAAGCTCAAGCATCGCCGCAGCTCCGGCCGAAATACACTTCCATCACCTTCTCGTCACGCAGCACGTCGGCGGGGGCGCCCTCGGCGATCTTTCGGCCAAAATCGAGCACCGCGATGCTCGGGCAGAGCTTGGCCACGAGATCGAGCTTGTGCTCGACGACGACGAGCGCGGTTTCGGCCGGCACGAGCCGCGCGATGAGATCGCGCATCTCGTGGGTCTCCGCCGGCGTCATGCCGCCAGCCGGCTCGTCGAGCAGCAGCAGGCGTGGCTCGCGCGCGAGCGCCCGCGCGAGCTCGACGCGGCGCTGCTGTGGCAGCGGCAGGCCCGACACCGGCGCATCGCGCCACGCTTCGAGGCCGAGCGCCGCGAGCAGCTCCTCGATGCGCGCGGCGCGCGGGGCCGGCAGCGTGTGCTGGGCGAGCCACACGTTTTCGCGCACGGTCATGTGCGCGACGAGGCGCAAATTCTGGAACGTGCGCGCGATGCCGAGCCGCGCGAAGCGGTGCGCGGGCAGACCCTCGATGCGGTTGCCCTCGAGCAGGATCGCGCCACCGTCGGGCGCCAGCACGCCGGAGACGAGGTTGAGCACCGTCGTCTTGCCCGAGCCGTTGGGGCCGATGAGGCCGAGCCGCGCGCCGGCCGGCACGTCGAGATCGAGCTCCTTCACCGCCTCGATGCCGCCGAAGCGGCGCGACACGCGCTCAAGCCGGAGCATGGCGCCGCAAGCCGAGGCGTGCCGCAAGCCAGCGGACGCGGGTCTCGTCGAGGATGCCGCGCGGCATGAACACGAGCAGCAAGGCCACGAGGCCGCCGAACACGATCATCCGGTAGCCCTGGAACACCCGCACCGATTCGAGCAGGCCGACGTCGATGAGGACTCCGAGCAATGGGCCGAAGGCCGTGCCGAGCCCGCCGATGAGGCCGTAGGCCAGGCTGTGCACGCCGAGCATGATGTCGAAATTGCGCGGCTCCACGTAGGTGTTGAGATGCGCGAACAGGCACCCGCCGAGCGCCGCGATGGCGCCGGCCACGGCGGCCGCGGCGACCTTCACCGCCTTCACGTTCACGCCCTGCGTTTCGGCCAGCAGCGGATCGGCGCCGACGAGGCGCAGCAGCGAGCCGAGCCTGCCGCGCTCGGCGATCGCGAAGCCGATCAGCACGGCGGCGAGCAGGCCCGCAATGATGAGCAGGAAGTCGCCTTGCGAAATGTTGTTCTCGAACACGTAGCGGATGCCGCGGAAGCCATCGACGCCGTTGGGGCCGACCGGCTCGCCCTCGATCTGACGCACGTACGTCCATTGCTGCAAACCGAGCCGCACGAGCTCGGCGAAGGCCAGAGTCGCCATCGCGAAATAGAGCCCGCGCGTGCGCAAGGTGAGCACACCGACGAGGCCGGCCGCGATCCCGCCCGCCGCCGCGCCGATGACGAGCGCCAGCGCGAACGGCAAGCTCCAAAGCGCCGTCGCGATGCCCGAGGCATAGGCGCCGATCGCGAAGAAGGCCTGCTGGCCGAACGAAATCTCCCCGGTGATCAGCAGCAGATAGGCCGAGAGCGCCAGGAACGAGAACATCCCGATGTTCGCGAGCACGGAGATGACGTAGTCGTCCATGCCCCGCCCCCCTAGACGCGCCGCAGCGCCGCCGCCTCGCGCGCGGCGAAATCCTGCGCGAGCAGGCCGCCGGGGCGAAGCACGAGCAGCAGGAACAGGAGGCCGAACGCCGCGATCTCGCGCGCGGCCGCGCCGAAATGTGCCTGGGCCAATGTTTCCACGACGCCGAGCACGAGGCCGCCCAGCACCGCGCCGCGCAGCGAGCCGATGCCGCCGATCATCATCGCGATGAGGCCGGTGAAGGTGAGCTGCATGCCGCTGTGGAGCGTCACCTGCTCCTCGGCCGAGGCCATGAGCCAGACGGCCGCGCCGCCGATCGCCGAGGCCACGACGAAGGCCCAGAACGCGATTCGCGCCACCGGGACGCCCATCGCCCGCGCCGCCTCGGGATGCTCGGTGACCGCGCGCACGGCGAGGCCGAAGCGCGTCGCGCGCATGATCCATTCGAGCACGACCACGAGCGCGGCCGCGATCGCGAGCATCGCGACATATTCGGTGCGGAACTGGAACGGCCCCAGCTCGAACACCGAGCGCTCGACGAGTGGCGGGAAGCTCAGCGTGCGCCCCGGAAACAGCAGCGCGAGAGACTCCTCGAGCTGCATCCACACCGCGAAGCTCGAGACCATCGAAGCGATCGCCGCGCCCTTGCGCACCGCCCAGAAGCACAGCCGCTCGACATAGATTCCGGCCGCCACCGCCGCCGCGACGGTCGCCGCCGCGACGATCCAGCCGCCCGCCTTCCACTGCGCGAAGACCGCGGCACCCGCGAACGCGCCGACGAGAATCGAGGAGCCGTAGGCGAGATTGAGCCGCCGGAGAACGCCGAAGATCAGCGTGAAGCCGAGCGCCAGAAGCGCGTAAGCGCTCCCGATCGTCACGCCATCGATGAGCGATTGGAAAAAAGCAATCATGGCGCTCGCTTTCCTCCCCCGCTCTCGCGGGGGAGGTGGACCGCGCG
>CAYZSG010000344.1:0-3637 GCA_964481045.1 uncultured Candidatus Odyssella sp. | reverse complement strand
CGGATTCGCTCGCGCCGGGCGCCGAGCTTTTCCATCGCGGCCACGGTGCTTTCGAGCACGCCGGCCAGCGCGCCCTTCCAGCCGGCATGCGCGGCGCCGATCACGCCGGCCTCCGCATCGGCGAACAGCACCGGGCCGCAATCGGCCGCGAGCGTGCCAAGCGCCAAGCCCGGCCGGTCCGTCACCATCGCGTCGCAGCGCGGGCGGCTCGCGCCGTTCTCCCACGCCTCGCGCACGATGATCACTTCGATGCCGTGCACTTGATAGAGTGAGAGCAGATCCGCGGCGCCGAGCGTGCGCGCGACGCGGGCGCGGTTCTCGCGCACCGCTTCAGGCGCGTCGTTGGAACCGGGGCCGCAATTCAGGCTGTCGTAGATGCCGGCGCTCACGCCGCCCCTGCGGCCGAAATAGCCGTGGCGGACGCCGGCGAGGCCGGCGAGCGATTTCGAGCGGGCGGCGGGCGCTTTGGTCATCGGGGCGGTTCGAATCCGGGCGGCGCGGGCAGTCCGGGCGTGGCCGCCGCGAGCGCCAGGAACAAAGTGCCCATGCCTTCGGGCGCAATCAAGCGCCGCGCGCCGCTTTCGAGCCGCTCGATCTGATCCGGCGTCGCGCGCGCGGCTAGCGCGGAAAGACGCTGCTTCAGGCCGAGCGCCGTCAGCAATTCGCCCTGCGTCGCCGGCCCCCACACTTGCGCGCCGCCGCGCGCGAACGCATGCGCGAGGGCCGCGAAATCGACATGCGCGGTGAGGTCGGCCTCGCCGGGCGCAGCGAGCGGATCGGCGTCCTTGTGGCCGCCCTGGATCGCGGTGAGCGTATCGCCGGCCGCCGGGACGCGGCGGCCATAGTCGATCACGAGCGCGGCGCCCGGCGCCGCGGCGAGCCGCGCGCCGATCTCGCCGGCCACCGCCGTGGCCGCCGGCGAGGCCTCGTAGACGCTGCCCTCTGGCGCTGCCGCCAGCAGCGGCGGCACGTCGCCCGGCAAAGCCGGCCCGGCGCGGAACACGAGGCGCTGCGCGGCTTCGTTCCAATCCACGCAGCGTTCGCACCAGCCGTCGCCGGCGCGCAGGAACTGCTGCACCGGCAGCGCATCGAAAAATTCGTTGGCGACGAGCAGCAGCGGTCCCTCGGGCACCGCGTCGAAGCGCGCGTGCCAGGCCGCGTTACGACCGCTCAGTGCCGATTCCTGCGCGCGGCGCAGCACCGGGCTGGTCTCGACGAGGTGGAGCGTGGCGCCGGCCGCGAGCTTCGGCGCGATCCGATCGAGCGTGCGCGTGAGGTCCGCCATCAACGTGCCGCGGCCGGGGCCGAGTTCGACGAGGCGCACCGGCAGCGGCCGCTTCATCGAGTCCCATACGAGCGCACACCAGATCGCGAGGCATTCGCCGAACAGCTGCGAGATCTCGGGCGCGGTGATGAAATCGCCGCGCGCGCCGAACGGATCGCGCGTCATGTAATAGCCGTGGCGCGGATGGCCGAGCGCCAGCGCCATGTACGACGCGACCGGGATCGGCCCCTGCTCGGCGATCAGGCTGCGGAGCAGCCGGAGGAGCGGCGGCTCGGCCGTCGCGCTCACGCTGCGGCGGGTTTGGCGGCGGCGCGCTTGCGCGCGCGCCAGATGAAGAACACGCCGATGATCACGAGCGGCAGGCTCAGCACCATGCCCATCGTGATCGGGCCGAGCAGATAGCCGAGATGCGCATCGGGCTCGCGGAAGAATTCGCCGACGATGCGCGCCACGCCGTAGCCGGCGCAGAAGAAGCCGCCGATCTCGCCGGGGCGCGAAAGCGAATCGTGGCGCTTGCGCATATACCAGAGCAGCGCGAAGAGGCAGAGGCCTTCGAGGAAGCCCTGATAGAGCTGGCTCGGATGGCGCGCCACTTGCAGCGGATCCGCCGGGAACACCATCGCCCAGGAGACGTCGGACGGACGGCCCCACAGCTCGCCGTTGACGAAATTCGCCATGCGCCCGAGGAACAGGCCGATCGGCGTCGCCAGCGCGCCAAGATCATACACCGACAGCAGATTGCGCTTCCGCGACCGCGCGATCCACGTCATCGCCAGGATCACGCCGATGAGGCCGCCGTGGAACGACATGCCGCCCTTCCACAGCGAGAGCACCTCGTCGAGGTGATCGATGTAGTAGCCCGGCTTGTAGAACAGCACGTAGCCGATGCGCCCGCCGAGCACGACGCCGAACGTCGCCCAGAACAGCGTGTCGTCGACATCCTTGGGCTCAAGGATGCGCTTGGCGGCGGGCCGCCCCGCCACCACCTGCCGCACGTGCCACCACGCGAAGACGAGGCCGGCCACGTAGGCCAGCGCGTACCAGCGCACGGAGAACGGCCCGATCGCGAACGCGGTCGGATCGATGCGCGGATAGGGAATGGCGAGCAGGAAATCGAACATCAGTGATAGGGGTCCTTCGCCGCGAGGAAATCGCGCACATAGCGGCCGACGCCGTCTTCGAGCGGGGTGAACGGGGCCGCATAGCCGGCGGCGCGCAGGCGATCCATCTTCGCCTCGGTGAAATACTGGTAGCGCGGCCGAATCTCGGGCGGCATGTCGATGTAGGCGATCTTCGAGGGCTTGCCGGCGGCGGCGAAGACGGCGAGCGCGAGGTCTTCGAAGCTCCGCGCCTGGCCGGTGCCGCAATTGTAGAGCCCGTTCACCTCCGGGTGGTCGTAGAGCCAGAGCATCACGCTGACGCAATCGCCCACCCAGATGAAGTCGCGCTTCTGGCCGCCGTCGGGATAGTCGGGCCGGTGCGACTTGAAGAGCCGCGCGGTCTCGCCGGCCACGATGCGCGGATGGATCTGATGCACGACGCTGCGCATCGAGCCCTTGTGATACTCGTTGGGCCCGAACACGTTGAAGAATTTGAGCCCGGCCCATTGCCGCGGCCGCGCCGCGTTGGTCGATACTTGCCGCGCGACGAAGCGGTCGAAAGCGTGCTTGCTCCAGCCATAGGGATTCATCGGCCTGAGCTTGGCGAGGCCCGCGATGCTGCCATCGTCGTCGAAGCCCTCATCGCCGTCGCCATAGGTCGCGGCGGAAGAGGCATAGATCAGCCGCCAGCCGCGCTCGGCCGCGAGCGACCACAGCCTTTGCGGCAAAGCGATGTTCGTGCGCGCGATGAGGTCGGCGTCGGTCTCGGTCGTCGACGAGATCGCGCCCATGTGGAAGATCGTGTCGATCCGGTCGGCGAATTTGTCGAGGAACGCGAACAGGTCCTCGGGCGGCACGATCGCGGCCAATTCGCGCTTGGCGAGGTTGCGCCATTTCGATTCGCCGCCGAGCCAGTCGACGACCGCAATGGGGCCCGCGCCGCGCGCTTCGAGCCCCGCGACGAGATTCGAGCCGATGAATCCGGCGCCGCCGGTGACGAGGATCATGCCCGCACGTCCGTGGATGCGGCCCGTATAGGAGGGCCGCATACGGGCGGCAAGGCGGGCGCGGCGCCGTCAGTGCGCGTGTTTCTCCTTGCCGTGCTTCGGCCCGTGCCCGGGCGGATGCTGCCCGTGCTCGTCCATTTTCACGAGGCCCGCGAAGCGCGAAAACTTGGCCACGATCTGAGGGTCGAGCCTCGCCTCGGCCGCCGCCAGCGCGGCGGCGAGGGCGCGCGCCGTCTCGGGGCCGG
>CAYZSG010000343.1:0-3671 GCA_964481045.1 uncultured Candidatus Odyssella sp. | reverse complement strand
CCAGGCCAAGGTGCCGGTCTCCATCAAGGAGTACCTTGCTCTGATGGAGGCGATGGACAAGCACGTCGCCGATTACAGCGTCGACGACTTTTACTACCTGTCGCGCTCGATCCTGGTGAAGGACGAGCGCAACCTCGACAAATTCGACAAGGTCTTCGGGCACGTCTTCAAGGGCCTGGAATCGATCGGCGCCGAGGGCGTCGCCGCCGAGATCCCCGAAGAGTGGCTTCGCAAGCTCGCCGAGAAGCTTCTGACCGAGGAGGAGAAGAAGCAGATCCTGGCGATGGGCGGCTGGGAAAAGCTGATGGAGGAGCTGAAGAAGCGCCTCGCCGAGCAGAAGGGCCGCCACCAGGGCGGCAATAAATGGATCGGCACGGCCGGCAAGTCGCCCTACGGCGCCTATGGCTACAATCCCGAGGGCGTGCGCATCGGCCAGGACGGCAACCGCAACAACAGTGCCGTGAAGGTGTGGGACCGGCGCGATTTCGCGAATCTCGACGACAAGATCGAGCTCAACACGCGCAACATCAAGGTGGCGCTGCGCCGGCTGCGCCGCTTCGCGCGCGAGGGCGCGGCCGACGAGCTCGATCTCGACGGCACGATTCGCAAGACCGCGAAGCAGGGCTGGCTCGACATCGAGATGCGGCCCGAGCGCCACAATCACGTGAAGGTGCTGATCTTCTTCGACGTCGGCGGCTCGATGAGCCCGCACGTGCAGGTGTGCGAGGAGCTGTTCTCGGCCACGCGCACCGAATTCAAGCACCTCGAATATTTCTACTTCCACAACTGCCTCTACGACCACGTGTGGAAGGACAATCGCCGCCGCTACACCGACCCGCTCGACACCTGGAAGGTGCTGCACACCTACGGCCATGACTACAAGGTGCTGTTCGTCGGCGACGCCTCGATGAGCCCCTACGAGATCATGATGCCGGGCGGCTCGGTCGAATATTGGAACGAGGAGGCGGGCGAGGCCTGGCTGAAGCGCGTCGTCGCCACCTATCCACACTCGGTCTGGCTCAATCCCGTGCCCGCCAAGCACTGGGACTACACGCCCTCGATCGGCATCATCGAGAAGATCTTCGAGGAGCGCATGTTCGAGCTGACGCTCGACGGGCTCGATCGGGCGATGCGGGAGCTGAGCCGTTAGGCGGCGTGCTACGGTAACGGGCCACCCTTCGCTTTTCCGGGATTTCGACGCATGCTCCGGGCATGCGAAACCCGGTCCTCACCATCGTGCTCGTGCTGCTGGCGCTGATCCCGATCATTACCTGGGGATACACGGCCTATGGCGCGGCATTGACCTATAACGTGGGGAAGCCGTATGCGGCCGGGGTGGTGCTCCAAATCCTGGCCGGGCTCACGCCTGGTTTTGTCGGCGCAATCCTCATGGCGGTCGGCGCCTTTCTCCTGGGCCACAAGCCGCTCGGCGCGCGCGTCACGGCGACGATTGGCCTTGTTCTGATCATTCTCACGGTCGCGATCTTCCTCGCCTTGGAGGGCCGGGCTGCCGGTCACGAGTTGATGATCGCCGGCGTGGCGTACGTACTGGTCCATGCCGGCGTGTTCGTCTGGCTGTGGCGCGGCTGGTGGCGCCCGGCCGTCTGAGTTTCCCGCGACGCGATGAATATTGCCGCCATGCGCAACCCGATCCTCGTCATCGCCCTTCTCGTCGTCCTCGCGCTCGTGCCGATCTGCGGCTGGCTGGCCATGGCCGCAAGCCTCGAGCCCGCGGGCCTGGGCCGAAGCATCGGCAAGGCGATGCTCGTGCTCCTCGCACCGATGGCGTTTGCCGGCTTTTTGATGATCGTCGGCGCAGCGATGTTTAATCGCACGCTTCGCGCCGGCCGCATCTTCGCCACGGTCGGCGCCGCGATCGCCGGCGCCGGAAGCCTGTTCCTCGCGCTTGTCTGGCTCGGCCGCACGCGAAGTTGCGTCGACGGACTCCATCTTTGCACCGACAACCTCGTCGAACTCGGCCTGATACTGGCCTACGCGATCGCGCACTTCGGCTTGATCGCGCTCGTCTGGCTTGCGCGGCGTGGCGAAACGCCGATCGCGGCCTGAGGCCGCGAACTTTCGCTTCCTGGCGCGTTGTAACGAGGCCGCGTCGAGCCGCACCGAGGCCCGCTGCGCCGCACAACGATAATTTATCCGCGCGTCACACTATGGCCATCAAAAGCGATTAGAGATTGGGCATCGCGCGGCGATGCGATCGCCCCGGCACGGATTCGTCTCGACAGGGCCCGCGCGCGATACGGAAAACCGATGAAGTCGATGGCCCGCTGCGATGGCAAGCAGGCGCGTTCGTTTCGCTTGATCATATTCGACGGAGTACCGCCCATGCGCTGCTACATCGCCCTGCTGACCAAGGATCGCGCGGACCGCTATTGCATCGCGCTGCCTGATTTTCCCGGCAGCCAGACCTGGAGCGACACGCTCGCCGATGCGCGCATCATGGCCGAGCGCCTGCTGGCCGAGGAGATCAAACAGCGCACCGCGGCGGCGCAGCCGATTCCGCGTCCGACCGCGGCGGAATGGCTGCTCGATCGCGCCGCGCGGATGCGGGCGATCCCCATCGTCGTGACGGCGCCGGAGTCGCTCGCGGACCGCGTCAGCGTCCATGTCGATCTGCCGGCCGGCCTCGTCGCGCGGGTCGACGAGCGTGCCCGCGAGCACGGGGTTGACCGCTCGGGCCTGATCGAGAAAGTTGCGCGGCTCGCGCTCTGGGAAACCGGGCGCGCGGATCGTCGCAACCTCGCGAGGAATTGAGCGCGTGAGCGTAAGGTCGATTTCGTTCGCCGCTAAGGTCTGCGGCGTCGGCGCGGCGGCTAACGCGCGCCGGCAGCCTCCAGCGCCTTGACCATCTCCGCGTAGCCGCGCCGCCGCGCTTGGGCGAGCGGCGTCATGCCGGCACGGTCGGGAATGTTCATGTTCGCCCCGGCCGCGATGAGCAGCCGCAGCGTCTCGGTGTGGCGGGCGCCGCCATCGCCGAGCACGATCGCTTCCATGAGCGCCGTCCAGCCGAGATTGTTGACGTGATCGACGTTCGGCCTGCGCGCCAGCAGCAGGCGGATCGCCTCGACATGGCCGTGATGCGCGGCCGCGATCAGCGCGGTTCCGTCGTAGGGGCTGGTGATCAGGCGCACGTTGGCGCCGGCCTCGAGCAGCAGCCCGACCAGCGCGTGATCGCCGCGCGCGGCGGCCTGGGTGAGGGCGTCGTAGCGCCGGTCGTCGAGCGCGTTCACCTCGGCCCGCGCCGCGAGCAGGACTCGCGCCACCTCGATATGCCCGGTTTCGCCGACGACGATCAGCGCCGTGCGCCGGCGCGAGTCGCGCGCGTTGACGTCGGCGCCCGCCGCCAGCGCGCGCCGTGCATCCCCGGCGTCGCCGCGCTCGGCGGCGGCGAGAAGGTCGGCGTTTGTCGTCTGCGCCGCCGCCGGGCCGGCGCAAAGCGGCGCGAGGAGGAGCAGGAGCGGAGCGAGCAGCCGTTTCATCGCGTCATTCCTTTCGCATCAGCGCAAGTTGAGCACGAGGACGATTCCCGTCACGAGCAGCGCCACGCCGATCACCTCGTCGCGCGCAGGCTTCTCGCGGAACGCCAGCACCGAGATCGCGAACGTGAACACGAGCTCGATGAGGCCGAGCGTGCGCACATAGGCGACGCTCTG
>CAYZSG010000342.1:0-3687 GCA_964481045.1 uncultured Candidatus Odyssella sp. | reverse complement strand
GCCGGGCTCGACATCATGATCCTGCGCGAGCTCACCGGCGGCGTCTATTTCGGCGAGCCGCGCGGCGTCGAGACGCTCGCGGACGGCACGAAGCGCGCGGTCGATACGCAGGTTTACACCACGCCCGAGATCGAGCGCATCGCGCGCGTCGGCTTCGAGCTGGCGAAGAAGCGCGGCAACAAGGTGCACTCGGTCGAGAAGGCCAATGTGATGCACACCGGCGTGCTCTGGCGCGAAACCGTCACGCGCCTGCACGCCAAGGAATTCCCGGAAGTCGAGCTGCACCACATGTATGCCGACAACTGCGCGATGCAGCTCGTGCGCAATCCGAAGCAGTTCGACGTGATCGTCACCGACAATCTGTTCGGCGACCTGCTCTCCGATTGCGCCGCGATGCTCACCGGCTCGCTCGGCATGCTGCCCTCGGCTTCGCTCGGTGCCGTCGATCCCAAGACCGGCAAGCGGAACGCGCTCTACGAGCCGGTGCACGGCTCGGCGCCCGACATCGCCGGCAAGGGCGTGGCCAACCCGATCGCCTGCATCATGAGCTTCGCGATGGCGCTGCGTTACTCCTTCGATCTTCCGGACGAGGCGGCGGTGGTCGAGAAGGCCGTCACGCGCGTGTTGGAGCAGGGCCTGCGCACGGGCGACATCATGCAGGCCGGCAAGACAAAGGTGGGCACGCGCGAGATGGGCGAGGCGGTGCTGAAGGCGCTGGAGAAAAGCGGAGCCTGAGTCCGCGCCGCTTCCGGTCCAGAGCCCGCGGGAGTTGGGACTCCGCCCCTCGGGCGGCGCCGCGCTTCACCGCTTGGCAAGCAACCGCGCTATAGAAGATTGCCTGTCGCACGGATTCGTGCGCCGGACGTATAGTCGTTGCCCGGTCCTGCATCCAACGAGGCCAGCATGATCCGAATCGCATTGTCCGTGACTGCGTCGCTGCTATACGCCGCCGCTGCCCACGCCGAAACCAAGCCTGCCGACAAGCCAGCCGCGCCCCCCAAGGCGGAAAAGCCTGCGCCCAAGGCCGAGAAGCCCGCAAAGCCCGGCACGAAAGCGGCCAGCGCGCGCAAGCGCGTCACCTATGCCTGCGACGGCGGGGTCAGCATGATCGTCACCTATCCGCCCGAGGCGCAGGCCAAGACCGGCCGCGTGAAGATCGCGTTCAAAGACACGACCTATTTCGTGCGCCCGGTCGCGGGGGGCGAAAAGTGGGAGAACAAGAATATCAAGCTCGTCTTCCAGCCCAAGGGCGAGGAAGCCGTGATCGAGCGCGAGGGCAAGCCGCTGGCAGAGAAATGCAAGTCGGCCAAGTCCGGCACCTGAAGCCCGCCCGTCACGCGTCCGTGATGGCGTTTCGCTTTGCCTTGACCGTTCGGATTCGCGGGCATAGCCTTTTCGCCACGCAACCGGGAAAGGGAGCGTAACGATGCGTATTGTGAAACGTGCGGTTCTTGGTTTGGCGCTCGCGGCCTTCACGGCCGGCGTGGCTCTCGCTTGCGCGGGCCATCCGGGCGGCCATGCCCAGACCCAGAAGCCCGACACCGAGCAGAGCACGGTGACGAGCGACAAGAAGTAAGCGCGCGCGGCCCGCAAGGGCCGCCGCTGCCGTCGACAAGCGCGCCGGGGCCCATGCGGGTGCCGGCGCGCTTTTTGATTTTTCGTATTCGCGTTCGAATTCAGCCATGCGAACGCCGCAGTAGGTATCTCCGCATATTCAGCTGCCATTGCGGTTCAACTCCCGGTAGGCTTAACTTTTGCAAAGCCAGCTGCGGGTCCGAACCCGCGCGAAGACCGGGGACTAGGAATTGCGGTGCGGAGGACGCTAGACCGGCGGGGCGCCGGGGCGCCACGGTGAATCGCGCCCTGGTGTCGGGGCAGGAGGCGGGGGTTGCCAGACCGCGCTCGATCGCAGAGCGCCGCGCCGCATGTTCTGCGGCAGGTCGGCTTGTGGGCGTCGATCGCACTGATTGCTGCGATTAGCGCGCTATCCTATTTCAGCATCCGCTCGCTCGTGGCGAACGCCGAGCATGCGGACCGCACCCAATCGCTGATAGGCGAGATCGAGCTTCTCGTCTCTGAGCTCAAGGACGCCGAACTCGGCCAGCGCGGCTTCCTGATCACCGGCATCGAGGAATATCTCGAGCCATACCGCTCGGCCCTGGCCGCCGTGCCCCGCCGGCTCGCTACGCTGCGCGCGCGTCTCGAAGGCGAAGCGCAGCTCGCGCGCCTCGGCGAAATCGAGCGCAACCAGCGCACGATCTTCGATCTGCTCGCGCGCGATGTGGCCGCGCGCCGGGCGGGCGGAGTCGGGCAGGTGGATTCCGAGCGGATGGCGCAGGGCAAGTTCGCGATGGATCGCATCCGCGCGCTGGCCGCCCAGATGGCGGGGACCGAAACCGCGCGGCTGGCCGAGGCGGATCGCGCGGCGCGGCGCGGCGTCGCCTACACGGTCGCGGCGCTTGCGGCCGGCACGCTGACCAGCGTTGCGATCATCGTGCTCGTGTTCTATCGCGTGAACCGCGAGGCCGCGCGCCGCCGCCGTGCCCAAGACGAGGTGCGGGAACTCAACGCCGCGCTCGAGGCGAGGGTCGCCGAGCGCACGGCCGACCTCGAACGCGAGATCGAGGAGCGCCGCAAGGCCGAAGAGCTGCTGCGCGCGATCGTCGATGAGGCGCCGTTCGCCGTCGTCGCAGTCGATCCGGCGCGGCGTATCCTGGTATGGAGCCGCGGGGCCGAGGCCACCTTCGGCTACACGGCGGCCGAGGCGCTCGGCCATTCCTTCGACGAGCTCTGCGTGCCGGTCGAAGAGGTGGCGATGCGCGACAAGGTCTGGAAGGGCGTGGCCGCCGGCGCCCCGCTGCGCGCCGTCCCGGCGCGGCGCCGCCACAAGAGCGGCAAGATCGTCGACGTTCTGGCATCCGGCCGCGCGCTCGTCGACGCGCGTGGCGTGTTCCGAGGCGCCATCGGCGTACTCGAAGACGTCACCGACAAGCTTTCGATGGAGCGCCAGCTCCGCCAGGCACAGCGCATGGAGGCGGTGGGCCAGCTCACCGGCGGCCTGGCGCACGATTTTAACAACATCCTCTCCGTCGTGGTCGGCAATCTCGACCTGCTGATCGACGAGCTTTCCGCCGACAGGCAGCGGCGCGCGCTGGCCGAGTCGGCGATGAAGGGCGCGCTGCGCGGCGCCGAGCTCGTGCAGCGCCTGCTCGCCTTCTCGCGCCGGCAGCCGCTGTCGCCGCGTGCGGTCGATCTCAACGAGCGCCTGCCCGGCCTTGCCGCGCTGCTTCAGCGCACGCTCGGCGAACGCATCGAGATCCGCACGGTGCCCGGCAAGAATCTCTGGCCAGCCATCGCCGATCCCGCGCAGTTCGAGGATGTGTTGCTCAACCTTGCGATCAATGCGCGCGACGCGATGCCCGACGGCGGCATGCTGACGATCGAAACTGCGAACGTGCGGCTCGACGAGGCCTATGCCGCGGCCAATCCGGAGGCAGCTCTCGGCGACTATGTGATGGCCGCGGTCACCGACACTGGCGTCGGCATGCCGCCGCACGTCGTCGAGCGTGCGTTCGAGCCGTTCTTCACCACGAAGGATGTCGGCAAGGGCAGCGGGCTCGGACTCTCGATGGTCTACGGCTTCGTCAAGCAGTCGCACGGCCACGTGAAGATCTACAGCGAGGTCGG
>CAYZSG010000341.1:3350-3693 GCA_964481045.1 uncultured Candidatus Odyssella sp. | reverse complement strand
GCTCTTCTCCAGCAGGTAGGCGCCGAGGAAGATCACCGCGGTGCCGAACAGCGCGGTCAGCGACGCGAAGGCGAGCGAGTTGCGGTACGAGCCCCAGCCCGAGGCGTCCTGCTTGTCGAAATCGTAATTGTCGAGCGTCAGCGACAGGTTGTACGGCCAGTAGGTGACCAGCGAGCCCCACGCCGCGACCGCGAGCAGCCCGACCAGCACCGCGGCGACCAGCAGGCAGAAGCCGAGCAGGGCGAGGTCGCGGCCGCGCGCCGGCTTGGGCACCAGCGGCACCGCGCGTGCGGTCAGCACCGCCATCTGCCGGCGCTGGACGATCCGGTCGGCGGCGAAGGAC
>CAYZSG010000341.1:0-3340 GCA_964481045.1 uncultured Candidatus Odyssella sp. | reverse complement strand
CGCCGCCGATCACCTTGGCGATGCCGAAGTCGATGATCACCAGCGTGAAGACGACGAACGCGGCGCTGATCACCCCGTAGCGCGCGCCGGGCAGCGTCACGGTCCAGAAGATCCGCGGCGTCGACGCGCCGAGCGCGTCGGCGGCCTCGTAGAGCCGCGCATCGGCCATCGCCAGCGCGGTGACGAGGATCATCAGCGCGTGCGGGAAGCAGTAGAACACCTGCGAGATGACGATGCCGGGCCAGCCATAGATGGCGCCGTCCGGAAACCAGCTCTTGAAGATGCCCTGGTTGCCGAAAAGATAGACGAGCGCGATGGCCGGCAGCAGCGAGGGCGCCAGGATCGGCACCAGCGACACCGCCTGGAAGAAGCCCTTCATCGGCATGCGGCTGCGCGTCAGCGCGTAGGCATAGAGGAATGCGAGCGGCAGCACGACGGCGGTGGTGAGCGCCGCCACGAACAGGCTGTTCCAGAGCGGCCGCGGGAGCGAGAGGAGCCCGACGCCGCCGATGCTGAGCGTCGAAAGGTCCGCGGCCGAGAAGTAACGGATGTAGTTGTCGAGCCCGACCCACTTGCCCGCCGTGTCCTGGAAGCTTTTCGCGAGCAGCGCCGCGAGAGGCAGCAGCACGGTGACGGCGAGCCACGCCACCAGCAGCACGACCGCGAGGCGTTGAATCAGCTCGTCACGGCCGAAGCCGCTGACGGGACGCGCGGCAAGCGTGGCCGAGCGCGCCACGTTCACGCCTTCACGAAGACGCGCAGGCGATCGGGTGGAAACGCGATCGCCAGCGGCTGGCCCGGCGCGAGCGCGAAGTCGCGCATGAGGTTGATCGAGAAATCGCCGGTGAGCTCCACGCCCGGCACCGCGGCGAGCGAAAGCGTGGCGCGGCAGAACGAGCCCAGGAAATCGATCTCCTCGATCCTGGCGGCGAGGCGGTTCGGCACGCTCTCGCTCATGTCGCGCACACGGATGTCTTCCGGGCGGAGGCAGACGCCGACGAGCGTGCCGGCCGAAAGCCCGGCCGCCGCGTCGCATTTGAGCTCCGAGTCGCCGACACGCACGCGGCCCGGCGCCAGCACGACGCCGTCCATGAAGTTCATCGTGCCGACGAAATCGGCCACGAACGGCGTGGCGGGCACGCGATAGATCTGCTCGGGCGTGCCGATCTGGTCGATGACGCCGTGGTTCATCACCACGATCCGGTCGGCCATCGTCAGCGCCTCCTCCTGGTCGTGCGTGACCATGATCGTCGTGATGCCGAGGCGGCGGTGCAGCGCCTTGATCTCGTGGCGGAGATGCACGCGCACGCGCGCATCGAGCGCGGACAGCGGCTCGTCGAGCAGCAGCAGGCCGGGCTCGATCGCGAGCGCCCGCGCCAGCGCCACGCGCTGCTGCTGGCCGCCCGAAAGCTGCGCCGGATATTTGCGCCCGGCATCGGGCATGCCCACGAGCGCCAGCATATCGGCCACGCGTTGCGCCGCCGCCTTGCCGCGGATGCGCTTGCTCTTCAGGCCATAGCCGACGTTTTGCGCGACCGTGAGATTCGGGAACAGCGCGTAGGACTGGAACACGATGCCGAAATCGCGCTTGGCCGGCGGGGCGCGCGAGATGTCGCGGCCGTTCTGGTGGATGTAGCCGGTGGTCTGCGATTCGAGGCCCGCGATGCAGCGCAGCAGCGTGGTCTTGCCGCAGCCCGAAGGGCCGAGGAAGCAGACGAACTCGCCCTTGCCGACATCGAGCGTGATCTCGCGCAGCGCGACGAAGTTCCCGAACATCTTCGAGAGGTCGCGGACGGCGAGATACAGCGCCTCGGATGCATCGGCGCCGGTTCCGGCGAAGGCCGTCTTGGGGAGATCGGTCATCGGACTATGCCCCTCTCCTCGGGGAGAGGGGGCAGGGGGCGAGGGGGAGGGCCTTTCCGTTCGGGAAGGCCCTCCCCCACTCCCCTAATCCCCTCGCCCGCCGACGCATAGGGTCGGCATGGCGTGGGGACTTTGCTACTTCTTCTTCGGATCGGACTTCGCGTCGTAACGCTTGGTCCATTCGGCGAGGATGCGTCCGCGCTCCTTGCCCATCCAGCCGAAATCGTTCTTCACGAGCTTCGATTCCATGTCGCCCGGATAGTTCTTGGGCGCCGCCTTGACCTCTTTGTGCGCGACGAGCGCGTAGGTCTGGGCGTAGATTTCGGCCGCCTGCTTGCTCACCGACCAGTCGATGAGCTTCTTCGCGGCGTCGAGGTTCTTGGTTCCCTTGTGGATGCCACTCGCCTCGATTTCCCAGCCGTTGTTCTTCGGAACGGCGATCTCGATCGGGGCGCCCTTGGTCTTCTCGCTGGCCGCGCGCATGTCGAGGCAGAGGCCGATCACGCGCTCGCCGCGCGCCGCCTGAACGCAGGGCGCCGAGCCGGAATGGGTGTAGTTCGAGACGTTCTGATGGAGCTTGTCCATGAACTCCCAGCCGGCCTTCTCGCCCATGCTCTGCAGCCAGGCCGAGACCATGAGATAGCCGGTGCCCGACGAGGCCGGGTTCGGCATCACGATCATGCCCTTGTAGGCCGGGTTGGTGAGATCGGCCCATTCCTTGGGCTGTGCGACCTTCTTTGCCGCGCCTTCCTTGGAGTTGTAGACGATGACCGACGCGTAGGCGTCGATGCCGGTCCACGCCTTCGGATTCTTGGAATCCATGAAGGTGGGCTTCAGCATCGCTGCGCCTTTGGGCGTGTAGGGCTCGAGCATGCCCTGCTGCTCGAACAGCGCGACCGAGGAGACGGACACGCCCCAGATCACGTCGGCCTTGGGGTTGCCCTTCTCGGCCAGCAGGCGGGCGGTGATGACGCCGGTGCTGTCGCGCACCCAGACGACCTCGATGCCCGGATTGGCCTTCTCGAAAGCGTCCTTGAGCGGCTTCAGCTGCTCGTTTTCGAGCGCCGTGTAGACGGTGAGCTTGGTCTGCGCCGCGGCCGTGCCGGCCATGGCCAGCGCGAGCCCGGTGATTGCCGCACCGACGTGCAGCAGCATCGTACGCCGTTTCATGAGTTCCTCCTCCTGACGTGTCCCTGACGCGCTGCGGACGCCTTCATGGCGCCCGCTGTACCCCGCCGATTAGCCTAGCAATGTTACAGGCGTGTTGCCATGCCCGACGGCGGCCGTTGGCCCCCTTCTGCAGAATTGCGCCAAGTGGCGCAATTCTGCAGAAGGAACGCACTTGCGGGCCGACCCTAGCCCGGCCAGGGCAAGGAATAGGTGCGGACGTTCGTGAAGCTCTTCATGGCCTCCCAAACCCCCTCCTTGTAGCCGAGGCCCGAATCCTTGATGCCGCCGAACGGCGACATCTCGATGC
>CAYZSG010000340.1:0-3695 GCA_964481045.1 uncultured Candidatus Odyssella sp. | reverse complement strand
GATAGCCGATGCCGGGCTTGGTCTCGACGTTGTTGAACCAGGCGTATTCGACGCCTTCGCGGCTGGTCCAGACGTTCTTGCAGGTGACCGAGCAGGTGTGGCACCCGATGCACTTGTCGAGGTTCAGCACCATCGCGATCTGTGCGCGGACTTTCATGGGATCGTTTCCTCTCTACTCGGCCGCGGCCTGGGCGGAAGGACCGGTGTAGGGGCCTTCCATCCAGTCGACTTTGGTCATTTTCCGCACGATCACGAACTCGTCGCGGTTCGTGCCGATCGTGCCGTGGTAGTTGAAGCCGTAGCTCTGCTGCGCGTAGCCGCCGATCATGTGCGTCGGCTTCGGGCAGGTGCGCGTGACGGAGTTGTGAATGCCGCCGCGTGCCTGCGTGAGCTGGCTTCCCGGCGTGTTCACGATCTTCTCCTGCGCGTGATACATGAGCGTCATGCCCTCGTTCACGCGCTGGCTCACCACCGCGCGCGCGACGATGGCGCCGTTGGCGTTGAACAGCTCGATCCAGTCATTGTCCTCGACGCCGATCTTCTTCGCGTCGGTTTCGCTCAGCCACACCACCGGCCCGCCGCGATTGAGCGTGAGCAGGATGAGGTTGTCCGAATAGGTGCTGTGGATGCCCCATTTCTGGTGCGGCGTGATGAAGTTGAGCGCGATCTCGGGGTTGCCGTTGCTCTTCTTGCCGAGTAGCGGCGTCACGGTCTTGGTGTCGATCGGCGGCTTGTAGAGGCAGAGCGCCTCGCCGAACGCGATCATCCACGGATGATCCTGATAGAGCTGCTGGCGGCCGGTCAGCGTGCGCCACGGGATCAGCTCGTGCACGTTCGTGTAGCCGGCGTTGTAGCTCACCTTCTCCGATTCGAGCCCGCTCCAGGTGGGTGACGAGATGATCTTGCGTGGCTGCGCCTGCAGGTCGCGGAAGCGGTGCTTCTCGTCCTCGCGATGGAGCGCCAGGTGCGCGTGCTCGCGCCCGGTCTGCTTGGTCAGAGCCTCCCACGCCTTCACGGCGACGTGGCCGTTGGTTTCCGGCGCCAGCGTGAGGATCGCCTCGATCGCGTCGAGATCGTCCTCGAGCTTCGGCATGCCTTGCGTCACGCCGGGCTCGGTGACCATGAAGTTGAGCTCCTTGAGGAACGCAACCTCCTCGTCGGTTTTCCAGGTTATGCCCTTGCCGCCATTGCCGAGCTTGCCGAGCAGCGGGCCGAGCGCCGTGAACTTCTTGTAGGTGTTCGGGTAGTCGCGCTCGACGACGGTCATCGCCGGCGCGGTCTTGCCGGGAACGAGGTCGCACTCGCCCTTCTTCCATTCCTTCGGCTGGAACGGCTGCGCGAGCTCGGCCGGCGTGTCGTGCATGATCGGCGTCAGCACAAGGTCCTTCTCGACGCCGAGATGGCCGACGCACACTTCCGAGAATTTCTTCGCGATGCCGCGGAAGATCTGCCAGTCGCTCCGCGACTCCCACGCCGGATCCACCGCGCGCGAGAGCGGGTGGATGAACGGATGCATGTCGGAGGTGTTGAGGTCGTTCTTCTCGTACCAGGTCGCGGTCGGCAGCACGATGTCGGAGTACATGCAGGTCGTGGACATGCGGAAGTCGAGCGTCACGACGAGGTCGAGCTTTCCTTCGGGCGCAGGATCGCGCCACGCCACTTCGAGCGGCTTGGCGCCGCCCTCGGCCCCGAGATCCTTGCCGAGAACGCCGTGCTGCGTGCCGAGCAGATATTTGAGGAAGTATTCGTGGCCCTTGCCGCTCGAGCCCAAGAGGTTCGAGCGCCAGACGAACAAGTTGCGCGGGAAGTTCTTGGGATTGTCGGGGTCCTCGCAGCTCATCTTGAGTGCGCCCGATTTGAGCTGAGCGATCGTGTAGGGGCCGGGCTCCGCGCCGGCCTCGGCGGCCTCCTTGGTGAGCTTGATCGGATTCGCCTCGAGCTGCGGCGCCGAGGGGAGCCAACCCATGCGCTCGGCGCGCACGTTGAAGTCGATGAGGCTGCCCTTCATCGAGCCCTTGGCGAGCGGCGAGAGGATTTCGTCGATGCCGAGCCGCTCGTAGCGCCACTGGCTCGAATGCGCATAGAAGAACGAGGTCGAGTTCATCTGGCGCGGCGGGCGGTTCCAGTCGAGCGCGAATGCGATCGGCTGCCAGCCGGTTTGCGGGCGCAGCTTTTCCTGGCCCACATAGTGCGACCAGCCGCCACCCGACTGGCCGATGCACCCGCACATCACCAGCAGGTTGATGATGCCGCGGTAGTTCATGTCGGCGTGGTACCAGTGGTTCACCGCGGCGCCGAGGATGACCATCGACTTGCCGTGCGTCTTGTCGGCGGTGGCGGCGAATTCGCGCGCGACCGCGATTACCTTCTCGCGGCCGACACCGGTGATCTGCTCCTGCCAGGCCGGGGTGTAGGGCACGTCATCGTCGAACGACTTCGCGCAGTCGCCGCCGAGGCCGCGATCGATGCCGTAGTTCGCAAGCAAGAGATCGAACACGGTGGCGACCAGCGCGTCGCCGTCCTTGAGCGCCACGCGCTTGGCTGGCACGGCGCGCATCAGCACGTCGGCGTGCGTCGTCGAGCGGAAGTGCTCGTGCGCGATGCCGCCGAAATAGGGGAAGCCGACGGAGACGACTTCGTCGCTGGCGCCCTTGAGCGTCAGGCGTGGCTTGAATTCCTGCTTGCTTGCCGCGTCGCGGCTCTCGAGGTTCCACTTGCCTTGCTCGCCCCAGCGGAAGCCGATCGATCCGGTCGGCACCGCCACGTTCCCGGTTGCTTCGTCGACGGCGAGCGTCTTCCAGTCCGGATTGTTCGCCTCGCCCTTGTTGTCGGCGAAGTCGGAGGCGCGCAGGAAGCGGTCGGCGACGTAACGCCCGTCCTTCTTCACCAGCCGCACGAGCTGTGGCATGTCGGTGTAGCGCCGGCAGTAGTCCTCGAAATAGGCGCTCTTGCCGGGGTTCGCGTGATACTCCCTGAGGATCACGTGGCCCATCGCCATCGCGAGTGCCGCGTCCGTGCCCTGCTTCGGAGCGAGCCAGATGTCGCCGAACTTCGACGCTTCCGAGTAGTCGGGCGTCACGGTCACGATCTTCGTGCCCTTGTAGCGCACCTCGGTCATGAAGTGGGCATCGGGCGTTCGCGTCTGGGGCACGTTCGAGCCCCAGAGCATGATGAACATCGAGTTGTACCAGTCCGCGCTCTCCGGCACGTCGGTCTGCTCGCCCCAGGTCTGCGGCGAGGAGGGCGGCAGGTCGCAATACCAGTCGTAGAAGCTCATGCAGACGCCGCCGATGAGCGAGAGGTAGCGCGAGCCGGCGGCGTAGGAGACCATCGACATCGCGGGAATCGGCGAGAAGCCGATCACGCGGTCGGGGCCGTAGGTCTTGACCGTGTAGGCGTTGGCGGCGGCGACGATCTCGTTCGCCTCGTCCCAATCCACGCGCACGAAGCCGCCGAGACCGCGCATCTGCTTGTAGTCGCGGGCCTTGGCCTGGTCCTCGACGATCGAGGCCCAGGCGCGCACCGGATCCTTGTGCTCGGCCTTCGCCGCGCGCCAGAGGCGCGCGAGGCGGCCGCGCACCAGCGGATATTTCAGGCGCTGCGCGCTGTAGAGGTACCAGGAGTAGCTGGCGCCCCGCGAGCAGCCGCGCGGCTCGTGGTTCGGCAGATCGGGCCGCGTGCGCGGATAGTCCGTC
>CAYZSG010000339.1:0-3770 GCA_964481045.1 uncultured Candidatus Odyssella sp. | reverse complement strand
CGATCGCGCGGCCCATCGCGACGCGCTGGCGCTGGCCGCCCGAGAGCTGGCGCGGACGCCGGTCGAGCAGCTCGGCCAAGCCGAGCGTGTCGGCAGCCGCGCGCACGCGCCGGTCGATCTCGCCCTTCGGCATGCGGCGATTGCGCAGGCCGTAGGCCATGTTGTCGTAGACGCGCATATGCGGATAGAGCGCGTAGTTCTGGAACACCATCGCGATGTCGCGCGCGGCCGGTTCCTTGTCGTTGACGCGCGCGCCGTCGATGCGCACCTCGCCGCCGGTGATCGTCTCGAGCCCCGCCACCATGCGCAGCAGCGTGGATTTCCCGCAGCCCGAGGGACCGAGCAGCACGATCAATTCGCCGTCGGCCACGGCGAGATCGATGCCCTTCACGGCGTCGACGCCGTTCGGATAGGTCTTGCGCACGCCGATGAGATCGATCGTCGCCATCGTTATTTCTCGCTCTCGACGAGGCCCTTCACGAACCAGCGCTGCATGACGAGCACGACGATCACCGGCGGCACGAGCCCGAGCACGGCGGTCGCCATCACGAGGTTCCAGGTGGGCACCGCGTCGACGACGTTGACCATGCGCGAGATTCCCATCACGACGGTGTAGTAGCGCTCTTCTGTCGAGACGATGAGCGGCCAGAGATACTGGTTCCAGCCGTAGATGAACTGGATCACGAACAGCGCCGCGATGTTGGTCTTGGAGAGCGGCAGCAGCATATCCCAGAAGAAGCGCAGCGGGCCGGCGCCGGCGATGCGCGCGGCCTCGGCCAGCTCGTCCGGCACGGTCAGGAAGAACTGGCGAAACAGGAACGTGGCCGTAGCCGAGGCGATCAGCGGGACCGTGAGCCCCGCATAGGTGTTGAGCAGGCCCAGGCTCGCCACCACCTCGTAGGTGGGCATGATGCGGACCTCGACCGGCAGCATGAGCGTCACGAAGATCAACCAGAAGAAGCCCATGCGGAACGGGAAGCGGAAATAGACGATGGCGTAGGCCGAGATTATCGAGATCGCGATCTTCCCGATCGCGATCACGAGCGCCATGATCAGGCTGTTGAGCAGCATCGTGCCAACCGGTGCGTTGGCCGATTGGCCGATGCCCGAGCGCAGCACCGCGAGATAGTTCTCGACCATATGCGTGCCAGGCCAGAGCGGCGCCGGCGACTGGAACATGCGGCTCACGTCGTGCGTGGAGGCGACGAACGCGATCCACAGCGGCAGGCAGACGATGCCGATGCCGACGATGAGCGTCAGGTGCGAGACGACGGTGATGAATGGCCGGTTCTCGACCATCAGTAATGCACCTTGCGCTCGACGTAGCGGAACTGGATCACCGTGAGCGCAATCACGATCGCCATCAGCACCACCGACTGCGCGGCCGAGCCGCCGTAATCCTGGCCGCGATAGCCGTCCGACCAGACGCGGAAGACGAGAATTTCGGTGGCGCGGCCGGGACCGCCGTGGGTGAGCGCGTGCACGATGCCGAAGCTCTCAAAGAACAGGTGCACGAGATTGAGCACGAGCAGGAAGAACGTGGTGGGCGAGAGCAGCGGGAAGATGATCGTCCAGAAGCGCTTGCTGGGACCGGCGCCGTCGATCGCCGCCGCCTCGATCACCGAGCGCGGGATCGACTGCAGGCCGGCGAGGAAGAAGATGAAGCTGTAGCTCACGTACTTCCACGCGGCGGCGATCGTGACCAGGAGCAGCGCCTGATCCCCGTCGACGTAGTAGTTCCACTTGATGCCGAGCGCGTCGAGCGCGTATGCGACGATGCCGATCGTGGGGTTGAACATGAAGCCCCAGAGCACGCCCGCCAGTGCCGGCGCCACGGCGTATGGCCAGATCAGCAGCGTCTTGTAGGCGCCGGCGCCGCGGATCACGCGGTCGGCCATCACCGCGAGCAGCAGCGCGAAGCCCATCGCGAGCAGGCAGCTCGCCAAGGTGAACACCGCCGTGATCCGCAGCGAGGCGAGGTAGTAGTCGTCGGAGAAGACGCGCTCGAAATTCTCGAGCCCGACGAAACGCGTCTTCAGGCCGAGCGCGTCTTGCAACAGCACCGACTGCATCAGCGCTTCGGCCGCCGGCCAGAAGAAGAAGATCAGCGTGATCGCGATCTGCGGCAGCAGCAGCGCGTAGGGCAGAGCCACGCCCTGGAAAGTGGCGCGCTTGATCATCCGCCGGCTCTCGCGGCGCGCGCCGTGCCCTCACCTCCCATTGCGGCGCAAAGAGCGCTGCAACGGGCCCCTCCTCTCCCGATGGGAGAGGCGAAGGGAAAAGCCCTCACCTTCCCCTCTCCCATCGGGAGAGGAGGGGCCCAAGCGAAGCTTTGCTTCGCTTGGGAGGTGAGGGCCGACGCCGGCACGGCGTTGGAAGCTACTTGTTTGCCCGCTCGAACGCGCGCAGCTGCTCGTTGCCACGCTTGACGGCGGCGTCGAGCGCCTCCTTGGCCGACTTCTTACCGGACCAGACCTGCTCGAGCTCCTCGTCGATAATGTCGCGGATTTGCGTGAAATTGCCGATGCGCAGGCCCTTCGTGTGCTCGGTGGGCGGCTTGTTCGTGAGCTGCAGCACCGGAATGTCGCGCCCCGGGTTCTTGTCGTAGAAGCCCTGCTTCTTCGTGAGCTCGTAGGCGGCATGGGTGATCGGCACGTAGCCGGTCTTCTGGTGCCAGCCGGCCTGCACTTCGGCGTCCGAGAGATAGGCGAAGAACTTCGCGACACCCTTGTAGTCGTCTGCGGGCTTGCCGTTCAGCACCCAGAGCGTGGCGCCGCCGATGACGCCGTTTTGCGGCGCACCCGGCACGTCGGGCCAATAGGGCAGCACGGTGATGCCAAACGGCGTGTCCTTCATCGCCGTCGCGAATCCCCCGGTGAGGCCCGCCGATCCCATGAACATCCCGCACTCGCCGCCGCTGAACTTGGCGTTGGGCTTATTCTCGCGCCCGCCATAGACGAAGATGCCCGCCTTGTGCCACTCGCCCAACTGCGTGATGTGTTTCACGCGCACCGGGTCGTTGATCGTGAGCTCGATGTCGAGCCCGCCGAAGCCGTTCTGCTTCGTGGCGAACGGCACGTTGTGCCAAGCGCCGAAATTCTCGATCTGGATCCACGATGGCCAGCCGGTCGAGAAGCCGCACTTCATGCCCGAGGCGAGGAGCTTCTTGCTAACTTCGCCCACCTCCGGCCAGGTCTTGGGCGGCTTGTCGGGATCGAGACCCGCTTTCTTGAACGCGGCCTTGTTCCAGTAGAGCACCGAGGTGGAGGAATTGAACGGCATCGAGAGCAGCTTGCCGTCGACGGTCGAGTAGTAGCCGTAGACCGGGCCGATATAGGCCTTGGGGTCGAATGGCTCCTTGGCCTCGGCCATCACCTCGTAGACCGGCTTGATGGCGCCCTTGGCCGCCATCATGGTGGCGGTGCCGACCTCGAACACCTGCACGATGTGCGGCTGCTGGCGCGCTCGAAACGCGGCGATGGCGCCGGTCATCGTCTCGGTGTAGGTGCCGCGGTAGATGGCTTTGACGACGTAGTCCTTCTGCCGCTTGTTGAACCCATCGACCAGTTCGTTGAGCGCCTGCCCGAGCTGCCCGCCCATCGCGTGCCAGAACTGGATTTCGGTTTGCGCGCTCGCCGGCGCGGCCGCAAACAGCGCCGCAGCCGCGGCGCCCAGCCACATCGTCCTCATGCCTGACCTCTTGCCTTTTCTAAGACTGCGTTCGCTCCCAGCCGCCGCAAGCGCTGGCGCGCTCCGGGGCCTGCAAACAG
>CAYZSG010000338.1:0-3782 GCA_964481045.1 uncultured Candidatus Odyssella sp. | reverse complement strand
GTCATCAGGATCGGGCGCAGGCGCAGGCGGCAGGCCTCGATCAGCGCGTCGTAAAGGCTGCGGCCGCGGCCCTCGAGCTGGCGCGCGAATTCGACGATGAGGATCGCGTTCTTGGCGGCGAGGCCCACCAGCGTGATGAGCCCGATCTGCGTCAGCACGTTGTTGTCCATCCCGCGCAGCAGCACGCCGGTGAGCGCCGCCAGCACCGAGAGCGGAACGATCAGGATGATCGCGAGCGGCAGCAGCCAGCTCTCGTATTGCGCGGCAAGCACGAGGAACACGAACACGACCGAGAGCGCGAAGACGAGCATCGCCGTATCGCCGGTCGCACGCTCCTGGAACGCGAGCTCGGTCCATTCGAAGCTCATGCCGGCCGGCAGGGTCGCGCGCGCGAGCCGCTCCATCGCGTCGAGCGCCTGGCCCGAGCTCGTGCCGGGCGAGGCGTTCCCCTGCAGCGGCACCGACGTGTACATATTGTAGCGCTGCACGAGATCGGGGCCCGCCGCCGATTCGACGCTCAGCAGCGTGCCGAGCGGCACCAGCCCGCCGGTGGCGTTGCGCACCTTCAGGCGCAGGATGTCTTCCTCCGACATGCGGAAGCGCTGGTCGGCCTGCGCGCGCACCTGATAGGTGCGGTCGAACAGGTTGAAGTCGTTGACGTAGGCCGAGCCGAGATTCACCTGCAGCGCTTCGAAGATGTTGGCGATCGGCACGTTCAGCATCTGCGCCTTGCGCCGGTCGATGCGGAGGAAAAGCTGCGGCGAGCTCGCGTTGAACGTCGTGAACACGCCCATGAGGTCTGGCGACTGGCGCGCGGCGCCCATGATCTGATAGGCCGCGCCGACGAGCTGGCGCACGCCGATGCCGTTCCGATCCTGGACCTGAAGTCGGAAGCCGCCCTGGTTGCCGAGGCCGCGCACGGCCGGCGGCGGCACCGCGATGATGAACGCCTCCTCGATCGCGCCGAGGCGCTTCGACATCTCGGCGATGATCGTGTTCGCATCGAGACCTTTCTTCACGCGCTCGCCGAACGGCTCGAAGCCGGTGAAGACCACGGCCGTGTTCGAGGCGTTCGTGAACGTGGCGCCCGAGAAGCCGGCGAAGGCCACGGCGTTCACGACGCCGGGCGTGCCCTTGACGATGTCGGAAGCGCGCTTCGTCACCGCGTCGGTGCGCGAGAGCGAGGCGCCGTCGGGAAGCTGGATCACGACGATGGCATAGCCCTGGTCGAGCTGCGGGATGAAGCCCGAAGGCACGCGGCCGCCGATCCATACCGTGGCGCCGACGAGCGCCGCGTAGACGAGCAGCATCGCGCCCTTGCGCCGCGTCATCCAGCCGACGCCGCGGCCGTAGCGTCCGCTCATGCGGTCGAAGCCGCGGTTGAAGAGATCGGCGCCGCGCTTCATCAGCCGCGTGGCGAAGAAGCGCGGCGCATGCGCGCCATGGTGGCCCTTGAGCAGCAGCGCGCCGAGCGCGGGGCTGAGCGTCAGCGAGACAAAGGCCGAGATGACCGTCGAGACGGCGATCGTGAGCGCGAATTGCTGGTAGAAGAGGCCGGTGATGCCCGGCACGAACGCGGCCGGGATGAACACGGCCGAGAGCACGAGCGCGATCGAGACGAGGGCGCTCGCCACCTCGTCCATCGTCTCGTGCGCGGCGTCGCGCGGCGAGAGGCCGGTGGCGATGTTGCGCTCGATGTTCTCGACCACGACGATGGCGTCGTCGACGACGATGCCGATCGCCAGCACGAGGCCGAACAGCGTCAGCGTGTTCAGCGAGAAGCCGAACACCGCCATCACCGCGAAGGTGCCGATCAGCGAGATCGGGATCGCGAGGATCGGGATGACGGCGGCGCGCCAGTTCTGCAGGAATACGAGGATGACGATCACGACGAGGATCACCGCCTCTGCGATCGTCACGTACACCGCGTCGACCGAATCGCGGATGAACTCGGTGGGGTTGTAGACGATGCGGTAGTCGAGGCCCTTCGGGAAATCCTGCTTCAGGCGGTCCATCGCCCGCTTGATCTCGTCGGCGGCCGCGAGCGCGTTGGTGCCGGGCCGCTGGAAGATCGCGAGCGCCACGGCCGGATCGCCGTTGAGATAGGAGTTCGTGACGTAGTCGCGCGCGCCGAGCTCCACGCGCGCCACGTCGGACAGGCGCACGATGCGCCCCTCGGAATCGCTCTTCACGATCACGTCGCGGAACTGGCGCTCGTCGTCGAAGCGGCCCTGCGTCGTCACGACGATCTGGAGCGCGTTGTCGGCCGGCGCCGGCTGCTGGCCGAGCTGGCCGCCCGATACCTGCACGTTCTGCTCGCGCAGGGTGCGGATCACGTCGCCGGCGGTGAGGCCGTAGGAGGAGAGCCGGTCCGGGTTGAGCCAGACGCGCATCGAATATTCGCGCGCGCCGAACAAGGTCACGTCGCCGATGCCGTCGAGGCGCAGGAGCTGGTCGCGCACGCGCAGCGAGGCGTAGTTCGAGACGTAGAGCTGGTCGTAGGTTTTGTCGGGCGAAAGCATGTGCACGACCATCATCAGGTCGGGCGAGCTCTTGCGCGTGGTGATGCCGATGCGGCGCACGTCTTCGGGCAGGCGCGGCTCGGCCACCGCCACGCGGTTCTGCACGAGCACCTGCGCGGTATCGAGGTTGGTGCCCACCTTGAACGTGATCGTCAGGCTCATCGAGCCGTCGCTCGAGGATTGCGACGACATGTAGAGCATGTTCTCGACGCCGTTGACCTCCTGCTCGAGCGGCGTGGCCACGGTGGCGGCCACGGTCTCGGCGTTGGCGCCAGGATACTGCGCGCGAACGACGATCGTCGGCGGCGCGATCTCCGGATACTGCGACACCGGCAGCGCCACATAGGCGAGCAGGCCCAGGATCACGACGACGATCGAGAGCACGGCCGCGAAGATCGGCCGGTCGATGAAGAAATGCGGGAATCGCATGGGATCAGCCCCGCGTCGCGGGCAGCGTCGTCAGCCTCGGCGCGAGCTTGACGCCGGGGCGCACGCGCAGGATGCCGTTGACCACGATCGTCTCGTCGCCTTTCAGGCCGCTGCGCACGACGCGATAGCCGTCGATGCGCGGGCCGAGCCGCACCGGCATCGCCGAGACCGAGCCGTCGGCGGCCACGGCATAGACGATGCGCCGGCTCTGGTCGGTGGCCACCGCCTCGTCGGGGATCAGCACGGCCTTGTAGGCGCCGCTGCCCGGGATGCGCACGCGGCCGAACATGCCGGGCGTCAGCAGGAAGTCCTTGTTTGCGAAAACCGCGCGGCCGCGCATCGTGCCCGTGCCGGCATCGAGCCGGTTGTCGATGAAGTCGATGCGGCCCTTGCGCGTGTAGGTCTTCTCGTCGGGCAGCACCACTTCCGCGATCTCACCGGCCCGGCGGAGATCCGGGCGCTCGCCGCTCTCGCCCATGCGCAGGTAGCCGAGATAGCTCTGTTCGTCGACGTCGAAGTAGAAATAGATCGGATCGAGCGCCACGATCGTGGTCAGCAGCGAAGCGTTCTGCTGCACGAGGTTGCCCTCGCTCACGAGCTTGCGGCTGATGCGGCCGGCCACCGGCGCCCGCACCTCGGTGAATTCGAGATCGAGGTTGGCGCGGTCGAGCGTGGTCTTGGCGCGGTCGCGCTCGGCGCGCGCCGAGATCAGCTCCTGCCGCCGCTGGTCGAGCAGGCGCGCCGGCGAGGCGCCGGTGCGCGCGGTTTCCTCGACGCGCCGCAGCTCCTGCTCGGCGAATTCCAGCCGCGCGGCCGCGGATGAGAGCGCGG
>CAYZSG010000337.1:0-3820 GCA_964481045.1 uncultured Candidatus Odyssella sp. | reverse complement strand
CCACGACGAGCGCGAGCAGACGCTCAACCAGCTCCTCGTCGAGATGGACGGCTTCGAGGCCAATGACGGGGTGATCCTCGTCGCCGCCACGAACCGCCCGGACGTGCTCGATCCGGCGCTGCTGCGCCCGGGCCGCTTCGACCGCCAGGTGATCGTCCCCAACCCCGACGTCATCGGCCGCGAGAAGATCCTGCGCGTCCACATGCGCAAAGTGCCGCTGGCGCCCGACGTCGATCCCGCGGTGATCGCGCGCGGCACGCCCGGCTTCTCCGGCGCCGACCTCGCGAACCTCGTCAACGAGGCCGCGCTGCTCGCCGCGCGCAAGAACCGCCGCGTCGTCTCGATGCGCGAGTTCGAGGACGCGAAGGACAAGGTCATGATGGGCCCCGAGCGGCGCTCGATGGTCATGACGGACAAGGAGCGCGAGGCCACCGCCTATCACGAGGGCGGCCACGCGCTCGTCGTCATGGAGATGCCGGACGGCGATCCGCTGCACAAGATCACGATCATCCCGCGCGGCCGCGCGCTCGGCATGACGATGTCGCTGCCCGAGCGCGACCGCCTCTCGCACAGCAAGAAATGGTGCGAGTCGAAGATCGCGATGTGCTTCGGCGGCCGCATCGCCGAGCAGCTCATTTACGGCGAGGAGCACCTCAACACCGGCGCGTCCGACGACATCCGCCAGGCCACCAACCTCGCGCGCAAGATGGTGACCGAGTGGGGCATGAGCGAGAAGCTCGGGCCGCTGCGCTACAGCGAGAACGAGGAGGAAGTGTTCCTCGGCCACTCGGTGACGCAGCGCAAGAACATCTCCGACGCCACCGCCAAGATCATCGACGAGGAAATCCGCCGCCTCGTCGAGGGCGGCGAGAAGAAGGCGCGCGAGATCCTGTCGCGGCGCATCGACGACCTGCACAAGGTCGCCAAGGCGCTGCTCGAATACGAAACGTTGAGCCTCGACGAGGTCAACAAGGTGCTGAGGGGCGAGGCCATCGAGCGCCCGACCTTCGACGAGCCGCCGCGCACCGGCCCGACCGCGCCGGCCGGCAAGCGCCCGCATCGCGGCTCCGTGCCGACCAGCCGCCCCGGCGGCATCGCGCCCGAACCGAGCACGTAACCGGCCGAATAGCACGAAGCGCAAAGCCCCTCTCCGGTGGAGAGGGGCTTTTCGTTTGCGCCGAGCCTGAAACGATCTGACACTTTTTTTGAAGTGTCACGCACCCTCTCCGCGCCGTAAGAAGCGTTGGCGGATCAACAATTTGGGGGGCTTTCCCGCGCGATGCCACTTGCGCCACGCGTATTTGCCGGATTGAAGGTCGATCGCCCTTTGCTGATGGGCATCGTCAACGTGACCCCGGACAGCTTCTCGGACGGCGGCGCCCATTTCGACGCCGAGCGCGCGATCAAGCACGGCAAGAGCCTCGTCGCCGAGGGCGCCGACATCCTCGATATCGGGGGCGAATCAACCCGCCCCGGCGCCGCCCCCGTGGATATCGAGGAGGAGAAGCGCCGCGTCGTGCCGGTGATCGAAGGCCTGCGCGCCGCGGGCGTCGCGATTTCCTGTGACACGTCGAAACCCGAGATCATGGAAGCGGCGCTCGATGCCGGCGCCAGCATCGTCAACGACGTGCGCGCGCTGCGCATCGGCGGCATCGGCATCATCGCGGCGCGCGGCGCCTCGGTGATCCTCGGCCACATGCAGGGCGAGCCGGCGACGATGAACGTCGAGCCGCGTTATGAGGACGTCGTCGCCGAAGTGCGCGCGTTCCTGGCCGAGCGCGTGGCCGTCTGCCTCGCCGCCAGCATTCCACCCGAGCATATCGCGGTCGATCCGGGCTTCGGCTTCGGCAAGCGGCGGCGGCACAACATGGCGCTGCTGCACGAGCTCGGCGCGCTCGCCGATCTTGGCTGCACGATCTGCGTCGGCGCCTCGCGCAAGTTCTCGCCGAAAGACGCGCCCGACGAGATGAAGCTCGCCGGCTCGCTCGTCGCCGCGGTCATCGCCGTGCGCAACGGCGCCCGCATCCTGCGCGTCCACGACGTGGCCGAGCACAAGGCCGCGCTCGATCTGCTGCCCGACCTGGAAACGGCGGACGCGGGAGCCACGGCGCCACACGCGTAGGGGCGCGTTGCGCGCGCCCACGCCGTCGAGATTGTGCGTCAGAGCCCGCGCAGAAACGCGAGCAATTCGGCGTTCACGCGCTCCGCCGCCTCCTGCTGCACCCAATGTCCCGCGCCGGGGATCAGGATTTTCCCGCGCAGACCCGGCACGGCCTCGTCCATCGCGGCAAGGCGGTCGCGGCGGCCGCCGATGCGGAGCGTGGGGTCGCGCTCGCCGGCGACGAACAGCGCCGGCTGACGGATGCGCGCATCGGCGAACGGCGCCATGAGCGCCCAATTGCGGTCGATGTTGCGATACCAGTTCAGCCCGCCGCGGAAGCCGCCTTTCTCGAACGCGGCCACGTAGCGCGCGAACTCGCCGGGCGGCAGCCACGCCGGCGGCGACGGGGGCTCCAGGGTCGTGTCGAGCAATCCGCCGCCCTCGGGCACCACGGCGCGCCAATGCCAATCCGCCGGCACGTCGCCCGAGGCGGCGTGATAGACGCGGCGAAGCGTGCGCGCCGCGTCGCGATCCAATTCGGCCTCGGCCACGCCGGGCGGCTGGAAGTACTGCCAATAGAAACTGCGATGGCCGAGCTGGTGCAGCGTTGCCAGCGGTGCATGGCGCGGGCGCAGCGTGTGCACGACGCTCATGGCGGCTACGGCGCGAAAGCGGTCCGGCCGCAGCAGCGCCGCGTGCCAGGCGACGACGGCGCCCCAATCGTGGCCGATCACCACCGCGTCCGCAGCGCCGAGATGATCGAGCAGGCCCACGAGATCACCGACGAGATGGAGGATCGTGTAGTCCTCGACCGCGGCCGGCGCATCGCTCGCGCCATAGCCGCGCATGTCGGGCGCGACGACCCGATAGCCCGACGCGGCCAGGGCGGGCACCTGATTGCGCCAAGAGTGCGCGAGTTCCGGCCAGCCATGCACGAGCAGCACGAGCGGCCCGGCGCCCGCCTCGTCATAGGCAAGGCGCAGGGTGCCAAGCTCGGCATACCGGCGCGTGATCGGCGAGCCAGCGCTGTCCATCGCCACAGGCTAGACGACCGGCGTGACAACGCAATGAACTCGTCCGGCGTCGTTCCGCTTGACCCGCGGCGGGCGTGGCGCGACCTTCACGTCCGCCAATCCTGGAGGTCCCGGACATGGTGCGTGCAGCCGTTCTCGCGCTCGGGCTGGCGGTGCTGCCGCAAGCCGCCGGCGCACAATCCCTGCAGCTGAACGTCGTGCAGGAATCGCTGGAGCTCAAGCGTGACGACATCGTGAGCGTGGAGGTCGTCCAGCAGCACGGCCAATGGGCGATCGCGATCAAGCTGGCGCCCGGCGCCGGGGCGATGTTCGGGGCCGTCACCGGGCGCAGCGTCGGCAAGAAGATGCAGATCGTCGTCGAAGACCGCATCCTGAGCGCCCCCATCGTCCGGGACGCGATCATGCAGGGCGAGGTCTGGATCAGCGGGAATTTCACCGAAGAAGACGCCCGCGCGCTCGCCGCGAAGATCAGGCGCTGACTCGCGATGGACTTGCGCGCCCCGCGGTAGGAGAATAAGCGACCAACATCCGAGCTTGATGGGAGCCCATGTCGCGCAAGTTATTCGGCACCGACGGCGTCCGCGGCATCGCCAATCAGGAGCCGATGACGGCCGAGACCGCGCTGCGCCTCGCGGAGGCCGCCGGCGCCTATTTCCGCCGCGGCGATCACCGCCGCCGCGTCGTG
>CAYZSG010000336.1:0-3895 GCA_964481045.1 uncultured Candidatus Odyssella sp. | reverse complement strand
CCATCAGGCGATGCAGACCATGTATCACTTCCGCGTCAAGAAGGATTGGGCCAACGATTTCGACATGCTGGAACTCGTGCGCGAGATCCCGGCCAAGGACATCCACGTCCCTATCCGCAACAAACGCTAGTCGGCCGGGACGGCGGCGGGGGCGCAGGCCTCCGCCGCCGGCATTCCGCGATGGCGCTCGAAGCCTCCGCAGAGCATCCGGTCCTCGAGTCGCGGGACCTGACGATCCGCTTCGGCGGGCATGTCGCCGTCGACCGCGTTTCCTGCGCGTTCCGGCCCGGAACGCTCACCGCCATCGTCGGACCCAACGGCGCGGGCAAGACCACTTACTTCAACCTGATCTCGGGCCAACTCCGCGCCAGCGCGGGCTCCGTCTCGCTATTCGGCGAGGACATCACGCGGCTGCCGGCGCCCGAGCGCACGCGGCGCGGCCTCGGCCGGGCGTTCCAGCTCACCAATCTGTTCCCCAATCTCACCGTGCTGGAGAACGTGCGACTCGCCGTGCAGAGCCGCGCGCGCCTCGGCCTCAATCTCTGGTCCATGTGGTCGAGCCACCGCGAGCTGATCGAGAAGGCCGAGCACATCCTGCATCGCACGGCCCTCGCGCCGCGCGCGAACGACATCGCGGGCTCGCTGCCGCACGGCGATCAGAGGAAGCTCGAGGTCGCGATCCTGATCGCGCTCGAGCCCGACATCTTCATGTTCGACGAGCCGACCGCGGGCATGAGCATCGACGAAGTGCCGGTCATCCTCGATCTCATCCAGCACATCAAGGCGCAGGGCGACAAGACGATCCTGCTCGTCGAGCACAAGATGGACGTGGTGCGCTCGCTGGCCGACCGCATTATCGTGCTGCACAACGGCGCGCTCGTCGCCGACGGGCAGCCGGCCGAGGTGATCGCCTCGCCCGTGGTGCAGCAGGCCTATCTCGGCCTCGGGGCCGACGATGCGGAGGCCGCGTGATGGCCGAGGCACTGCTCACGCTCTCCGGCGTCAACACGAAGATTGGGCGCTATCACATTCTGCACGGAGTCGATTTCGCCGTGCCGAAAGGCGGCATCACGATGCTGCTCGGCAGGAATGGTGCCGGCAAGACCACGACGTTGCGCACGATCATGGGTCTCTGGCGGGCGGCCGAGGGCCGCATCCTGTTCGAGGGCACTGACCTTACGAAGCTCGCGACGCCGGAGATCGCGCGGCTCGGCATCGCCTACGTACCCGAGAGCATGGGGATTTTCGCCGATCTCACGGTGCGCGAGAACCTGATCCTGGCCACGCGCGAGCGCGCGCCCGATCCGCGCCGGCTGCAATGGATTTTCGGCCTGTTCCCGGCGCTGGAGAAGTTCTACGCGCTCGCGGCCGGAGCGCTGTCGGGCGGGCAGAAGCAGATGCTCTCGGTCGCGCGTGCGATCGTCGAGCCGCGGAAGCTCATCCTCGTCGACGAGCCGACCAAGGGCCTGGCTCCCTCGATCATCCGCAACATGATCGCGGCGTTCCGCGAGCTGAAGCAGACGGAGACGACAATTCTCGTCGTCGAGCAGAACTTCGTGTTCGCCGAAAGTCTCGGCGACGGCGTTGCTGTGATGGACGACGGAAAGATCAAACACACCGGCACGATGAAATCGCTCGCGGCCGACCGCGACCTGCAACAGCGGATGCTCGGCCTCCATCTGGATGCACATCAATGACGGCCGCCGCTGCAAAAGCACCCGCAGCCGCGCCGCCCGCGATCAAGCGTGACTGGGTTCCGATCCTGCTCGTGCCCGTGCTTGCGGCCGTGGCGCTGCCGCTGGCCGGGAATTTCTCGGCCTGGCTCACGCTCACGGTCGCCGGCCTCGCGATGGGCATGATGATCTTCATCATGGCCTCGGGCCTCACGCTCGTCTTTGGCCTCATGGACGTGCTCAATTTCGGCCACGGCGTGTTCATCTCGATCGGCGCCTTCGCGGTGACGCTCGTCGTCGTGCCGCTCGCCACGATGGTGCAGGCCGACTCGGTGATGGCGAACATCGCCGTGCTTCTTCTCTGCGCCGTGGTGGCGATGGCGCTCACGGGCGCGCTCGGCTGGGCCTTCGAACGCGTGATCGTGCGGCCGGTCTACGGCCAGCACCTGAAGCAAATTCTGGTCACGATGGGCGGCATGATCGTGGCCGAGCAGCTCATACACGTGCTGTGGGGCGCCGATCCGATCTCGGTGCCGCCGCCCGAGGCCTTCCGTGGCGCGGTGCTGATCGGCGAGGCCGCGATCGAGCGCTATCGCATCCTCGCGGTCGCCGTCGGCCTCGCGGTGTTCGCGGCGATGCTGCTGGTGCTGAACCGCACCAAGATCGGCCTCTTGATCCGCGCCGGCGTGGAGAACGGCGAGATGGTCGAGGCGCTCGGCTATCGCATCCGGCGCTTGTTCGTCGGCGTGTTCGTCGCCGGCTCGGCGCTGGCCGGCCTCGGCGGGGTCATGTGGGCGTTCTACCGCCAGACCCTCACGCCCGGCATGGGCATGGAGGTGATGGTGCTTATCTTCATCGTCATCATCATTGGCGGCCTCGGCTCGGTCGGCGGGTGCTTCCTGGGCTCTCTGCTGGTGGCCCTCGTCGCGAACTACACCGGTTTCCTCGCGCCCAAGGTGGCGCTGGGCTCCAACATCCTGCTGATGGTGCTGATCCTGATGTGGCGCCCGCAGGGCCTCTATCCGGTGGCAAAGCGATGACCCGCCGGACCGCCATCCCGAGCGAAGCGAAGGGCCTTTCTCGCGCAGTGCTCGCGCCGCATGACCTGCCGAGGGTGCGTGCGCAAGCCTCGAACTGCGCGAGCGAGGTCCTTCGCTGCGCTCGGGACGACTTGGCGAGGACGCGTCAATGCTGACGCAGCTCCTTTCCGGCGACTTTCCGCGTTCGAGGGCGCTCACGGTCATCCTGCTCGCGATTTTCGCGCTGCTGGCGCTGGCGCCATTTCTGTTCCCGGGCACACAGCCGATCAATGTGGCGGCGAAGATCTGCTACTTCATTGTCCTCGTCGCGTCCTACGACCTGCTGCTCGGCTACACCGGCATCGTCTCGTTCGCGCACACGATGTTCTTCGGCATCGGCGGCTATGGCGTCGGGCTCGCGCTGTACGGATGGGGCGCCCATTGGGGCTCCGTCGCGGCCGGGCTGCTCATCGCGCTTGCCGTCTCGGTGGTCCTGTCGCTCGTGATCGGCCTCGTCTCGCTGCGCGTGCGCACGATCTTCTTCGCGATGATCACGCTCGCCGTCGCGTCGGCCTTCGCGATCCTGGCCTCGCAGCTCTCGGGCCTCACCGGCGGCGAGGATGGGCGCAGCTTCAGCGTGCCCGAGATCCTGCGCCCGAGCTTCCGCCTGTTCGAGGGCGAGGTGCTCGGTGTGGCGATCACCGGCCGCATCGTCGTCTACTATCTCGTCTTCGCAATCTCGCTCGTGCTGTTCCTGACGATGATCCGCATCGTGAATTCGCCGTTCGGCCGCGTGCTGCAGGCGATTCGCGAGAACACGTTCCGCGCCGAGGCGATCGGCTACCGCACGGTCGTCTATCGCACGGTCGCGAACTGCCTCGGCGCCGGCATGGCGACGATGGCCGGCGCGCTGATGGCGCTATGGCTGCGTTATATCGGTCCCGAAACCTCGCTCTCCTTCGCGATCATGATCGACATCCTGCTGATGGTCGTGATCGGCGGGATGGGAACGATGTATGGCGCCGCGATCGGGGCCACGATCTTCATCCTGGCGCAGAACTATCTCCAATCGCTGATGGGCCTCGCCAGCAAATCGCTCGAAGGCGTGCCGCTGCTGCCGAAGCTGCTGCACCCCGACCGCTGGCTGCTCTGGCTCGGCGTGCTGTTCATCCTGTCGGTCTATTTCTTCCCGACCGGCATCGT
>CAYZSG010000335.1:0-3924 GCA_964481045.1 uncultured Candidatus Odyssella sp. | reverse complement strand
CGGGAACATCCACATCGGCACCATGGCCGGGAAGTTGAACGGCGTGATGCCGGCGACGACGCCGAGCGGCTGGCGGACGCTGTAGCTGTCGACGCCGCGCGCCACCTGCTCGGTGAATTCGCCTTTCAGCAGATGCGGGATGCCGCAGGCGAACTCGACGACCTCGAGGCCGCGCTGGATCGAGCCCTTGGCGTCGTCGATGACCTTGCCGTGCTCGGCGGTGACGATGCGCGCCATGTCCTCGATGCGCGATTCCATCAGCGCCTTGAACTTGAAGATCACGCGCGCGCGAAGAAGCGGCGGCGTCGCCGCCCAGCCCGTGAAAGCGGCCTGCGCGGCCTCGACCGCGCGGCCCACCATGTCGGCGCCGCCCAGCGGCACCTTGGCCGAAAGCTCGCCGGTGGCGGGGTTGAAGACGTCGCCGAAGGCCTTGCCGTCTCCCTTGACCCGTTCGCCGCCGATCCAGTGATGAAGCGTCTCGACCATTGCCGTTCCCTTTCGTCCCCTGCGTTGGGCGGAACATAAGGGGCGGCGGCGGCGCGGGAAAGCCTCGGTCGGTCGCCACGGCGACGCCTTGTCAACCGGCCGAATCCGATATCCTCTGCCGCCATCCGCCGGAGGCCCCTGCCCGATGACGTCGCCCATCCCGATCCTGCTGCGCAACGCCGCGATCCTCGACGGCACCGTGCCCCAGCGGCGGCCGGGCTGCGACGTGCTGATCGAAGGCAAGACGATCCGCGAGGTCTCGGAGAGGCCGCTACGCGCCGAGAAGGCGACCGTGCTCGATCTCGGCGGGCGCACGCTGATGCCGGGCCTCATCGACTGCCATGTGCACGTGATCGCCTCGCTCGTGAACATCGGCGCCAACGCCGCGCTGCCGAACGCGATCGCGACTCTCCAGGCGGTGCCGATCCTCAAAGGCATGCTGCGGCGCGGCTTCACGACCGTGCGCGATGCCGGCGGCGCGGATTTCGCGCTGGCCGAGGCGGTAGAGCGCGGCCTCGTCGAGGGACCGCGCCTGTTCGTTTCGGGCCGCGCGCTCTCGCAGACCGGCGGGCACGGCGATTTCCGCGGCCGCCACGACGCGAGCGAGCCCTGCGCGTGCTCGCACCGCGTCGGCAATCTCGCGCGCGTCGTCGACGGCGTGGATGCGGTGAGGAAGGCCGTGCGCGAGGAGATCAAGGGCGGCGCGCACCAGATCAAGATCATGGCCTCGGGCGGCGTCGCCTCGCCGACCGATCCGATCCATTTCCTCGGCTATTCGCGCGGCGAGATCACGGCCATCTGCGAAGAAGCCGTGCATGCCGACACCTATGTGATGGCGCATGCCTACACGGCGCGCGCGATCAAGCGCGCGGTGGAATGCGGCGTGCGCACGATCGAGCACGGCAATCTCGTCGATGACGACGCGGCGGCGGCGATGCGCGCGCGCAACGCCTTCGCGGTGCCGACGCTCGTCACCTACGAGGCGCTGGCCGCCGACGGCGCGCGGCTCGGCCTGCCGCCCGAATCGGTGGCGAAGATCGCCGCGGTGCGCGAGGCGGGATTGAAGTCGCTCGAGATCTACCGGCGCAACGGCGTGCCGATGGCCTATGGCAGCGATCTGCTCGGCCCGATGCACGAGCGGCAGAGCGAGGAATTCGCGATCCGCGCGCAGGCGCTGACGCCGCACGAGGCGATCCAGAGCGCCACCTCGATCGCCGCGCAGGTGCTGCGCATGGAAGGCAGGCTCGGCGTCGTGGCGGCGGGGGCGGAAGCCGATCTCATCGCCGTGGACGGCGACCCCTTGCGCGATCTCTCACTGCTCGGCGACCAGGGCCGCTACATGCCGTTCATCATGAAAGGCGGCGTGGCGGTGAAGAACGACATCGGGTGAGGCGGCCTCTGTTGCGCACGGCAGCCAGCACCTTGGCTGCGCCAATCTCTTGACACGTCTTCCCTCCACTTCGCGAGCCGAAGGCGGCTCGCTCCGGTCGGCATGACAAACTCGAAGAATGCGCGCACAGGCGCCTTGCTGACCTCCAGGGTCAAGCCGCCACGCACGCAGATTGCACCGAGGACTTGGGTTCCGCCCGCTCTTCGGGCCCCCGCCCCATTTTCCGCAGCATGCGGAAATGCGCGCGGATGACGCCGGGGAACGTCGTCTCCGTGTATTTGAGCCCGTGCTTCCGCGCCGCCGCCTGCACGATCGGGGTCAGCGCCGGATAGTGCGCGGCCGAGACGGTCGGGAACAGGTGGTGCGTGACGTGCGCGTTGAAGCCGCCCAGCAGGAACGCCGCGATGCGGCTGTTCGGCACCCAGTCGATCGAGGCTTCGACGGCGTGCTGCGCCCAGCTTTTCGCGATGCGGCCGTCCGCATCGACTTCGGGGAAGCTCGCCTCGTCGGCGATGTGCGTGCCGATCACGACATAGACGAACGCCATCGAGACGAGCGCGCTCATCAGCAGGTAGCCGGCGGCGATCTCGCCGGCGCTCCGTTCCGACAGCATCAGCGGCAATGCGAGCACGAGGCCGAAATGGAACGCCTTGCCGGCAAAGAAGATCGCGATCTGCAGGGGGCTATGGCGGATGTCCGCCATGTTCGCGAGCCGGCGCTTGAACAGATAGACGAAGTCCTGCACCAGCATCGTGTGCAAGGTCGCGAGCGGATAGAGCAGCGGCGCGTAGAGGTGCTGGAAGCGGTGCCACGGCTTCCATGCCGCGTGCGGCGCCAGGCGCACGATGCCGTTGTCGTCGATATCGGCGTCGCAACCCGGCACGTTCGGGAACACGTGGTGCGAGCCGACATGGCGCATCTGCCAGAGATAGCCGCTGACGCCCATCAGCGCGAAGACGAGTTCGTGCACCGCGCGGTTCACCCAGCGCCGGCGCGAGAGCACGAAATGCGATGCATCGTGCGCGAGGTTGAACGCGAGCGCGAGGCTGGTGAGTCCGAATACGGCATAGCCGAGCATCAGTGCGCCGAGCGACGCGCCGAACGCGCCGAGGATCGCGGCATAGCCGGCGACGCCGAGCGCCGCGTAGAACGCGCCCTTCGCCCACACGCAAGGCGTCGCGAAACGGCTGCGGCCGGTGGCGGTGAAATACGCCGCCGCCGCCCGCTTCACCTCGGCGAAGAACGCGCCCTGGCGGCGCTCCTCGAACTTGATGCGCGATTCGCTGCGATACATGGCCGGCTCCTTTAGTAAGCGACTAATCACTTACTACACGAGCCGGGAAAGACGGGCAGTGATCTGGTTCTCAGCTTAACTTGCAGCGATTACAGCGGTTTATACCCAAGCGAGCGGAGCGTGGCGCCCTGGATCTGCTCCACATGGGCGGAGAGCGGCGCCGCGAGGGCGCCGTAGACGATCGACTGCGCCGTGAACAGCAGCGGCCCTTGGGCGAAGGCGGTGGCGAGCGCCGGGTCCTTCACGCCGAGCCGCCCTTCCGCGATGCCGCGCTCGACGAGGCCGCGCAGCACCTTGATCGGACTTTTCATCTTCGCGGTGACACGGTGCAGGAAGTTGTGCTGCGCCAGCAGCAGGTAGCGGAAGCGGAACGGCTCGTCGTCGAACAGCCGGCAAAGATCGGCGATGATCGCCTTCAGGGCAGCGGCGAAATCGGGCGCCGTGTCGATGAGGCCCTGCAGCCGCTCGGCCATCACCGCGTAGCTGTCGTGGAACAGCTCCCAGCCGATCTCGTCCTTGCTCTGGAAATGGCGGTAGATGGCGCCTTCGGAAATCCCGGAGGCGTGGGCGATGTCGCGCGTCGTCGTCTCGGTGAAACCCTGCTGCACGAACAGGCGCAGGGCCTCGTCGAGGATCGTCTGGCGCGTGCGCGGACCGTCGCGCGGCGCCATCACGCCCTCCCCGGCCGGCCGGCGCCGGCAAAGCTCGATATCGCTTTCATGCGGGCAAACTAGCGCAACCCGCGCGCCCGGGC
>CAYZSG010000334.1:0-3979 GCA_964481045.1 uncultured Candidatus Odyssella sp. | reverse complement strand
CGATCTACATCAAGCGCGCGCTCGACATCGGCATGGAGGGCATCATGGTGCCCAATGTCGAGGACGCCGACGTGGCCGATGCGATGGTGCGCGCCTGCTACTATCCGCCGGTCGGCTATCGCGGTCTCGCCTTCGGCGTGACGCGTCACTCCGCCTACGGCGCCGACGCGGCCGACACCTGGGCCAAGGCGAACCCGGAAATGTTCGTGATGCTGCAGATCGAGACGCCGAAAGGCGTCGAGGCGATTCCGGCGATGGCCAAGGTGCCGGGCGTGGACGCGTTCCTGATCGGTCCCAACGACCTCGCCAGCAATTCGGGCGAGAACCCGCTGAAGCCCTCCGAGGCCTACAAGAAGCTGCTGACGCGCGCGGAAGACCTCATCAAGGCCTCGGGCAAGAAGCTGGCCTCGATCCAGCACAGCGGCCTCAACTACCAGCAGCTCTTCGACAAGGGCTACGACGCGATCTGCCACGCCTCCGACATCTCGATGCTGCGCACCGCGGCGACCGCCGCCGTGGCCGATCACCGCAAGAGCAACGGCTGAGGCCGGGAGGACGAGCGATGGCCGTGAACCGCCAATGGCTGCTCGCCGCGCGTCCGCCCGGCGATTTCGACGAGAGCGCGTTCAAGCTGAACGAAGCGCCGGTGCCCGCGCCCAAGGACGGGGAGGTGCTGGTGCACAACATCTGGCTCTCGCTTGATCCCTACATGCGCGGGCGCATGCGCGACGTGAAGAGCTACGTGCCGCCGGTGCAGTTGGGCGCGGTGATGGAAGGCGGCACGGTCGGCGAGGTGATCGAGTCGAAGAACCCGGCCTTCAAGAAAGGCGACATCGTCGAGGAACGGCTCGGCTGGCAGGAATACGGGATCAGCAACGGCAAGGGCATGCGGAAGATCGATCCCGCGCTGGCGCCGATCTCGACCGCCGTGGGCGTGCTCGGCATGCCGGGACTCACCGCCTATTTCGGCCTGCTCGACGTGGGCGCGATGAAGCCCGGCGACAACGTCGTCGTCTCCGCGGCCACCGGCGCCGTCGGCGGCCCGGTCGGCCAGATCGCGCGCATCAAAGGGGCGAAGCGCGTCGTCGGCATCGCCGGCGGCAAGGCGAAGTGCGACTACGCGGTGAAGGAACTCGGCTTCGACGCCTGCATCGACTACCAGGCGATGGGGCGCGACACCGGCCAGCTCATCAAGGCGCTGCGCGCGGCGTGCCCCGACGGCATCGACGTTTACTTCGACAATGTCGGCAGCTGGATCACCGACGCGGTGATGCCGCTGATCAACTTCAAGGCGCGCATCGCGATCTGCGGCATGATCGCCGAATACAATCTCGAGAAGCCCGAGACGGCGCCGCGCATCACGCGCCACCTGCTCGTCAACAGCGCGCGCATGGAAGGCTTCATCATCCTCAACTATCGCCAGCGCTTCGGCGAAGGCCTGCGCGAGATGGCGGGCTGGGTGAAGTCGGGCCAGCTGAAGTATCGCGAGGACATCGTCGACGGGCTCGAGAACGCGCCGCGCGCGCTCTTGCGCCTGTTCAAGGGCGAGAATTTCGGCAAGCAGCTCGTCCGCATCCGCCCCGATCCGACGCGGAAACAGTAGCCGTCCTATCCGTCATCCTGACCACAGCGAAGGATCTCTATGTGCGGGGCGCTCGCGTGCATCGAGAGATCCTTCGCTGCGCTCAGGATGACGGCGCAGCGTTGAGATAACGAACCACCGCGTCCCTGCTCGCCTCCATCGACTTGTAGGCGACGAGGCTCGGATCGAGCGCGGCCAGCGCGGCGGCGAACGCGCGGCGCTGCTCGGGCAGCGCGGCGAACGCGGCGAGCTTGTGCTGGTGGATTCGGATGCCGAACAGCACCGCGCCGGTTTCGGGCAGCAGGCGCAAGGTCTGCCGCTCGACGCGATAGAATACGCGCTCGCCGGCCTCCGCCGCGCTGACCGGCTCGTGCGGCAGCGCCACGGGCTGAAACAGCGCGGGATCGGTGGTGAGGCTCCAGTTCGTGCGCATGTAGATGTTTCCCGCCTTGAGGCCGGCGAGGAAGCGGTCGATCGTGGCGCCGATCTTCGCGTTGAGGCCGGGGACCGGCGCGTGGATCGCGAGCATCGGATGGCCGAGCTTCTCGGCGAGGCGCCAGCGCGACGGGAAGCAGAGGCACGCGCCAGTGAGGATCGGCGTGCCGGCGGCATCGGTCTGCAACAGGCAGAGATCCTCCTGCACGAGCAGTGCCGCGGCTTCGAGCGGCGGCACGCCGGCGAGCGCCACGCCGCGGCCGTCGGGGCGGCGGATCGCATCGCCTTCGTGCGCGAAGCGATCGGGATGAGTCGCCGGCGCCCACGCCGCGATCATCGCGAGAAGCTCGCGCGCCGGCGCCTCGGCTTCGGGCAGCATCTGGAACACATCGGCGCGCCGCGCGCGCAGCAGACGCTGTTTCTCCGCCATCTGCGCCGCGTAATCGTCGCCGAGCTCGAACCAGTCGCGCGCGCCGATCGTGGCGACGCCCATGCGCAGCGGGTCGTGGCCGGCGAGGAACGGGAAGTGGCGCGGCACGCTCAATTGAGCCGCGCCTTCAGGCGCTGGAGCAGCTCGTCGGCCGCGCCGGCGAAGCGGCGCTGGCGATCGGTGCGCGCGACTTCCTCGAGGCAGGCGCGCGCGCGGCGGAGCTGGCCGAGCTCGGCGTTGAGCGTGGCCGCCTCGTACCACACGCCCGGATTGGCCGGCGCCACGAGCGCCATGCGCTCGACGGCGGCAAGGCCCGCCGCCACGTCGCCGGCCTTGAGGCAGCGCGTCTTGATGTTGTTCTGGAGGCGCAGAAGGATGTCGCGATTGCCGGCCAGCGCGAGATGCTCTTGCGCGAGCTCCGCGTCGTCGCCCTGCATGCTCTTCAGGAGCGCGGCGAGATCGCCGGCCGAGCGCACGGCGCCTTCTTCGAACGGATCGACGAAGACACCATCGGCGCCCGCGCCGAGACGCACGAGGAAATGGCCGGGGAAGTTGACGCCCGAAGCCGTCCAGCCAAGCGAACGCGCGACGTGCAAATAGAGGATCGACAGCGCGATCGGCAGGCCCTTCTTCCGGTCGATGACGCGCGCGAGATCGGCGTTGGCGAGATCGTCGTAGGTTTCGCGGTCGCCGCGATAGCCGGCGCGCGTGAACAGCACCGCATTCAGCGCCGCCGCCTGCTCGGGCGGATCGAGCGCGGTCGCCGCCGACGCCGCCGCGTCCTCGGCCAGCGTATCGAGATGCGCCGCGTAGGGCACCGCGTCGAGGCCGGGGCGCGCATGCGCTGCGAGCGCCAGCGCCGCGTGCGCGAGATCGAGCGCGGCGTCGGCCCGCGCGCCCTGCGCGCGCAGCCAGGATTCCACCGCCGCCGCATCGTTCCAGCCTGACACGTCCACGCCGGTCCTCATCCTCTTGCCGGGCGCCAGGCATCGGGCCGGTGGACCGGCCAGCGCCCGCGCGCGAGAAACAACGCATCGAAGCGGCGGTCGAGTTCCGCATAGCCGGGCCGCCGCGCGCAGAATTGCTCGGCCGCCGCCGCGATGCGCCGCCACTGGCGCTCGCCGATCGCCTCCTCGAGCAGGTCGCCGCCGGCGCGCGCCTTGATCTCGACCAGCACGAGCAGGCGCCCGCGCCGCAAGACGAGATCGATCTCGCCGCCCGGCAGCCTGAGATCGCGCGCCACCACGCGGAAGCCCTTCATGCGCATGTAGAGCGCCGCCAGCCACTCGGCGCGTCGGCCGAAGCGCTGCGCGCGGAGCTTTGCGCCGCCCTTGGCGGCCGTGCTCACCGCTTCTTCTCCGCAAGCTGGAGCGCGCGGCGATAGACCTCCTTCTTCGGCCGACCGCTCGCTTCGGCGACCGAAGCGGCGGCATCGCGCACCGACATCGCCGCGAGCGCGCGCTCGAGCAGCGCATCGACGTCGGCGCCGCTTGCCGCTTCCTCGGCGGGCGGGCCGACGACGACGGCGATCT
>CAYZSG010000333.1:0-4040 GCA_964481045.1 uncultured Candidatus Odyssella sp. | reverse complement strand
CTGATCCAGCCGATCGCGATGGACGAGGGCCTGCGCTTCGCCATCCGCGAAGGCGGCAGGACCGTCGGCGCCGGCGTCGTCTCCAAGATCATCAAGTAAGAAGCCTCTGAATGCCGCCGGGCGGCAAAACCGAACGGCGGCATTTCGATTGGGTGCGTGAATGGAAAATCAGACCATAAGGATCCGGCTCAAGGCCTACGATCATCGCCTGCTCGACCAGTCGACGGGCGAGATCGTGAGCACGGCCAAGCGGACCGGGGCGCAGGTGCGGGGACCGATCCCGTTGCCGACGCGGATCCAGCGCGTGACCGTTCTGCGCTCGCCGCACATCGACAAGAAGTCGCGCGAGCAGTTCGAGATGCGCACGCACAAGCGCCTGATCGACATCGTCGATCCGACGCCGCAGACCGTGGACGCGCTGGGCAAGCTCGATCTCTCGCCCGGCGTGCACGTCGACATCAAGCTCCGCGCCAAGGACGATCGCTGACATGCGCACCGGAGTCATCGCCAGGAAGATCGGCATGACGCGGATGTTCGCCGACGGCGGACGCCACGTCCCGGTCACCGTGCTCGCGCTCGAGAACCTCCAGGTCACGGGCGTGCGCACAAAGGAAAAAGACGGCTACACCGCCGTGCAGCTCGGCATCGGCAAGGCCAAGGCCAAGAACGTGGCCAAGCCGACGCGCGAGCAGTTCGCCAAGGCCAAAGTCGAGTTGAAGGCCGAGCTCATGGAGTTCCGCGTCGACGACAAGTCGCTGCTCGACGTGGGCGCAGAGATCGGCGTCGGCCACTTCGTCGTGGGCCAATACGTCGATGTGCGCGGCTGCACGGTCGGCCGCGGCTTCGCGGGCGCCATGAAGCGGCACAATTTCGGCGGCCTGCGCGCCACGCACGGCGTATCGGTGTCGCACCGCTCGCACGGCGCCACAGGCGGCCGCCAGGATCCGGGCCGCGTGTTCAAGAACAAGCGCATGGCCGGCCACATGGGCCAGCGCTGGCGCACGCAGCAGAACCTCATCGTCATGGCGACCGATGCGGCCAAGGGCCTGATCATGGTCAGGGGCTCGGTGCCGGGTGCCGAAGGCAGCTACGTCACGATCGCCGACGCCGCCAAGGTGCCGGCGCACAAGGATGCGCCGAAGCCGGCCGGCCTGCGTGCCAAGGCCGAGGCGCCGAAGGCCCCCGCGGCGGATGCCGCGCAGCAAGGGGCGGAGGCCAAGCAGTAATGGGCATCAAGGCCAAGATCGTCGATTTCGACAACAAGCCCGCCGGCGAGATCGACCTCGATGAAGCGGTGTTCGGCCTGCCCTCGCGGCCGGACATCGTCGCGCGCGTGATCAACTGGCAGCTCGCCAAGCGCCGCGCCGGCACCGCCAACACCAAGGGCATCAGCGACGTCCAGGGCACCACGAAGAAGCCGTGGGCGCAGAAGGGCACCGGCAACGCCCGCCAGGGCTCGCTGCGCTCGCCGCAGTTCCGCGGCGGCGGCATCATCTTCGGACCGAAGCCGCGCGACTTCTCGTTCAAGCTGACGAAGAAGGTGCGGAGCCTCGGCCTGAAGACCGCGCTCTCGGTGAAGCAGGCCCAGGGCAAGCTCATCGTCGTCAAGGACGGGTCGCTGGCCGCGGGCAAGACGGCCGAGCTCAAGAAGAAGCTCGCCGGCCTCGGCATCAAGAACGCGCTGATCGTCGGCGGCGCCGCGATCGACGGCGGCTTCGCCAAGGCCGCGCGCAACATTCCGAACCTCATCGTGCTGCCGGCGCAGGGCGCCAACGTGTACGACATCGTGCGGCGCGACACGCTGGTGATGACCGAGGAAGCGGTGAAGTCGATCGCCGCCCGGCTCGGCAAGACCAAGCACAAGGGCCTGACGCAAGAGGCCGCGCGGAATCAGGAGGCGCGGGCATGAACGCCAAGAAGACGAAAGAGCCGAAGGGCGAGAAGGCCGCGAAGCCGCCGCTCGTCACCAAGGATCAGATGTACCGCATCGTGCGCGCCCCGGTGATCACCGAAAAGGCGACGCGCGGCTCGGAGCACAATCAGGTCACGTTCAAGGTGGCGCTCGACGCCAGCAAGCCGGAGATCAAGGCCGCCATCGAGGGCCTGTTCGGCGTCAAGGTGAAGGCCGTCAACACGCTGCGCACGGACGGCAAGAAGAAGCTCTTCCGCGGCATGAAGGGCCAGCGCTCGGAATACAAGAAGGCGATCGTGACGCTCGAGCCCGGCCAGACCATCGACGTGACGACGGGAGTCTGATCACATGGCATTGCGACAGCTCAAACCCGTCACGCCCGGCACGCGCGGCGTAATCCTCGTCGACCGCGGCGAGCTCTACAAAGGCAAGCCGGTGAAGTTCCTGACCGAGGGCATTCACTCGAGCGGCGGGCGCAACAACGACGGCCACATCACCTCGCGCCATCGCGGCGGCGGGCACAAGCAGCGCTATCGCATCGTCGATTTCAAGCGCCGCAAGCTCGGCGCGGCGACGGTCGAGCGGCTGGAATACGATCCCAACCGCTCGGCATTCATCGCGCTGCTGAAGTACCAGGACGGCACGCTCTCCTATATCCTGGCGCCGCAGCGCATCCAGGCGGGCAACGTCGTCGAGGCGGGCGAGAAGGCCGACATCAAGCCGGGCAACGCGCTGCCGCTGGCGAACATCCCGGTCGGCACGATCGTGCACAACATCGAGATGAAGATGGGCTCGGGCGGGCAGATCGCGCGCTCGGCCGGCACCTACGCGCAGATCGTCGGCCGCGACCAGGGCATGGCGCAGCTCCGGCTCTCGTCGGGCGAAATGCGCGTCGTGCGCTCGGATTGCTGGGCGACGATCGGCGCCGTCTCGAACGCCGATCATCAGAACCGGCAGATCGGCAAGGCCGGCCGCAACCGCTGGCGCGGCATCCGCCCGCAGACGCGCGGCGAGGCCATGAATCCGGTCGATCATCCGCATGGCGGCCGCACGCGCGGCAATCGGCACCCGACCACGCCGTGGGGCAAGCCGACCAAGGGCTACAAGACGCGGCACAACAAGCGGACGGACAGGTTCATCATCCGCCGCCGCAAAGCGAAGTAGGGGTAGGAGCGATGACTCGCTCGGTTTGGAAAGGCCCGTTCGTCGACGGCTATCTTCTGAAGAAGGCCGAACGCGCGCGCGGATCGGGTCGCAACGAAGTGATCAAGATGTGGTCGCGGCGTTCGACGATCCTGCCGCAGTTCGTCGGCCTGACGTTTGGCGTCCACAACGGCCACAAGTTCATCCCGGTCCTCGTCACCGAGAACATGGTGGGGCACAAGTTCGGCGAGTTCGCGCCGACGCGCAACTTCCATGGCCACTCGGGCGACAAGAAAGCCGTGAAGGCGAGGGAATAGCCATGGGCAAGCCCAAAGCACCCCGGCGCCTGCCGGAGAACGAGGCGATGGCCAAGGGCAATCGCCTGCGCATCAGCTGGCAGAAGCTCAATCTCGTGGCGCAGCTGATCCGCGGCAAGAAGGCGGATCAGGCCGTGCACATGCTCCAGTTCTCGCCGAAGCGCATCGCGCGCGACGTGAAGAAGGTGCTCGAGTCCGCCATCGCCAACGCCGAGAACAATCACGGCCTCGACGTCGACAAGCTCTACGTCAAGGAAGCGCATGTCGGCCCGTCGCTGATCATGAAGCGGTTCATCGCCAAGTCGAAGGGCCGCGCGGGCCGCATCATCAAGCCGTTCGCCAACATCACCGTTGTCGTCCACGAGCCGCCCGCGCCGAAGGCGGCGCCTGTGGAAGCCAAGGAGGCCGCGTAATATGGGCCAGAAGGTCAATCCGATCGGCCTGCGTCTCGGCATCAACCGGACCTGGGACTCGCGCTGGTACGCCGAGCGCGACTACGCGAACCTCCTGGAGCAGGATCTGAAGCTCCGGAAGTTCCTGAAGCAGCGGCTCGCGCAGGCCGGCGTCAGCCGCATCGTGATCGAGCGCCTCGCGAAGCGCGCCAAGATCACGATCCACACCGCGCGCCCCGGCGTCGTCATCGGCAAGAAGGGCGCCGACATCGAGGC
>CAYZSG010000332.1:311-4072 GCA_964481045.1 uncultured Candidatus Odyssella sp. | reverse complement strand
CGGCGATCTCCTGCGCCGTGATCGGCAGATGCGGCGACATCGACGGCGTGTGGATCGAGCCGGTGATGGCGCAGGTGATGATGACCTTGCGATTGGCTTTCGCCATGTTTCTCCTCCCGAGGCCCGATTTGTGCGCGCGGCGGCCGGATCGAGGGCGTCGCCGGATCAGCTTCGAGGCCGTTATAGAAGCCGGCGCGGCGCGCGCAAGCCCGCGCGCCTCAGGGCTTCGATCGGGCCTCGACATAGTCCAACGCGCCCTTGAGCGTTCGCAGCTTGGGATAGTCGAGCTCGGGCACGTCGACGCCGAGGCGGGCCTTCAGCGCGATGATCAGGTTGAGGAAGCTGATCGAATCGATGTCGAGCGCTTCGCGCAGGTCCTCGTTCTCGCCGACCGCGCCGAGATCCACTTCGGGCGCGATATTGCCGATCTCCTCCACGAGCACGCGCTTCAATTCGTCCCGCGTCATAGGCCGCTGGGCTCCGCGAGGCGGCGGGCGATATCGGCGAGCAGAAGCGCGCCACGGTGCCCATCGCTCACCCGATGATCCGCCGCCAGCGCAAGCTGCATCAGCGGGCGCGGCACGATCGCTTCGCCGACGAGCCACGGACGCCGGACCGGCGTTCCGGCGGCGACAATCGCGACCTGCGGCGGGTTGATGATCGGAAGCAGTGCGTCGGCGCCGCGGTCGCCGAGGCTGGTCAGCGTCACGGTCGGATCGGCCAGCTCCGAGCTGCGGTAGCGGCCGGCACGGACGCGGTTCACGAGATCGCGCAGTTTGTCCATGATCTCGTCGAGGCCGAGCCGATCGGCGTCGTGGATGGCTGGCGCCACGAGGCCGCCGCCGCGCAATGCGATCGCGCTGCCGACATGGACGTGCTCGGCCGCCTCGAAGCGCCCCTCGCGGAAGAAGCCGTTGAATTCCGGCAGTGCGCGCACGGCCAGCGCCACCGCGCGCACGATGAGCGCGCCGAGCACGAGGCGCCGCTCCGGCGGCCGCTCGGCGTTGGTGCGCGCGAGCCATTCTGTGGCCGGGCCGAGATCGGTCATGTGCTGCACGTAGTAATGCGGGATTTCGCGCTTCGAGCGCGCCATCGCGGCGCCGATCGCCGTGCGCATGGCTGCGAGATCGATGCCTTTGGCCGCAGGCTTTGCGGCCGCCGGCTCCTTCGTGGGCGCCGCCTTGGCCGGTGGCGCCGCCTGTAGCCGCCGCCAGGCGTTCTCGACGTCGACGAAGACGATGGCGCCCTCCGGCCCGGTACCCTCGACGGCGGCAAGATCGACGCCCTTCTCCTCCGCGAATTTGCGCGCCGCCGGGGAGACCCGGCGTCCCGCCGGCGCGGCCTCGGGCGCGCGCGGCGGCATGGGCGTTGGCGGCGGAGCGGCGCGCGGCGGCGGCGCGGCGGCGGGACTCGGAACTGCGGCCGGCGCGCCGGCCACGCGGATGAATGCCAGCGCGGTGCCAACCGGAACCGTCTGCCCGACCGGAACCATCAGGGTTTCGATCACGCCGTTCTCGAACACTTCGATTTCGATCGCGCCCTTCTGCGTTTCGACCACGGCGATCACATCGCCGTGCTTCACCGCCTCGCCGGGCTGCTTCAGCCATTCGACGAGCGTGCCAGCCTCCATGTCGGCGCCGAGCGACGGCATGCGGAATTCGGCCATGTCAGCGCCCCAAGGCCGCGCGCGCGGCGGAAACGATGGCCGGCGGTTGGGGCAGCGCCGCGTCCTCGAGATGCTTCGGATAGGGGATCGGCACTTCGGCCGTGCACACGCGGCCGATCGGCGCATCGAGCGACCAGAAGCATTGCTCGACAATGCGCGCGGAAATCTCCGCCGCGAGGCTGCCGGTTTTCCAGCCCTCGTCGACGATCACGGCGCGCCGGGTCTTGCGGACCGAAGCCATGATCGTGGCGTCATCGAGCGGGCGCAACGTGCGCAAGTCCACGACCTCGGCGTCAATACCGAGCCGCGCGAGTTCCTCCGCCGCCGTCAGCGTCTTCCACAGCGAGCCGCCATAGGTGACGAGGCTGATGTCGCGCCCGGCACGGCGCACGGCCGCTCTGTCGATGTCGACGGCGCCGACTTCGGCAGCGATCTCGCCGGACATGTTGTAGAGCAGCACGTTCTCGAAGATCAGCACCGGATCGGGATCAGCCAGCGCCGCGGCCAGCATCCCGCGCGCGTCTTCGATCGTCGCCGGCGCCAGTACGCGGATGCCTGGGATGTGCGCATACCAGTTTTCGAGGCTGTGCGAATGCTGCGCCGCCAATTGCCGGCCGGCACCGGTGGCCATGCGAATCACGACCGGAACGCTGAATTGCCCGCCCGACATGTGGCGGAGCGTTGCCGCGGTGTTGAGAATCTGATCGAGGCAGAGCAGGCTGAAGTTGACGGTCATCACTTCGACGATCGGCCGCATGCCGCCGAGCGCCGCGCCGATGCCGGCGCCGACGAAGCCTGCTTCCGAAAGCGGCGTGTCGCGAATGCGTTCGGGACCGAATTCGTCGAGCAGTCCCTTGCTCACGGCGTAGCAGCCGCCGTACCGGCCGACATCCTCGCCCATGAGGAACACGCGCTCGTCGCGCTGCATGGCCTCGCGGATCGCGGCCTTCACGGCGTCGCGATAGGTGAGCGTAATGCGCTGCGCGCTTGCGGGCGTGACCAGGCTCATCACGCCTCGCGGGGGGTGGTGACGTCGCGGCAGAGGTCGGCCACCGGCTCCCAGGTGCCGGCCTCCGCGAATTCGGCGGAAGCCTGCACCTCGGCCGCGACCGCGCGCTCGATCTCGGCCACATCGTCGTCGTGGATCAGCGAAGATGCCTTGGCCCAAGCGGAAAACCGCTCGATCGGGCACCGATGTTTCCACGCCTCGACCTCGGCCTTGGCGCGGTAGAGTTGCGCATCGAACATCGAATGGGCGCGGAAGCGATAGGTGCGGCATTCGAGGAAGAACGGCCCCGCGCCCGCATGGATGGCCGCGACCGCGCGCCGCGCGGCAGCCTCGACCGCGACGACGTCCATGCCGTCGACCGCTTCCGAGGCCATGCGGTAGCTCTGCGCCTTCAGGTGGATGTCGGTTTCCGATTCCGAGATCGCCAGCGCCGTGCCCATCGCATAGAGATTGTTCTCGCACACGAACAGCACCGGCAGCCGCCACAGCGCGGCCAGGTTCATGCTTTCGTGGAACTCGCCCTCGGCAACGGCGCCCTCGCCGAAGAAGCATGCGGTGACGCGCGTCGTCTTCCGCAAGCGGTCCGCCAGCGCGAGCCCGACCGCGAGCGGCAGACCGCCGCCGACGATGGCATTGCCGCCGTAGAAGCGCGCCGCCGCGTCGAAGATGTGCATCGAGCCGCCGCGGCCGCGGCTGCTGCCTTCCTGCTTGCCGTACATTTCGGCCATGACGCCGTTCATCGCGACGCCGCGCGCGAGCGCCTGCCCGTGTTCGCGATATGTGGCGACGACGGCGTCCTCGGGCGTCAGCGCCTGCATCACGCCGACCGCGACCGCCTCCTCGCCGATATAGAGGTGCAGGAAGCCGCGGATCTTTTCCTGCTGATAGAGCTCGCCGCTGCGCTCCTCGAAGCGCCGGATGCGCAGCATCTCGCGCAGCAGGTGGAGCGCGTGCGGGCGCGTCAGATGCGGCTTGTCTTCACGCGCCGTCATCGCTGTTCGTCGCTTTCCAGCGTGGAAAGATCGCCTTCGGGCAGGCCGAGCTCGCGCGCCTTCAGCAGCCGGCGCATGATCTTGCCGCTCCGCG
>CAYZSG010000332.1:0-301 GCA_964481045.1 uncultured Candidatus Odyssella sp. | reverse complement strand
GACATGTTCGCGCGACAGATGCGGCTTGACCGCGGGGGCGCTCATAGCTCGTCGCTCTCCAGCGTCGTCAGGTCGACCTCGGCCAGGCCGAGCTCGCGCGCCTTCAGCAGGCGGCGCATGATCTTGCCGCTCCGCGTCTTGGGCAGGTTGGCGCGGAAGTCGATCTCGCGCGGCGCGATCGCCGGGCCGAGGCGGAGGCGCGCATGGCCGAGCAGCTCCTTGCGCATCGCTTCCGACGGCTCGAAGCCGGATTTCAGGACGACGAAGGCTTTGACGGCTTCGCCCGCGGTGGCATCGGGCT
>CAYZSG010000331.1:0-4110 GCA_964481045.1 uncultured Candidatus Odyssella sp. | reverse complement strand
GCGGATGAGAGCGCGGCGAGCGCCTCTTCGACCGCGATCTTGAACGGCCGCTGATCGATTGTGAGCAGCAGCTCGCCTTTCCGGACGATGCTGCCCTCGGTGAAGTGCACCTCGGCGAGATAGCCGTTCACGCGCGCGCGCACTTCCACCGCTTCGACCGCGTCGAACCGGCCGGTAAATTCGTCCCACTCGGTGATTTCCTTCACCACCGGCTTGGCGACCGTCACCGGCACGCCTTGCGGCCCCGGCGTCGCCGAGGTGCTGGCGGCCGGCGCTTTCGCGCGTTCGGTGTAGAGCCAGTAGCCGCCCGCTGCGACGATCGCGAGCCCCAGCAGCGCCAGGGGCGCCACCGCCGGACGCTTGCGCCGCGCGCGCGGCTTGGCGTCAGGCATGGCTTCGCCGGCGACGCCAGCCTTGCCGGTATCGGTAGGTTCGGTGGTCATCCCCGCCTCCGCTGTCCCACGGGAGCCGCGACGCGACGCGTTTTGTGCAGTGCGGCAAGACCTAGGATGTGATTGACCAAGGTCAAGCGCGCGCCGTTCAGCCGGTCAGCGCCGCGTCGAGCGTGATCTTGGCATTCAAGAGCTTCGAGACCGGGCAGCCCGCTTTCGCCTTGTCTGCCAGCGCCGCGAACGTGGCGGCGTCGGCGCCCGGCACCTGCGCGCGCAGCGTCAGGTGCACGGCCGTGATCGCGAAGCCGTCGGCGACTTTCTCGAGCGTCACCTCGGCCTTCGTCTCCATGTGCTCGGCGGTGAGCTTGGCCTCGCCGAGGATCAGCGAAAGCGCCATCGTGAAGCAGCCGGCATGGGCCGCGCCGATCAGCTCTTCCGGGTTGGTGCCGGGCTTGCCCTCGAAGCGGCTCGAGAAGCCGTAGGGATAGTCCTTGAGCGCGCCGCTCTGGGTCGAGATGGCGCCCTTGCCGTCCTTGATGCCGCCGCGCCAGGCAGCCGAGCCGTGGGTCTTCATGGTCGGGTACTCCGTCATCCGAGAAGAGGGGCGGGCCGCCCGCCGGGAGGGGGCGAACGACGGGCGGCCCTGTACGGCGGCCGGGGCGGCCGCCGGTTCGGTCAGCTCTTGAGGAACGCGAGCAGATCGGCGTTGAGCTTGTCCTTGTGCGTCGTGGCGAGTCCGTGCGGTGCGCCGGGATAGACCTTGAGCGTGCCGTTCTTGACGAGCTTCACGGCTTTCTCCGCCGCCGCCTTGATCGGCACGATCTGGTCGTCGTCGCCGTGGACGAACAGCGCCGGCACGTCGAACTTCTTGAGGTCTTCCGTGAGATCGGTCTCGGAGAACGCCTTGATGCAGAAATACGAGCCGGGAAAGCCGCACATCATGCTCTGCAGCCAGAAGCTCTCGCGCACGCCTTCGGACACGTTCGCGCCGGGCCGGTTGTAGCCGTAGAACGGCAGGCTCAAGTCCTTCCAGAGCTTCGAGCGGTCGGCGAGCACCGCGGCGCGCAGCCCGTCGAACACGTCTTTCGGCGTGCCCTCCGGGTTGGCCGGAGTCTTCAGCATCAGCGGCGGGATCGCGCCGACGAGCACCGCTTTGGCGACGCGCTTCGTGCCGTGGCGGCCGATGTAGCGCGCCACCTCGCCGCCGCCGGTGGAGTGGCCGACATGCACGGCATTCCTGAGATCGAGCGCCTCGGTCAGCGCCGCGAGGTCGTCGGCGTAGGTGTCGAGGTCGTTGCCGTGCCAGGGCTGGCTGGAGCGGCCGTGACCGCGGCGGTCATGCGCGATCGCGCGATAGCCGTTGGTGGCGAGGAAGAACATCTGGTCCTCCCACGCATCGGCGCTGAGCGGCCAGCCATGGCTGAAGACGACCGGCTGCCCGGTTCCCCAATCCTTGTAGTAGATCTCGGTGCCGTCCTTGGTCTTGATCGTCGGCATGGTGCTTCCCTCCTGGATTCCGAATTCGGCGGCGGCGCCTAGGCCGTGGCGCGCACGAAGCTCGCGATCAGCTCGGCGCTGTGCGCGGGGTATTGGTGCTGCGGCCCGTGCCCGGATTGCGGGAACGTGGCGACGTGCAGCGATTTCCATTTGCGGTTCAGCGCGTACCAGTTCTCGACCGGGAACACGATGTCGTGGTCGCCGTTGAGCGCCAGGATCGGGAACGGCCCCGCGGCGAGGAAATCGGCATAGCCGGCGTCGTCGGCGAACAGCGCATCGGGGTTGCGCGTCTCCGCCAATAGCTTCAGGAACACCGCCTCGGGAACGACCGGGCTGCGGTCGGCCGTGCGCGCGGCGATGCGCTCGTGCGAGGCCTTGCCCGCCGCGCGGCTTGCGGGCGACGCCGGCTCGAAGAACAGGATGTATTCGTCCTCGAGCGTGTTCTCGAATTTGAGCGCGGTCTGGAAGAACAACGGCTCCGGTCCGTGCGGCTGCGGACCCGGCGGCGTCGTGCCGATCAGGATCGCGTGGCTCGTGCGCTCCGGGAACAGCGTGGCGAAGACCTGCGCCGCCATGCCGCCCAACGACCAGCCGCCGATGACGACCTTGTCGAAGCCGAGCGCGTCGGCGAGGTCCTTCGCGTCGCGCGCGAGCGCCTTGCGGTCGTAGGAGGCGCGGCCGGTCGAGCGGCCGAGCCCGCTGTAGTCGAAGGTGACGACGGTGAAGTGCCGCGCCAGCGCGTCGAGGAAGGCGGGGTCCCACACATCCAGAACGCCGCGCAGGCGCACGCACAGGATCAGCGGCGGCCCGCTGCCGATCAGGCGATAGGCCAGCGTGCGGCCGTTCACCTCGGCGAACCGCGTGGGCGTGGTGAGGGCGGTGTGCTTTTCCAGCAGCGCAGACATCGGAAACTCCCTCGTTGGGCGGCGTCGCGAGGCCGCGGCCATTCGTTGAAGCGATGGTACTGCGGCCGCGCGGCCCGATCAGTCAGACGAAGGTATGACGCGGGCTATACGCTGGTTTCCGGGATAGCAGCCCGCCCGGCGCGGGAATCAGGCAGCGCGGCGGCGGACGAGGAGATTGCCGGTCTGGATCTGCACGGCTTCGCCGCGCTGGTTGAACGTCGTGTTCCGCACCTTGATGACGCCTTCCTGGGGCCGCGACTTGGAGGCGCGCACGTCGAGGATCTCGCTCTCGACGCGCAGCTCGTCGCCCGGGCGCACGGGCGCGGGCCAGCGGAACTCGTCGAAGCCGAGGCCGACGATGCCGCCCGCGGGCCTGAGATCGCCGTCGACGAGCAGCCGCATCGTCATCGCGGCGGTGTGCCAGCCGCTCGCCGCCAGGCCGCGAAACACCGATGTCCGCGCCGCAGCGTCGTCGAGATGGAAAGGCTGCGGATCGAACTCCGCGGCGAAAGATTTCACCCGCGCCTCGTCGACGTGGAGGCGGCCGGAGCCGTAGGTCTGTCCCACGGCGAAATCCTCGAGAAACCGTTCGGTCATGTGTGCCGCTCCGTGCCCGTTTCGGCCCGCACCAGCGCGTTTCCGAAGCGCGCGCCGGTCCGTCCTGCCGCAAGAGCTAGGCCGCATTCGGCGGCAGGAAAGTCAGACCAAGGTATGATGCCCGCGCGTGTTCCAACGTGCGTGGGGCCGAACGCATGACCCGCAGGTATCACAGGCCGCGCAAAGAAAAAGGGCCGCGTCTCTTGCGAGACGCGGCCCTTTCGGTCCGTAGCGGATCGGGCGTGGACTAGAAATCCATCCCGCCCATGCCGCCCATGTCGCCGCCCGGCGGCATGCCGGCGGGGGCCTTCTTCTCCGGCTTCTCGGCCACCATCGCCTCGGTGGTGATGAGCAGGCTGGCCACCGACGCGGCGTCCTGGAGGGCGCAACGCACGACCTTGGTCGGGTCGATGATGCCGGCCTTCAGGAGATCCTTGTAGCTGTTCTCCTGCGCGTCGTAGCCGTAGTTGTAGTCGCTCGTCTCGAGGATCTTGCCGACCACGACCGAGCCGTCGGCGCCCGCGTTCTGGGCGATCTGCTTCGCCGGCCACGCGAGGGCGCGGCGGACGATGTCGACGCCCACGCGCTGATCGTCGTTGTCGGGCTTCAGCTTGTCGAGCGACTTGATCGCGCGCAGCAGCGCCACGCCGCCGCCCGGAACGATGCCTTCCTCGACCGCGGCGCGGGTCGCGTGCATCGCGTCGTCGACGCGATCCTTG
>CAYZSG010000330.1:0-4114 GCA_964481045.1 uncultured Candidatus Odyssella sp. | reverse complement strand
ATATCGCGAACTCCGCTTCGAGCGCGTCGAGGCCGGCCGCCGGCGCCGTCTGCGGCCGGCACGGCGCGCGGTTGCCGGCGTAGAGCACGCCGGTGTTGAAGCCGTCGTCGGTCATGATCCGGCGCGCGGCGCGCGCAGGGTCGTCGGTCGGGTTGACCGGGGCCGCGTGTACCATCTTGCTCCACTCGCGCTGATCCGGCCGGAAGGTGACGCAAGGGCTCAGGATCTCGACGAACGAGAAGCCGGGGTGCCGGATGGCCTGCACGATGAGATCGGCGCAGCCATTGGGATCGCCGGAGAAGCCGCGCGCCACGAAATTGGCGCCCGACGCCAGCGCGATCACGAGCGGATGGAACGGGCGCAATCCGGTGCCGCCAGGCGCCAGCGCGCTGTCCCAATCAGGCTCGGTCGTGGGCGAGGGCTGGCCCTTGGTCATGCCGTAGACGCGGTTGTCCATCACGATATAGGTGAGGTCGATATTGCGGCGGCAGGCGTGGAGGAAATGATTGCCGCCGATCGAGAAGCCGTCGCCGTCGCCGCCTGCCACGATCACGGTGAGCTCGGGCCGCGCCACCTTTAACCCGGTGCCGACCGGCAGCGCACGGCCGTGCACGCCGTGAAAACCGTAGCAATTCGTGTAGGCGGGGATGCGCGATGAGCAGCCGATGCCGGAGATTACCGCGATCTCTTCCGGCGGGCGCTGGAGCTGCGCCATCGCCTTGGTGAATGCGAGCAGCACCGAGTAGTCGCCGCAGCCGGGACACCAGACCGGCTTGTAGTCGGACTTGTAATCGTTGCCCGAGAACGGCGTGGGCGCGATGGCGATGTTCATGCCGCCAGCTCCTTCACGATCTTGCTGTGAATCTCGCCGGGCCGCATTGGCAGCGGGCCGGCGCGATGGAACACGCGCGTCTCGCACGGCAGGTCGTAGGCCGAGCGCAGATAGCGATAGAACTGACCCGAATGCGTCTGCTCGACGACGAGGATGCGGTGCACGCCCGCAAGCGCTTCAGCCAGCCGCGCCGGCTGCGTGGGCGCCAAGAGGCGGAGGGAGACGAGGCGCGTTGCGATGCCATCGGCCCGCGCGCGCTCGATCGCCTCGCGCACCGGCGCCGTACACGAGCCCCAGGTGACGATGGCGACGTCGCCGCCGCCCTCGATTTCGGCCCAGTAACGGCTGTAGTCGGCGTGGTCCAGTTTCTTCGCGCGCTTGTCGAGCTGCGCCAGATGATCGCTGGCCTGGCTCGAGGGCGTGCCGCGCTCGCTGTGCTCGAGCCCGTCGGCGGTGTACATGGCGCCGCGTGTGCCGGGGATGGCCATCGGCGAAATGCCGCTCGGCGTGAGCGCATAGCGCCGGTAATTCGTAGGTGCGGCTTCGGCTGCGAGCCGCTTTGTTGCGAACCGGACGTCGGCTGGGCGATCGAGCACGACGCGGCTCTGACCCATCGACTGGTCCGGCAGCACCACGGCCGGTACTTGCAGCGTCTCCGCCAAGTGCACGGCCCATTGCGTCGTCAGCAGGCAATCCGCCACGGAGTTCGGGGCGACGACGATGTGCGGCGCATCCCCGTGCAGGCCGTAAAGCGCGATGTTGAGGTCCGCCTGCTCCGATTTCGTCGGAATGCCGGTCGAGGGGCCGCCGCGCATGACGTCGATGACGACGATGGGAATCTCCGCCGTCACGGCGAGGCCCATCGCCTCGGTCATTAGCGAAAGGCCGGGGCCGGAGGTCGCGGTCAGCGACGGCACGCCGCCATAGGAAGCGCCGATCGCCATGTTGATCGAGGCCAACTCGTCCTCGGCTTGCACCAAAGTGCCACCGACGCGCGGCAGCGCCGAGGAGAGCCACTCGAGGATTTCGGTGGCGGGCGTGATCGGATAGGCGGCGACGAAGCGGATGCCGCCACGCACGGCGCCGAGCCCGGCGGCCTCATTGCCGCTGATTGCCCAGCAGCCGTTGCTTCGCTTGGCGGCGATCCGCGGCTGGGAAACTCCGGTCTCGGCCACGGCCGCCATGCCGGCGTGCATCGCGGTGAGGCTCGCCTTCAAGGCATCGCCGCCTTTCTGCAGCGTCGCCTCGACGGCGCGCGCAACCGCATCGGCATCGAGACCGGCCAATGCGCCGAGCACGCCGAGCGCCACCATGTTCGGCCGCCCGCCGGGTATTCTCTTGGCGATAGCCTTCATCGGGATCGAGACGACGCGCGCTCCCGCGCCGGCGAAAGCCTCGGGCACGGAGCCTTCGCCGGGGTCGCCGATCACGAGGCTCCGCGCGTCGATGGGGATCTCGGCGGCGAAGCGGTGCGCGTTCTGCCAATCGACCGCGAGCAGCACGTCGAAGCGGTCGCCGTGTGATTCCACCGGCGCCGCCGCGAGCCGCAGCAGTGCCGCGGCCTCGCCGCCGCGGATCTGCGGGCCCGACGAGCGGCTCATCAGGCCGTAGAGGCCCGCGCGCGCCGCGGCGTCGAGCAGCATGTGGCCCGCGGTCATGACGCCGGCCCCGCCCGAGCCCACAACGGCGAAGGAGAGCGATTGGAGCGCGGCGCTGGCCTGGGTCATGGCGTTCCGTCCCCGTCCTCATTGCGCTTGCCTGCGGCAGCCCTGCGACATCGCGGCATACCGAACAGGCTTGACCGCTAAATGCGCATTGAAGTACCTAATTACAGAAATACGGGGCCGTCAAGAAAAACGGGGTGCGGCACGAAGGCCCAGCAAGCCGAGGAGGAACGGCCTATGGCGATCGCAGCTCATCGCTGGCTCATGACCGCAGTGAAGGCGCCGCTGGTGCGCGCGGCCTTCGACGCGGCGCCGGGCGCGCCCGGCGAGGTCACCGTTGAGATCGCCGGCTGCGGGCTTTGCCACACCGACCTCGGCTACTACTACGACGGCGTCCGCACCAATCACCCGCTGCCGCTGGCGCTCGGCCACGAAATCGCCGGCCGCGTCGTCGCCGTCGCCCCCGGCGCCGAATCGTGGCTCGGCAAGGCGGTGGTCGTGCCCTCGGTGATGCCTTGCGGCGAATGCGATCACTGCAAGCGCGGCAAGCCGATGATCTGCCGGAAGCAACGCATGCCGGGGAACGACATTCATGGTGGCTTCGCCAGCCACGTCGTCGTGCCGGCGCGCGGCCTCTGCCCGGTCGATGAAGGCCGCCTCGCCAAGGCGGGTCTCGAACTGGCCGAACTCGCCGTCATTGCCGATGCGGTCACGACGCCCTATCAGGCGGCGACGCGCGCCGGCATCTGGCCCGGCAGCCTCGCTATCGTCGTCGGCATCGGCGGCGTCGGCGGCTACGCTGCGCAAGTCGCCAAGGCGATGGGCGCCACGGTGGTGGTGATCGACGTCGACGACGCCAAGCTCGCGGCGATGGGCAAGGTGGCAGCGCTCGCGCTCAACGCGCGCGCCCACGACCAAAAGGCGCTGCGCGCGGCGGTGCAGGCCTTCGCCAAGGAAAAGAACCTGCCTCAGACCGAGTGGTTCATTTTCGAATGCTCGGGCACAGGCGCCGGGCAGACGACGGCCTTCGGCCTTCTGACGCATGGCTCCACGCTTTCGGTCGTCGGCTTCACGATGGACCGTGTCGAGGTTCGCCTCTCGAACCTGATGGCGTTCGATGCGCGGGCGCTCGGTAATTGGGGCTGCCCGCCGGAACTCTATCCGGGCGCGCTCGACTTGGTGCTCGACGGCAAGATCGATCTCAAGCCGTTCGTCGAGAAGCACCCGCTGCAACAAATCAACGACGTCTTCGCGGCGGCGCACCGCCACGAGCTCTCGCGCCGCGCTGTGCTCGTCCCCGCCTGATCTTTCGAGGAGTACGCCGATGAACGCCGAACCCGCTCTCCGCGCCGAGCCGATCGAACTCAAGGACCACGATCTCGTCGCCAACTACGCGGCGCCCGGCGTGCGCTACGAGAAGCGGCCCGCCAAGCTGCCGAACGGGGCGCTGGTGCCCGGGCTCTACAACGCCTGGATCATCCTCGACAACCAGAGCCAGTTCAATTCCTACACCACCGTGATGGCCAAGGGCGTGATCCACGCCTTCCGCGCCGCCTCGAACGCCCGCGACGTGAATGCGGTCGTGTTCACCGGCGCCGGTGACAAAGCCTTCTGCACC
>CAYZSG010000329.1:0-4138 GCA_964481045.1 uncultured Candidatus Odyssella sp. | reverse complement strand
GCGCTGCTCGGCCTCGCCGCCGGCGCGTTCGCGATCGGCGGCTATCTCTGGCGCCAGTTCAGCAATTTCCGCAATCGCAAGATCCTGTTCCTCAAGACGCTGGCGGACAGCCTCTACTTCAAGAAACTCGACACGAATGCCGGCGTGTTCCACGGCCTGATCGACGCCGCGGAGGAGGAAGAGTGCAAGGAGGCGATCATCGGCTACTACTTCCTTCATGCCGCGAAGGCGCCGGTCGCCGCGGCCGAGCTCGACCGCCGCATCGAGACCTGGTTCCGCGACAAATGGCAATGCACGCTCGATTTCGAGGTCGAGGACTCGCTGCGCAAGCTGGCGCGGTTCGGCCTGGCCGAGCGTGAGGGGCAAGCCTGGCGCGCAGTGCCGCTCGCCGAAGCGCGCCTGCACCTCGATCGCTACTGGGATAATCTGTTCGACGGCGGAGCGGAATCCGGTCCCGCGCGCGCCGAGCCGCGGCCGGTCGCCGCCGCGTGACGCTCCGATGAGCGAGAAGCCCGAGGGCGGCGAAGGCGGCGAGGGCAGCCTCGCCGGCACGATCGGCGGCGCGATCGCGGTCGCCGTGGTCATCGCGCTCGGCATCTGGCTGGTCGGCGAGATGTCGGATAGCGCGCGCTATTCCGACTGCGCCTCTGCCCGCCGCCGCAACTGCGACAACATCGATTACCGCAAGGAGCCGCCGCCGCAGCAGTAAGCCGCCAGCCTTTACTCTTGTGCGTAATCCCGCCATGCCTCGCGGGGAACCCCTCGGCGACGGCAAAGGAGAACGGACATGGCAGCGACGGTGAAGGAAATGATGGCGGCGGCCAATCAGGCGGTGCCGAGGCTCACGCCCGAGCAGGCCAAGGCGAAGCTCGCCGAGGGCGGCGCCGTCGTGATCGACGTGCGCGACGGTACGGAAGTGGCGAAAAGCGGCAAGCTCAAGGGCGCGCTGCACATCTCGCGCGGCCTGCTGGAATTCGCGGCGGATCCCGAAAGCCCGATGCACAACCCCGCCCTGGCCAAGGACAAGACCGTGCTGCTCTATTGCGCCTCGGGTGGCCGCTCGGCGCTGGCCGGCAAGGTGATGAAGGATATGGGCTACCGCTCCGTGTTCAACCTCGGCGGCTTCAAGGAACTGTCGGACGCGGGCGTGCCCACCGAAACGGCGTAGGCGCCACGCACCGGACGGCACTGGCATCGGGTCCGGCGCGGACTCCGCCGCGCCAGTGCGGCATTCGCGGATAATTGACAAAATCAAGGAGTTCGTTGACGCTGTCATCGTATTGACGGCGAAGGGGCGAACGTGACCGAGGCGAATTTCGACCAGCGCGTGACCGCCGTGCGGCGGTTCAACCGCTTCTACACGCAGAAGATCGGCGTGCTGCGCCAGGCCTATCTCGGCAAGCCTTATTCGGTGGCCGAGGCGCGCGTGCTCTACGAGCTCGGCGCGCGCGAGACGACGACGGCGCGCGAGCTCGCGCGAGACCTCGGCCTCGATCCCGGCTATCTGAGCCGCATCCTGTCGCGCTTCGGCCGCCAGCGCATCGTGACCTGCCGGCGCGCGGCCGAGGACCGGCGCGTGGTCCGCCTCGCGCTCACCGACAAGGGCAAGTCGGCGTTTGCCGGGATCAACGCGCGCTCGCGCCACGAGATCGCCGAGTGGCTCGGCACGTTGCCGGCCGAGGGGCAGAGTCGCCTTGTCGGCGCGATGCACGCGATCGAAGGCCTGCTCGCGGCCGTCCCTGAATCCAAGACGCCCTTTCTCATCCGCCTGCACCAGCCCGGCGACATCGGCTGGGTGGTCGGCCGCCACGGCGCGCTCTACGCCGAGGAATTCGGATGGGACGAGACGTTCGAGGCGCTGGTCGCCGAGATCGCCGCGCGTTTCCTGCGCCGCTTCGATCCGAAGCGCGAGCGCTGCTGGATCGCCGAGAAAGACGGCGAGAACGTCGGCTCCGTCTTCCTCGTCAAGAAATCGCCGGCGGTCGCGCAGCTGCGCCTGCTGATCGTCGAGCCCAAGGCGCGTGGCCTCGGCATCGGGCACCGGCTCGTCGACGAATGCATCGCGTTCGCGCGCCGCGCCGGCTATCGCAAGATCATCCTCTGGACCAACGACATCCTGCACGCCGCGCGGCGCATCTACGAAAGCCGCGGCTTCCGCCTCGTGAAGGAGGAGCGCCACAAGAGCTTCGGCAAGAATCTCGTCGGCCAGTTCTGGGAGCGCGCGCTGTGAAGGCTTCGACCCCGTCCGGCGGGGGCGCGCTGCCGATGCTGGCCGCGGCCTCCACCGGCGTGCAGGTGGGAGCCGCGCTGGTGGCCACGCGCTTCGTCGTCGACGAATCCGGGCCGATCTCGCTGGCGCTGCTGCGCTACATCGTGGGTTTCCTCTGCCTGCTGCCGTTCGTGCTGATTGCCGGCAAGGCGGCGCGCATCGCCCGGCGCGATCTTCTCCCCATCGCGCTGATCGGCATCGTCCAGTTCGGCGGCGTCGTGGCCGTGCTGAATTTCGGCCTGCAATACATACCCGCCGCGCGCGCCGCGCTGATCTTCGCGACCTTCCCGCTGATCACGATGCTGCTGGCGGCGGCGCTCGGGCACGAGCGGCTCACGATCGCGAAGACGGCGGGCGTGCTGCTCACGGTGGCCGGCGTCGGCGTGGCACTCGGCGACCGCGCGCTCGAGCGCGGCGGCGCGCCGGATGCGTGGATCGGCGAGCTTGCTGTGTTCTTCAGCGCGTTCTGCGGCGCGCTGAGCAGCGTTCTTTATCGACCGTATCTCCGGCGCTATCCGGCCTTGCCGGTGGGTGCCGTCGCGATGCTGGCCTCGGTGGGATTTCTCGCGCTGCTGGCGGCGGGCGAGGGCTTCTATGCAGCCTGGCCGCGCTTCAGCCTGGGCGGCTGGATCGCCGTGATCTTCATCGGCGTCAGCAGCGGCGTGTTCTTCTACCTCTGGCTCTGGGCGCTCGAGCGGACGACGGCGACGAAGGTGACGGTCTTTCTCGCGCTGAGTCCGATCACGGCCGCCGCCCTCGGCGCGCTGCTGCTCGGCGAAAGCCTGACGTTGCTTCTGCTGGCGGGCATGGTCTGCGTCGTGCTCGGCCTTTGCCTCGCGCATTGGCCGGTGGGGAACTTCCCGAAAGCGAACGGCTCCCGCGCTGTTCGCACGGAAGCCGCCACTTCGAAAACGAGCCGATCGGACGCCGAAGGTTAGCGCCCGATCATCGACTTGCGCGACTGATCCATCATGACGCCGGTCTCGTTCAGCGCGTGCGTGCACGCCGACACGGACCACAGCACGGAGAGAGCGAAAGCAAGCTGGAGGATGATACGCATGGGGGCTCCATTTGCGGGGTTGTCGCGCGGCGGCAAGTCGTCCGCGCATACGCATCATATCCGAATTTCCGGCCGGATTCACCCGCAAGTGCGGGCCTTGCGCGCCATCGGCGCGGTCCCTAATAGAAACAATTCGAAATATTTCGCGCCGTGCGGGCGTGGCGAAATTGGTAGACGCGCTGGATTTAGGTTCCAGTGACGAAAGTCGTGGGGGTTCAAGTCCCTCCGCCCGCACCAGATGGCTAAGAATCCGTTGCAAGCACGCCGTATGCCCGGGCCGGGGCGCGCCGGCGCATGCCCATGCGGCGCCGCGGACACCTTCGTGATATTGCTCAGCGGGCGGCACGAACGGTAGCGTGCCACACACGGATATGCGTGCCGCGCGTCGGCGCGGACGGACAAGACAATCGGGGACCAAGGGACGATCAATGGCGATCTACAAAATCGGCCGCGCCGAGGGCAATCACGTCGTCCTCGGCGACAAATCGGTGTCGCGCAATCATGCCGAGATCGAGGAGCTCGGCGCCGGCCGCTTCCGGCTGAAAGACCTCGGCAGCAGCTCGGGCACGCAGATGCTGAGCGGCACAGAATGGACCGACGTGCAGGAGGCCGAGGTCCGGCACGACACGCGCATCCGCTTCGGCGAGGTCGAGACGACTCCGGCGGACCTGCTGCGCGATCAGGACAAGACGATGGTGCAGGCGCGCCCCGCCACGGCGCACGAGCCGCCGCCGGTCCCGGCCGCGCCCAAAGCCCCGCAGCCCGCGCCGCCGCGTCCGGCGGCCCCGAAGCCGGCGGCCCCGAAACCG
>CAYZSG010000328.1:0-4175 GCA_964481045.1 uncultured Candidatus Odyssella sp. | reverse complement strand
CTTGACCGGCGGGGCGCGCCGCGCATGATGCGGCCCGTCTGAAACGGGTGGGTGCGCGGCCATGAAGATCACGAAGGGTATCAAGGCGCTGGTAGCCGAAGCCGAAGCGGCGATCCAGACGATGAGCGTCGATCAGGTGAAGGCCGTGGCGGACGATCCGAACGTCCAGCTCGTCGACATCCGTGACATCCGCGAGCTGTGGCGCGACGGCGGCATACCGGGCGCGTTCCACGCGCCGCGCGGCATGCTGGAATTCTGGGTCGATCCCGAGAGCCCGTACCACAAGGATCTGTTCGCCTCGGGCAAGAAATTCGTCTTCTTCTGCGCGGGCGGGCTGCGCTCGGCGCTCGCGGCCAAGACCGTGCACGACATGGGCCTTGCGCCGGTGGCGCACATGGCCGGCGGCTTCGGCGCGTGGGTCAAGGCCGGCGGCACGGTGGAGAAGAAAGAGCCGCCGCCGCCCAAGCCGAAGGCGGCCTGAGCCCGGACTTGGGCGACAACGAAAAGAAAGAGCCGTTCTGGGCGCGGCATTCGCGCGCGAAGCGCAGCGGGCCGCCGCCGCTCGTCGTGCCCGGGCGGGACACCGACGCGCCGCGCGCGCCGCAGCCCGACGCCGCGCCGGTCGAAGAACCGCGCGAGCCGTCGTTCACGATCTCGCACGAGGCGCGGCGCACGGCGATCGCGGATCTGATGGCAGACGCCCATGGGCGCGATGCTCCGCCGCCCGGCCCCGATCCGGGCGCGGCGGGGGCGGACGAGCGCCAGGCGCCGAGCCTCGGCCGCGCGCCGCCGGCGGAGCAAGCGGCGCCCGACGCGCATGGCTGGATCAAGCTGTCGCGCGCACAGGCACGGCAGCATCCGCTCTATGGCATCGGCGGCTGGCTCGTGCTCCTCGCGATCTTCGTCTCGATCGGGCTCGCGATGGGGTTCGTCGAGCTTCTCGATTTCTGGGCGACGACCGATCACGGCGGCCTCTCGGCGTGGATCATGGCGGGCCTGCGCTCGCTGATGGCGCTGTGGGCGGCGCTGATCCTCATCCTGATGCTCGCGCGCAGCCGCGCGTTTCCGACCGCGTTCGTGGCCTACTCGATGTTCTACATCATCTATCTCGGCCTGTTCGGCCTCGCCTTCGCCTACGTCACGCACGGCGCGGTCTTCCGCGGAGTCGCCGCGGCCGTGCCGCTGCACCTGCTCGCGATCGCCTACGTGCTGCGCTCGCGCCGCGTGAACATCACGTTCCGCCGCCGCGTGCGCGCGAAGAAGCGCAAGGAAGCGCCGGCACCCGCGGGTGCCGAGGCGTCTCCCGCGTAGAGCCGGGAATCGCTCGGGTTGCGGAAACGCCTTGTTTGCGAGGCGCTGCCGCAGCAACGGCGCCGCGGCCTCGAACCGTCTCGCTTCAGGCTACTCGCCCGACGGCACGGCGCCGGGCCTGCACTCGCTCTCGCGGATTTTCTCGAATTTGCCGTCGCGGACGATGTAGTGCGCGGCAAGGCAGCGGCCGTCCTCGGTGCGCTCCTCGGCCAGCGCGCCCACCGGCTCGAGCGTGCCGTCGCGCCACTTGAACGAGACGCGGCCGGTGCGCCCGCGCTCGTCCTTGAAGGCGCCCAGGATCAGCTTGCGCGTCGCGTTGATGACGGGGCTGCGGATCGCGTCGAGCAGGCCGGTCGGCGCGAACTGCTCCGCGTCCGCGTCGAACAGGAACCAGCGATAGGCGACGCCGTCCTCGCCGCCCGGGCTCACGGCGATGCGAAGATCGGCGCTGCGGTCGAAGTTCACGTCCTGCAGCACGAAATCGACGCGGCCCGGATCGCGCCCGTCGCCGCGCACGAGGGCGGGGCGCAGATCGAGGCCGCCGATCACCTGGCGCGGCGCGTCGCGGCCGATCTGGTAGATCTCGATGCGCGTGACGATGTTGGGCGCGTGGCCGACCAGCACGAACGTCCATTCGGTCTGCTTCAGGCTCACGCGGCCGGTGCAGGTGGCGAGCCGGCCCGCTTCGGGCGAGTCGTGCACGACGCAGCGAAGCTGGTTGCCGGCGATCTGCGCCTGCGCCGGAACCGCGGCCAGCGCGAGCAGGGCGAGGGCGGCGGCTTGCGCCTTCATTCGGGCAGGCTTCCCATGCGGCCGGACTGGTAATCGCGGATCGCGGCCACGATCTCCTCGCGCGACGTCATCACGAACGGGCCGTAGCTCGCGATCGGCTCGTCGAAGGGCTGGCCGCCCATCACGATCGCGTCGAGCGGAACGGCGCCATCATTCGCGAGTGTCACCGCTTCGCCGGCGCGGTCGAAGACCGTCACGTGCGCGCGTGTGGGGTCGGCGAAGGCGTAGCTCATTGCGCTCCAGCCGTCGGGCTTGGCGAAGGTCCAGGCCGCACCTGGCGCCAAGGTAACGTGCCAGAGGAACAGCGGCGAATGCAGGCGCACCGGGCTTTCGGCCGCGCCGCAGGCTCCGCCGATCACGCGCACGACGACTCCGGGCGCCGGCGCTGCGCGCGGAATCTCGGCGCCGCGCAGCACGGAGAAGCCGGGCCGCGCGTCTTTCAGCGCGGCGGGCAGGTTGAGCCAGATCTGGAAGCCGTGCACGACACCGCCATGCTTGCGCAGCGCGGCGGGCGGCTCTTCGGAATGGATGATTCCGCCGCCGGCCGTCATCCATTGCACGTCGCCGGGGCCGAGTACGGCGTGGCCACCGGTCGAATCGCGATGCTCGATGCCGCCTTCGAGCATGTAGGTGATTGTCTCGAAGCCCTTGTGCGGGTGGGGGCCGAAGCCCCACTCCGTTTCGTGCAGCTCGCGCGGACCGAAATGCGTCAGCGTCAGGAACGGATCGAACGGCCGCGATTGGTCGGGCCCGAACGCGCGCCGCGCCGGCATGCGGTCGGGGCCGAGCGCGGCGGGAACGACGTATTCCCCGATCATCTTGGCCGTGCTCGCCGGAGAACGCCCGCTATCCGGCATCGTTCACGCCTTGTCGACGATGAGCACCGTGCCCTGGACGTCGACGACCTTGACGCGCGTGCCGCGCACGAAATCCGGCCCGCGGATGCGCCACATCGTGTCGCCGACCTTGGCGGTGCCCTCGCCGTTGACGAGCGGCTCCTCGATCGTGAGCTGGCGGCCGATCATGCGCTCGCCGCGCTCGTTGAGATCGGGCTTGTCGGTGTCGATCGGGCGGCGGCGCCAGAGCATGATCCAGATGACGGTCGATACGACGGCGCAGACGCCGAAGACGATCGCCTGGCCCTCCCAGCCCATGCCCGGGATGACCAGCTTGAAGACGCCGGTGACGATCGCGGCGATGCCGAGCCAGAGAAAGAACGCGCCTGGCACGACGGTCTCGATCGCCGCCAGCGCCACGCCGAGCGCCATCCAGTGCCAGAACTCGATCTGGAACATGAAGGTGCCTCAGCCTCGTGCGCGGGGAACGCTGCCGGCGCTGTCCTTGCCGAAAGCCTCCTTGGCGATCTCGGTGATGCCGCCCAGGGCGCCGATGACGCTCGAGGCCTCGAGCGGCATGAACAGGATCTTCTGGTTCGGCGCCGAGGCGAACTTGCCGAGCGCGTCGACATACTTCGTGGCCACGAAGTAGTTGATCGCCTGCACGCTGCCGCCGGCAATGGCTTCCGAAACCACGCGCGTCGCGTTCGCTTCGGCCTGGGCGAGGCGCTCGCGCGCCTCGGCGTCGCGGAACGCGGCCTCGCGCCGGCCCTCGGCCTCGAGGATGTTCGACTGCTTCTCGCCCTCGGCCTTGCGGATCGCCGCTTCGCGGAAGCCCTCGGCCTCGAGGATCGCGGCGCGCTTGTCGCGCTCCGCCTTCATCTGGCGGGCCATCGAATCGACGAGGTCCTGCGGCGGCTGGATGTCCTTGATCTCGATGCGGGTGATCTTGACGCCCCAGGGCTCGGTCGCCTGATCGACGACTTTCAGCAGGCGCGCGTTGATCGTGTCGCGCTGCGAGAGCAGCTCGTCGAGGTCCATCGAGCCCATGACCGTGCGGATGTTGGTCATGGTGAGATTGAGCACGGCGCGCTCGAGGTTCGAAACCTCGTAGGCCGAGCTCGCGGCGTCGAGCACCTGGAAGAAGAGGACGCCGTCGACCTGCACCATCGCATTGTCCTTGGTGATGATCTCCTGCGAGGGCACGTCGAGCACGTTCTCCATCATGTTGATGCG
>CAYZSG010000327.1:0-4178 GCA_964481045.1 uncultured Candidatus Odyssella sp. | reverse complement strand
GCGTCATCACGTACATCGAGACGTCGACCAGCGGCACGATGCCGGTGTCGCCCTGCCCGATGCCCGAGGTCTCGACGATGACGACGTCGTAGCCGGCGGCCTTCACCGCGGCGATGGCGCCGGGCAGCGCCTCGGAGATCTCCGAGCCCGAGCCGCGCGTGCCGAGCGAGCGCATGTAGATCTTGGCGTGGTCGATCGCGTTCATCCGGATGCGGTCGCCGAGCAGCGCGCCGCCCGATTTCCGCCGCGAGGGATCGACCGCGACGATGGCGACCGAGAGTTCCGGCTGATCGAGCCGGAAGCGGCGCACGAGCTCGTCGGTGAGCGAGGACTTGCCGGCGCCGCCCGTGCCGGTGATGCCGATGACCGGCGCCTTCGATTGCGCGGCCTTGGCCTTGAGTGCGCTTTCGGCCTTTCCGTCGAGGCGTCCCGCCTCCACCAGCGAAATGAGCCGGGCGAGTTCGCGTTTCTTCGTGGGAGACAGCGATGCGATGTCCGGCGCGGGACCCGTCGCGATGTCCGCGTCCGCACGCTCCAGCATGTCGGCGATCATGCCCTGCAGGCCGAGCGCCTGGCCGTCGTGCGGCGAATAGATTCGCGATACGCCGTAGTCGTGCAGCTCGCGGATTTCCTCGGGCACGATCGTGCCGCCGCCGCCGCCGAACACCTTGATGTGCCCGGCGCCGCGCTCGCGCAGCAGGTCGACCATGTACTTGAAATACTCGACGTGCCCGCCCTGGTACGACGACACGGCGATGCCGTGCGCGTCTTCCTGGATCGCGGCGTTGACGATCTCGTCGACCGAGCGGTTGTGCCCGAGATGGATCACTTCGGCGCCCCCGGCCTGCAGGATGCGGCGCATGATGTTGATCGAGGCGTCGTGCCCGTCGAACAGCGCCGCCGCCGTCACGAAGCGCAGGCGGTGCTTGGGCTCGTAGCTCTTATGCGCAGGACCGTGCGGCTTGCGGGCTTCGGTCGCGGTCCTAGTGTCGTCGGGCATCGTCTCGCTCCCCTGCGGGACCCGGCCGGCCCCGTTCTCCGGCGCCGCGGCGCCTCGTGTCGAGAATAACACGGCGGCCCCATTCGGGACCGGCGCGCAGTATCATGCCAATAGTTTACGTTTACGTCAACGTTAACTCGGGTAACGATCGAGCGGCGCCTCTACGGACCGAAATGCCGCCGAAGAAATACGATGAGGTCGGCATCGCTTTCCGCCCGGATCACGCGATTGGCCTGGATGTTCACGGTCGAAGATTTGCGGCAGCCGGCGAGCACGCGGCCACGCTCCTGTCGGCTGAGCCGACGGCCGGTTTTCGGTAGCAAGCCGGACCCGTCTGGATTGGTCAACACGCTTTCGCAACCGGTCACGTTCTGCGCATCGCGGATCGCGATCAGCCGGCCGTCCGGCGCGGAAGAATCCCAGGCGTGATGCGCGCCCGGATAGATCTTGTAGGCGATCCGCGGATTAGTGCGCCGAAGAGAGTCGATGAGATCGACGCAATGATCGGCGCGCACCCAATTGTCGGCGCCGCCGAGCAGGAACAGCATCGGCGCGCCGGTCGTGGGCGCCGAGGGCCCGAAATTGCAGCCCGGATAATATGGCACGTGCAGCGCGAAATTCAGGCCCTCGCGCCGGAACAGCGCGTAGCCGTCGCGCATGGCCGAACTCCACGAAACCGTGCCGCCGCGCGAAAAGCCCATGACTCCGATGCGTGCGGGATCGATCCGCGGATGGCGGCGCAGCAGGCGCAGCGCCGCGAACGCGTCCCGCGTGTTGTCCCCGATCGAAAGCACGGCCTGATCGCGCACGCTGCTCGCGATGCCGCGGCCTGCGAACGAATCGACGTAGAACGCGGCGATGCCGTGGCGGTTCAGCAGTTCGCTGTAGTGCGCGCGCGAGCCCGGATTGAGGCCGCCCGAGCCGTGCATGAGCACCATCGCCGGAATGCGGGCAGCGCCCGGCGGCAGTGAAAGGTGGCCCCAGATCGCCGCCATCTCGGCGCCCGGCGGCCCCGAGCGGAAATCGATTCGACCCTGCGTATCGGTCGCGAGGGATTGCGCGGCCACCATACCCGGCGCCAGCGCCGCCGCCACGAATGCGGCGCAGATCAAACGGCGAATGGCGTAATGCATGGCGGCTACGACAACCGGCTAGCGGGATCTGGTTCCAACGAGCACATCGCCGGTTTCGCGCACGAGCGTCTGCACGAGTTCGCCGGCCGGCATCGCGCGGATCATCGGATAGGCCTGGCCCGCGAGCATCGGCGTGATCTCGGCGTTCTTCGTCTCGCCGCCGATCGCGCGCAGCGGCGCCGTCAACGGAATCTGGTGCGGATAGGCGGGAATGTCCGCGCCCGCCATCTCGGCGACGAAGCGGTTCTTGACGAAGCGCGCGTGGCGGCCCGTGTAGGCCCGTGTGACCCAAGTGGGCGCACCGCCCCCGCCGAGAAGCGTCTCGCGATAGACGGCGCTTACGGCGCTGTTATCCGGACAGGCGAGAAATGCGGTGCCCAGCGCCGCTCCGGCCGCGCCGAGCATGAATGCGGCGGCGATGCCGCGCCCGTCCATGATGCCGCCCGCGGCGATGACGGGCAGATCGATCGCGTCGGCGATCATCGGCACCAGCGCCATCGTGCCGATCAGCGAATCCTCGACCGGCGCCGCGAAGGTGCCGCGATGGCCGCCGGCCTCGCTGCCCTGCGCCGTGACGGCATCGACGCCCAGCGCGACCAGCGCCTTTGCCTCCGCGACCGTCGTGGCCGTGCCGATCACAAAGCAGCCCTTGGCGTGCAGTGCCGCGACCTGCTCCCGCGCCGGCATGCCGAAGGTGAAGCTGAACACCGGCGGCGCCTCTTCCAGCACCACCGCCATCTGCTTCGCCATGTCGGGCAAAGGCGGCATCGCCGGCAGCGCCGCCGTATCGCGACCGAGCGCGCTCACATAGCCGGCGATGCGCTCTTTCATGCGCGCGATCGTCTCGGCCGGCGGAGCCGGCGCGTCATAGGTGAAGAGATTGATCGCGAACGGGCGCTGCGTCTGACGGCGGATCTCGCGGATCGCGGCACGGATCGCCTCGGGCTGCATCATCGCGGCGCCGAGCGAGCCCAGGCCGCCGGCATTCGAGACCGCCGCGACCAGCTCCGGCGTCGAAGCGCCGGCCATCGGCGCCAATACGATCGGGTGCGCGATATCGAGCCGTTCGAGCAATCGACGGTCGGGCCACATGGCCGATCTCCCGGCAAATTGTGCAGCGCCTGAAATAGTCGGGAGTTGGCGGCGAGACCATCCCTCGTAGGGGTGGATCGGAGACCGTCCTTATGGCGTCGCGGACTTCCCGTGGCTTTCGAGCAGCGCGAGCAGGCCCTTGAGCAGGGCGACCGGATCAGGCGGGCAGCCGCGGATGCGAAGATCGACCGGCACCACTTTTTCGACCGCGCCGACGCAGGCGTAGGAGGCCGCGAACAGCCCGCCGTCGCAAGCGCAATCACCGACCGCGACGACCCATTTCGGATCGGGCGTGGCGTTGTAGGTGCGCTCGAGGCCCTCGCGCATGTTGTGCGTCACCGGCCCGGTCACCATCAGCACGTCGGCATGGCGCGGGCTGGCCACGAATTTGAAGCCGAAGCGCTCGAGATCGTAGAACGGGTTGTTGAGCGCGTGGATTTCGAGCTCGCAGCCATTGCAACTTCCGGCATCCACCTCGCGGATCGCGAGGCTCCGCCCGAGCCGCCGCCGCGCCGTGGCATCGACCTTCTGCGCGAGCGCCGCGACCTCGGCATCGTCGGCCGCCGGTCCTTTCTCGGTGACCGGCCCCTTAAGCAGACTCTGGAACAGGATTTTGCGCATGGCTCAGAGATCGTGGCCCGAATAGGAGCAGTTGAACGATTTGTTGCAGAGCGGGAAGTCGGCGACGATGTTGCCCTCGATCGCGGCCTCAAGCAGCGGCCACTGGAACCACGACGCGTCGCGGAGATGGCAGCGCGCGATGCGGGCCGCGGGATCGAGGCGCAGCCAGATCAAGACGTCGCCGCGGAAGGCTTCAGCCCAACCGATACCCTCGCCGCCGGCGCCGGCCGGCAGCGCGCGCATTACTTCGCCCGGCGGCATCGTGGCGAGGATCTGTTCGATCAGCGAGACGCTCTGCTCGATCTCGCGGATGCGGATCCAGATTCGCGCGT
>CAYZSG010000326.1:0-4236 GCA_964481045.1 uncultured Candidatus Odyssella sp. | reverse complement strand
AGGATGAGGCATATTTGTTCAAGTAAATTAAGCCTCATCCTGAGGTGCCCGCCCTCCTTTAGGGCGGGCCTCGAAGGATGGACGCACGCACAGCGCTAACGCCGACGCCGCAACGCCTAGGCAGCGCGCGGGCCGACGACCTGTTTGAGCCGGATAAGCGCTTCCTCGCGGCTCGGCTTGAAGTCGCGCTCGATCCACCAGTCTTCGATCAGGCGCAGCAGGCTGCCCACGGCCTCGCCGGTGGGAACGCCGAGCGCCAGCACGTCGTCTCCCTTCACCGGCAGCGACACCGGCTCCCACGACTCCGCCGCGTCGAGCATGCGCTCCAGCGCGGCGTTGTCGGGATTGCCGTCCACCGCCCAGTGAAGCAGCGCGCGGTCGATCAGCAGCTCGGGGCCGAGGCGGTAGCATTCGCGACGGATCGAGCGTTCGTCGAGCGGCGGCGTGAACGGCACCGTCGCGCGCAGGGTGGCGAGCCGCTCGCGGTCCTTGTTCGAGAAGCGCAGGCGCTCGGCCACCGGCCCGGCCGCGTCGGGATCGCGCAGCAGGATCGCGAGCCGGCGCACCGGGTCGCCGGCACGCACGCGTTCGTCCCAGCGCCGCTCGATCGTGACGAGACGCGAAAGCCGCGCGATGTCGATCGCCTCGGGCAGATAGGCGGCGAGCACCTTGTCGTTGTGCATCAGCACGAGCGTGTCGTGCGGCGCATGCGCCGTCAGCAGCTTCAGGGTCTCGTCGCGCAGGCGCTCGGCCGAAAGCGTGGGGAGTTGATCGGCCATCGCGCGGCAGGCGGCGCGCGCCGCCGCGTCGGGCTGGCCGCGGCCGTAATGGGCGAGGAAGCGGTAAAAGCGGAGCAGGCGCAGCACGTCTTCCCGGATGCGCGCCTCGGCGTCGCCGACGAAGCGCACGCGGCCCTGGCGCGCGTCCTTGAGCCCGCCGAAATAGTCGTAGACTTCGCCGGTCGGGCGGCATGAGAGCGCGTTCATCGTGAAGTCGCGCCGCGCCGCGTCGGCCTGCCAGTCGTCGGTGAACGCCACCTTGGCGTGGCGGCCATAGGTTTCGACGTCGCGGCGCAAGGTCGTGATCTCGTAGGGACGGTGCGCCGAAACGGCGGTGACGGTGCCGTGCTTGATGCCGGTCGGCACCACCTTGAGGCCGCCGGCTTTCAGCAGCCGGGTCGCTTCCTCCGGCACCAGCGGCGTCGCGATGTCGATGTCCTTGACCGCGCGGTTGAGAACGGCATCGCGCACGCAGCCGCCCACGAAGCGCGCCTCGGCGCCTTCCTTGGTCAGGGCCTGGATCACGGCCAGGGTTTCGGGCGCGTTCATCCAGGGCTGCGGCGTGATCTTTTCGACCGGCTTCATCGCGCTCATCGGTTCAGGCGCTCATCGATTCAGGGTCGGGGGACGGAACGGCACGTTGGGCGAATGCTCGGTCAGCGCCTCGATGACGAAGAACGTGGCGATGGTCAGCACCAATCCCGCGACGACGGCCCAATACCAATGGCTACGCTCGAACGGCGGTTCGGGGTCCCCGGCGATGCGCGCCTGCCGCCGCCGCCAGAAGAGATAGGCGGCATAGAGCAGGATCGGCAGCAGGAAGATCGCAAGCTGTTGGATGACGACGCGCATCAGTCCCGCAGCAGGTCGTAGAGGTTCATCAGCATGGCGGCGGTGGCCCCCCAAATGTATTTGTCGCCATAGGGCATGGCATAAAAGCGGCGTTCGACGCCATTGAAGACGCGGCTCTCGCGCCTGTGATTGGCCGGATCGAGGAAGAACGCGAGCGGCACCTCGAACACGCCGGCCACTTCCGAGGGGTCGGGCCGCAGCTCGTAGGGCGGGCGGACGAGGCCCACGATCGGCGCGATGAGGAAGCCGGTGCCGGTGATGTAGTCGTCGAGCCGGCCGACGATCTCCACATGCCGGCGCGGCAGCCCGATCTCCTCCTCGGTCTCGCGCAGCGCCGTCTCCGCGGCGGTGGAGTCGTGCGCCTCGATGCGGCCGCCCGGAAAGCTGATCTGGCCCGCGTGGTGCGGCAGGCTGGAGTCGCGCAGGGTCAGCAGAACCCCCATGCCGTCCGGGCGGTCGACGAGCGGCACGAGCACGGCGGCGGGCCTGAGCGTTTCCTTGATCGGCAGCGCCGGGTCGTGCTGGAAGTCGCCGCGGAAACGCTCGAGCTTGCGCGCGATGGCCGAGGCCATGTCGATCGGGGCATCGAGCCGCTCCATCGAGCGGGCGAGGCGGGCGGTCACGCGGTCGCGGGTCACGGCGCCGCCTCCAGCCCATCCAGCGCGCCGAGGCGGAAGAATTCGCCGCCGCTCCAGATGCCGAGGATGCGCCGCCCGCCCTCGATGCGCTCCTCGCCGCGCTCGACGAGTTCGTAGAACACTGGCCGGGCCAGGCGGGCCTCCAGCCCGTCGCGCACCGCGACATAGGGGGCAGGCGCCCCGGTCATGGCGTCGCTGTCCACCCTTAACGGGTGGTCGCGGTCCACAGTCACGATTTCGTCAAGATTGGTCCGCAGCGTCACGGTTTGTTCGCGCCCTTCGCCGGCAATGTCCGCTTCCACGGCCACGAACGGCACGTCTTCGACCTCGATGCGCCCTTTTTCCGCCGGAGTGATCAGCCAATAGTCCCCGGCATCGTCGCGGCGCAGCACCGAGGCGAACAGCTTCACCAGCGGCTTACGCCCGATCGGCGAGCCGCGATAGTACCAGGTCCCGTCGCGGCGGATGGATAGGCCGAAATCTCCACAGATATCCTCGAACATGCGCCGATCTGCCGCCGAGGCGCCGGCAGGCGCGCTGCCTCGCGGGCCCGTGTCTTGCATGGGCGTAGGTACAGCCTGCAAAGTGTCTCGTTTCCGTTCCATCGCCCCGTTGGAGTTCAATAAGTGACCGCAGACAATCCCGCGACCATCTCTAATTTCGTGATGCGCGACGCTCCCGACAAGCTGGTCCACGATGTCGAAGCCCTCGGGCGGACGCTCGACCAGGCCAAGGCGAGCATCGGCCGGGTCATCTTCGGCCAACACGAGGTCATCGAGCAAACCCTGATCACGCTCATGTCGGGCGGCCATGTGCTGCTGATCGGCGTGCCGGGGCTGGCCAAGACCAAGCTGGTCGAGACGCTCGGCGTCGTGTTCGGCATGGACGAGGCCCGCATCCAGTGCACGCCCGACCTCATGCCGGCCGACATCATCGGCTCCGAGGTGCTGGAGGAGGCCGAGAGCGGGCGGCGCTCGTTCCGCTTCATCCGCGGCCCGGTGTTTTGCCAGCTGCTGATGGCCGACGAGATCAACCGCGCCAGCCCGCGCACCCAGTCGGCGCTCTTGCAGGCGATGCAGGAAAAGCGCGTGTCGATCGCCGGGCAGTATCATCCGCTGCCCGAGCCGTTCCACGTGCTGGCCACGCAGAACCCGCTCGAGCAGGAAGGCACCTATCCTCTGCCCGAAGCCCAGCTCGACCGCTTCCTGCTCCAGGTGAACGTCGGCTACCCCGATCTCGCCGCCGAGCGTCGCATGATGCTGAGCACCACCGGCGTCGGCGAGGAGAAGGCGGTCAAGGTGATGAGCGCCGAGGATCTGACGGCGGCGCAGCGCGTGATCCGGCAGATCCCGGTCGGCGAAAGCGTCGTCGAGGCGATCCTGAAGCTCTCGCGCAGCGGGCGCCCGGAAACGACCGAGATCGCCGAGGTGAAGCAGCATGTCGCGTGGGCGCCCGGTCCGCGCGCCAGCCAGGCGCTGATGCTGGCCTGCCGCGCCCGCGCCGTCGTGCAAGGGCGGCTCGCGCCTTCGGTCGACGACGTGGTCGCGCTGGCGCCGCCGATCCTCCGCCACCGCATGGCCCTCAACTTCGCGGCGCGCGCCGACGGCGTCACCGTCGACGACGTGATCGCGAAGCTTTGCGAGCCGCTGCGGTAGGGGCGCGAATGGCCGAAGCCGCCGCATCGCGCGTCCATCTCCGCCAGGAAGCCGAGCTCGCCGCCGCGCGGCTGCCGCCGCTGATGGTGGCGGCCGAGCGTGTCGCCGCCACGGTGCAGCAGGGCGTGCACGGGCGCCGGCGCGTCGGCATGGGCGAGGCGTTCTGGCAGTTCCGCCGCTACGAGGCGGGCGATTCGATCCGCAAGATCGATTGGCGCCAGTCGGCGAAGACCGACAAGCTGTTCATCCGCGAGACGGAGTGGGCGGCGGCGCAGAGCGTGTGGCTGTGGCCCGATCCCTCGCCCTCGATGC
>CAYZSG010000325.1:1229-4237 GCA_964481045.1 uncultured Candidatus Odyssella sp. | reverse complement strand
CCCCCGCTTGCGGGGGAAGGTTGGATGGGGGTCGCGCCACCGGCACGATGTCGGCGATCGGCTCAGCTGCCCGACGCGAGCGCCAGCGCCTTGTCGATCATCTCCTTGGCGCGCGGCACGGCCTTCGAGAACTCCTCGTAGATCGGCTTGCTGGCTTCAATGAACGCGGCGCGGTTCGGCTCGTTCACCTGCATGCCCGCCGACTTCAGCTTGCCGAGAAGCTCGCCGTCGAACTTCGCGGCCTGCTCGTACACATAGGCCTGCGTCTCCTTCGCGATCGCCTCGATCTGGTCGCGCTGGGCCTTGTCCATCTTGTCCCACTTCTCCTTGCCGACGACGACATAGGCCGGCGTGTAGACGTGGCTCGTCATCGAGAGATACTTCTGCACTTCCTGGAACTTCGCGCTGTAGATCTGGATCAGCGGATTCTCCTGAGCGTCCATGACGCCGGTCTTGAGCGCCGTGAACACTTCCGAGAAGGCCATCGGCGAGGGATTGGCGCCGTAGCCCTTGAACATCTTCACGCGCCACTGCCCGCCCGGCACGCGCAGCTTCACGCCGGCGAGGTCGGCGGGCGTCACGATCGGTTTCTTGTTGTTGGTGATGTGGCGGAAGCCGTTCTCCCAAACGGCGAGGATGCGATAGCCTTTGGCCTCGGCGGCCGGGCCGATCCACGTCCACACGACCTCCTTCTCGATCTTCATCATGTGGTCGCGGTTCTTGACGAGATACGGCATCTCGAACAGGCCGAACTCGGGCGCGACACTCGACATCACCGTCGAGGGCAGCGCGAAATCCACCGTGCCGAGCTTCAGCTTCTTGACGAGGTCCTCGTCCTTGCCGAGCTGCGAGGAGCCGAAGGCCGAAACCTTCACCTTGCCCGCCATCTTGGCGTTCACGCGCTTCGCGAATTCGTTCGCCGAAAGCTCGAACAGCGAGCCCGGCTCGCCGACATGGCCGAATTTCAGCTCGGTCTCGGCGAGCGCCGGCGAAGCCAGCGCCGAGGCCAGCACGGCGGTCAGCAACCACTTGGCATTCATCGTTTCCTCCCGTCGTTGCGGTGTTGGATGGATTGGTCCGCGCTTCAGGAGCGCGCGGCCACTTTCTTCGGTTCGGCACTCTGCCGGGCGCCCGCGAGGTAGTCGAGTGCAGCCTGCACGCCGCCTTTCTTGTGCGGCACGCCGGCCAGCGCCAGGCCCATCTCGATGCCCGCGAGCGTGCCCGCGAGCATGAGGTCGTTGAAATCGCCGAGGTGCCCGATGCGGAACACCTTGCCGGCGACCTTGGAAAGCCCGCTGCCGAGCGACATGTCGAAACTCTCGAGCACGGTCTTGCGGAACGCGTCGGCGTCGTGGCCCGCCGGCATCAGCACGGCGGTGAGGGAGCTCGAATAGGCCGCGGGATCGACGCAGAGCAGCTCCAGGCCCCAGGCCTTCACCGCGCGCCGCGTCGCCTCGGCGTGGCGCGTATGGCGCGCGAACACGGCTTCGAGCCCCATCTCCTCGAGCATCGCAATCGCCTCGGCGAGGCCGAACAGGAGATTGGTCGAGGGCGTGTAGGGGAAATAGCCGGTGGCATTCGGCCCGGTCATCTCGTCCCATGACCAATAGGCGCGCGGCAGCTTCGCGTGTTTCGACGCGGCGAGCGCCTTCGCGCTCACGGCGTTGAAGGCGAGGCCGGGCGGCAGCATCAATCCCTTCTGCGAGCCGCCGACGGTGACGTCCACGCCCCATTCGTCGTGGCGATAGTCGATCGAGGCGAGGGACGAGATCGTGTCGACCATGAGCAGCGCGGGGTGCTTCGCGGCGTCGATCGCCGCGCGCACGGCGGCGATGTCGGACACGCAGCCGGTCGAGGTTTCGTTGTGCACGACGCACACGGCCTTGATCGCGTGCGCCGTGTCGCCCTTGAGCCGCGCTTCGATCTGCGAGGCATCCGCGCCGCGCCGCCAGTCGCTGGCGAGGAATTCGGGCGCGAGGCCGAGCTTCACCGCGATGGTCTTCCAGAGCGCCGCGAAATGCCCGGTCTCGTACATCAGCACGCGGTCGCCGGGCGAAAGCGTGTTGACGAGCGCCGCCTCCCACGCGCCGGTGCCCGAGGAAGGATAGATGAACACCGGCCCCTTGCAGCCGAATACCCACTGCATGCCGGCGAGCACGCGCTTGCCCAGCGTCGCGAAAGCCGGCCCGCGATGATCGATCGTCGGACGATCGATGGCGCGCAGGATGCGGTCAGGCACGTTGGTCGGCCCCGGAATCTGCAAGAAATGCCGCCCGCCTGTGCCGATGCCAGTATATGTCATGGAACTCGGTACTCTCCGAAAATAGGACGCGCTAACCTATCACATCCAAGATACCAACGCAGAGGTCCCGGATAATAGCCCAGAGGTCACTGACGGGAGTCTGGAATTTCAGGAATTCGCTTGAAATTATTCTTCGAGAGGTGGCAGAATAATTCGAGCACTATCTCTTTAGTTGTGAAACGATATGGGCCTCGATCTCGTTCCCGCCGGACGCGCTAAGCCCGGACACGAACGCGCATGGCAAAAGCGAATTCAGCGCCTCTACGACGGTAAGAAAGAATCCGAGAGGGACGCGGAGAAGCGCTTCGCTGTATCGATACAGCCATGGGAGGACCTGGGCGCGCCGCGCGTCGGCGAGAGTCCGGAGGCTGACGCGTGGGCGCTGACGGAACCGGGTCGTGACAAAACCAAGACCGATGCCGAAGTGCTGACCGAGATGAAGGGGTTCCATGCCATCGCCGTTCTGCGCGGCAAATGCGATGGCCTTCCGGCGTATACGCATGCAGGGCTTTACGGTGGCCTCGACGAGACAAGTTTTCGCGGCAACTGTGCGAAGACATCCTCGATAACGACCTGCTGGTTACCGCCTGGACGGATTGCATGCCGCCGGAGGAGGCGATCACTTACGGCATGGAGCTGCTGCACGCCGCCGACCGCGCGGAGCGGGGCGCGGCTGCAGCCGCTCGCCGGGCGACCAAGGCGAAGA
>CAYZSG010000325.1:0-1129 GCA_964481045.1 uncultured Candidatus Odyssella sp. | reverse complement strand
AAGACGTTTCGTTTGGGGAGAAAATTGAGATCCTGCGCTCGGCCGGCCGATGGTACGTCTTTTGGGGCAAGCGCGGGCACCCCATTCAGGCTTGGTACTGAGGCCCGAACTCACGGCCCGAACCGATTGCTCTTGGTCAGCATGGTACTAATCTAGGGCCCGAACAGGCCCCAAAGCGCTGGCGCAGTGCACATTTCATCCGCCTTGAAACCGATTGATAGCGTGCTGGCGGATCGCCTGCGCCGCGCGATCGAAGGCGAGGTGCTGTTCGATGCCGGCACGCGCGGGCGCTACAGCACCGATGCCTCGATCTATCAGATCGAGCCGATCGGCGTCGTAGTGCCGAAAAGCGACGAGGATGTGAAGGCGGCGCTCGCGATCGCGCGCGAGGAGCGGATTCCGGTGCTGCCGCGCGGCGCCGGCACGTCGCAATGCGGGCAGACGGTCGGCGAAGCGCTGGTCATCGACGGCAGCAAATTCCTGAACAAGATCGTCGCGTTCGACGCGGCGGCGCGCACGGTCACGGTCGAGCCCGGCATCGTGCTCGATCAGCTGAACGCGTGGCTCAGGCCGCACGGGCTCTGGTTCCCGGTCGATGTCTCCACCTCGGCGCAGGCCACGATCGGCGGCATGGCCGGCAACAACTCCTGCGGCGCGCGCTCGATCGAATACGGCAACATGGTGCACAACGTGCTCGGCGTGGACGCGATCCTCGCCGACGGCAGCGAGGCGCGTTTCGGCCCGCTCGCCGAGGCGCGGAAGAGCAACGTGCTGGCGCCGATCGCCGCGCGTATCGAAGCGATCGCGCTCGCCGAGCGCGACGAGATCGCGCGCATGGTGCCGAAGGTGCTGCGCCGCGTCGGCGGCTACAACCTCGACATCTTCCATCCGCAGAGCGTGCGTGCCTACACCGAAGACGGCACGGTGAATCTCGCGCATCTCTTGGTAGGCTCCGAAGGCACGCTCGCCTATTCGCGCCGCATCACGCTGAAGCTTTCGCCGCTGCCGAAGCACAAGGTGCTCGGAGTCGTGAACTTCGCGAGCTTTTATCAGGCGATGGCGCTGACGCAACATATCGTGAAGCTGGCGCCGACGGCGGTGGAGCTCGTCGACCGCACGATGATCGACC
>CAYZSG010000324.1:0-4247 GCA_964481045.1 uncultured Candidatus Odyssella sp. | reverse complement strand
GGGCAGGTGCGGATCGCCGGCTCCGAAATTGCGTGCTATCGCCACCGCTCCGACGAATCGGGCCGCTGGCTCGACCTCGCGTTCTGTCGCCGTTGCGGCACCAATCTCGGATTCACGCTGGAGGCGGCGCCGGGCGTGCGGACGCTGCCCGCGGGCGCCTTCGACGACCCCTCCTGGATCCGCGCCGACCGGTATAAGACCCGGCACGTCTTCCTGCGCACGCGGCGCGACTGGTCGGAGATTTCGCCGCTGGTCGAGACCTACGACCGGCATTTCCGCCAATAGCTGAACCGCCAGGGACGGGAACGAACATGACGACACTCAAGGGAAAGACGCTGTTCATCACCGGCGGCAGCCGCGGCATCGGGCTGGCGATCGCGGTGCGCGCGGCGCGCGATGGCGCCAACGTCGCGATCGCGGCGAAGACGACCGAGGCGCATCCGAAATTGCCGGGCACGATCTTCAGCGCGGCGAAGGAGATCGAGGCGGCGGGCGGGCAGGCGCTGCCCGTTCAATGCGACATCCGCGACGAGAACCAGATCCTGAAGGCGGTGGACGAGACCGTCGCGCGCTTCGGCGGCATCGACATCCTCGTCAACAATGCCAGCGCGATCAATCTCACCGACACGGCCTCGACGCCGATGAAGCGCTTCGACCTGATGTTCGGCATCAACGTGCGCGGCACCTTTGCCTCGACGCAGGCCTGCCTGCCGCACCTGAAGAAAGCGGCGAACCCGCACGTGATGACGCTCGCCTCGCCGCTGAACATGAACGCGAAGTGGTTCAAGAACCACGTCGCCTACACGATGGCGAAATACGGCATGAGCATGTGCGTGCTCGGCCACGCCGCGGAGTTCAAGCCGCTCGGCATCGCCGTGAACGGGCTCTGGCCGCGCACGCTCGTCACCACGGCGGCGCTCCAGATGATCCCCGGCGTCGACCCCGGCCTCGGCCGCAAGCCCGAGATCATGGCCGACGCCGCGCATTGGGTGCTGACCCAGCCGGCGAAGCAGTGCACCGGCAATTTCTTCATCGACGAAGAGGTGCTGCGGAAATCCGGCGTCACCGACTTCACGAAGTACCGCTTCGATCCGAACAAGGAACCGGCGCCGGATATCTTCCTGGATTGAGGGGAGCGCCGCGCCTCACCCGCCGGCGGCGGCGATGCGCATGTCGATGAGACGGCGGGCGACCGCATCCTGCATGTCGGAGCCGAAGATATCCTCGAGCCGCAGCATCGAGGGGCGCGCGAAGCCCGGCGGCGGCACGCCGCGGCCGGGCACCCAGACGGAATCGTTGGCGGCGCGCTGCGGCCCCGGCGCGCTGTCGTTGGCGGCCGCCGGCGTTTGCGCGGCGAGCACGGCGGACGCCGCGAGCGGTGCGGGCGCGGATGCGATCGGCACCGGCGGCGCCGCGGCGGGCACGGCAGGCGCTTCGGCCAGCGGCGCGGGCGTCAGCGGCACTGACGTGGGCGGCGCCCGGCGCTCTTCGGGCGTTTCGAACAGGCGATAGAGCTTGCCGCCGTCCGAGAAGAACGATCCGGCCGCGGCTTCGGGCGAGGGCTGGGGCTGCCGCGCGGCGCGCCGCGCTCGCGCCGGCACCGGCGGCAGGCGGTTCGGCCACCAGAACACCGTGTATTCGCCTTCGGTGTTGAACGCGACATTCTCGCCGATGGCGAGGCGCGGATCGGCGGCCCGTTCGCTGGCCTCGGGCGCCTCGCGCGCGGCGGCGGGCGCCGCTGGCGTTTGGGCATCGACGTGGCCCGCGGGCGTTTCCTCGAGCGGCGCCTCGCCGACGCCGAACTGCGCGTCAGCGACATCGCGCGCCGCGCCGCCCGCATCGAGGATCTGCAGCGCGAGGCGGCGCACGCCCGGGGCGGGCGCGACCGCATCGTTGACGTAGCGCAGCGAGGCGATCAGCCCGCTATAGGTTTCGGCGCTCTGCGTGCGCGAGAGCACGAGCGTCAGCGTGCCGGCCGTGTCGTCGCGCTGCCGCGTCGCGCGCACCAGCGTGGTGCCGAGATCGACGAACAGCTTCTCGTGCTCGCCGTCGCGGATTCCCGAAAGCGTGGCGATGGCGCCGGTGAGCGGCGTGGTGGGCGAGAGCGGCAGCTCGAAACCGGCGAACAGGCGCAGCGCGGGATCGCCGGCGCTATAGACGAGCGGGCCCTTCGGCCCCGCGGCCGGGCCGGACTCGGCCGCGTTGGCGATGCCGGCGCGCAGCGCGCCGGTCGCGGCGCGGCTCGCGCGGCCGAAATAGGCGCGGGGCGACGACACCAGGCCGCTCGGCGGCCGGCGATTCTCGTCCTTGCCGGGCTTCTCCTGCTCGCTCACCTCGACACACCCCCGAGAGCCGACGGGAAACCGCAAGATCGAGACGGTGCGGTTTCGCGTAGGCCCCCGCGCGCGGCGACGGCACCCGACGTAACGGAAATTTAAGCATGATCGGCACGGGGCTTGGGAGCCCTATTCGTGGTTAACGCGCGCGCCAGCGCCGCGCCGGCAGGCCCTTCACACCGGCATCGAGCGCGAAGACGCCGCCGGCGAGCGGCTGCCGCGCGAGCGTGGCTTCGTCGAGGCCGGTGCGCGCGCTCGTGATGTAGAGCGTGCCGAGATCCGGCCCGCCGAACGCGCAGCTCGTCGGCCGCGCCACGGGCACTTCCACGAAGCGATCGAGCCGGCCGTCGGGCGCGAAGCGCGCGATGCCGCCGCCATCCCAGCGCGCGTTCCAGAGAAAGCCTTCCGCATCCACCGCCATGCCGTCGGGATAGCCGGGCGCCGCGCTGACATCGGCGAACACATACGGCGCGCCCGCGCGGCCGGACGCCGCGTCGTAGTCGGCGACGAACATCGCGCGCGGCGAGTCGTTGAGATGGAAGCGCGCGCCGTCGGGGCTCCACGCGAAGCCGTTCGGCACGAAAAAGCCGTCGAACACCGCGCGCGCCTCGTTGCCTTCGAGGCAGAACACCTTGCCGCCGGCGCGCCGGCCCGAGGCGTGCATCGTGCCCGCCCAGAAGCGCCCGGCCGGATCGGCGCCGCCGTCGTTGAAGCGGTGATCTTCCACGCCCGCCAGCGGATTCGCGATCGGCGTGATCGCGCCGCTTGCGAAATCGAGCCGCGCGAAGCCCGTGGCCAGCGCCAGCACCGCGCCCGCGCCCTCCGCATCGAGCGCGAAAGAGCCGAGCTTGGCGGGCATCGCCCAGCGCCTCACCGCGCCCGTGGCCGGATCGAAGCGATGCAGCGCGGGCCCGTGGATATCGGCGAAATAGAGCGCCTGCGCGCGCTCGTCCCACACCGGGCACTCGCCGAGCGAGGCGCGCGCCTCGAGCACGCACGCCGCTTCCGTTTTTGTATCGCTCATCGCGGGCGCCATTGTCGCAGGACAAGGGATCGGCCGGACTTGCGCCCGGCAGCCCCTCTCGCCATTGTGCCGGGCTTCCCGCCGCCCCCGCAATTCATTCGATTTCCCGCCATGAACGATTCCCGCGCTTCCGCGCCCGCGACGGCGCTCATCGACGCCATCCGCCCCGAGATCAAGGCGCTGCCCGAAAGCGGCATCGTCGAGGTGGTGAACTACGCGCGCCTCAAGAAAGGCCTCGTGCAGCTCTGGGTGGGCGAGGGCGACAAGCCGACGCCGGCGTTCATCGCCAAGGCGGCGACCGACGCGCTCAATCGCGGCGAGACGTTCTACACCTATCAGCGGGGCATTCCGCCGCTGCGCCAGGCGCTGGCGGATTATCTCTCGCGCAGCTACGCGGCGACGATCGACCCGGAGCGCATCTTCGTGACCGTCGGCGGCATGTCGGCGATCAAGGAAACGATGCAGATGCTGCTGAATCCGGGCGACGAGATCGTGGTGCCGAGCCCGTGCTGGCCCAACGTCGCCGCCGCGGCCGAGATCATGGGCGGCGTCGTGAAGCCGGTGATGCTGACCTTCGGCAACCGCGGATGGACGCTCGACATCGAAAAGGTGATGGCCGCCTGCGGGCCGCGCACGAAGATCATCTTCGTCAACTCGCCGGGCAACCCGACCGGCTACATGATGAGCCGCGAAGAGCAGCAGGCGCTGCTGGAATTCGCGCGCAAGCGCGGGCTGTGGATCGTGGCCGACGAGGTTTACGGAAGGCTGGTGTACGACCGGAAGGCCGCGCCCTCGTTCCTCGAGATCGCCGACCCCGACGAGCGCGTCATCGTCGTCAACACCTTCTCGAAGAACTGGGCGATGACCGGCTGGCGCATGGGCTGGGT
>CAYZSG010000323.1:0-4274 GCA_964481045.1 uncultured Candidatus Odyssella sp. | reverse complement strand
ACCGAGTCCGAATGGCCCTTCGAGCGGCGCACGATCGCCTGAATGCGGGCGATGAGTTCACGCTTGTCGAACGGCTTGGTGAGATAGTCGTCGGCGCCGAAGCCGAGGCCCTTGATCTTCGCGTCGAGCTCGGCGAGCCCGGAGAGGATCAGGATCGGCGTGCGCACCTGAGAGGCGCGCAGGCGACGCAGGACCTCATAGCCGTCGATGTCCGGCAGCATGAGATCCAGAAGAATGATGTCGTAGTCGTAGAGCTTGCCGATCTCGAGACCGTCTTCCCCGAGGTCGGTCGTGTCGCACACATAACCCTCGGAGCGAAGCATCATCTCGATGGACTTCGCCGTGGCAGTGTCGTCCTCGACCAGAAGTATACGCATGTCCCCAACTCCTCCTCATCCCGACCGACGATTGCCGGCAAGACGACAGTCTCACCTTTCAACTATAGCGACCGTAAAACGAAATGGTTAACGAAAACTTTAACGAAACCATTTGACCATACATTTTTTTACTCGGACTTAATCTCGACCTCGTTATGCCTGACGACATAAGGGGTCCTACCGAGGCGGCCTGGAACGGGGCAGGTGGCAGGCGAGGCCCACGACCCATGAAAAGGGGATAGCGGCAAATCATGAACGAGGAGTTTCCCGTCGTGGAACAGTCTCTTCCCCGCCGTCTTGCGGCGCAGCGCTGGACGCTGAACGAGCGCCGCCAGGAACTGACCTCGCTGACGCGGCTACGGGCCGATCTCGGCCGCCAGCTCGCGTCGCTCGACCGCGCCCTGGGCGAGGCGAGCGAGGACCGGCGCACGCATCTCCAGGAGTCGATTCGCCTCGTCGAAGGCCAGATCGAAGAATCGCGCGCCCAGGTCGAGAGTGCGCAGCGCGTGCTGCGCCGTCTCGAGCAGAGCGCCGAAACCGAAGGCCCGCGCCGCCGCCGCCGCCGCCGGGCGCGGGCGCACTGAGCGCGCGGGCGCTCCCCCGGGTTCAATCATTGTAGGCGGCGCTGGCGCGCCGAAACCGGAATACGACAGTGGCCGCGCCATCCTGGGCGTTCAGCATTCCATCCTTGTCGACGGCAAATTGCGTCACGCGGCCCAGGTCGGCGACGAAGTTCCGGTCGATTTCCATCGCCGATGCGTCGCAAGTCCGCGCCGCATGGACCTCGGCCCTGATCGCGAAGATCCACCCAATGCGGGTATAGCTTCCGGAGAAATCGTTGCAGGCTCCCCGGCCGGAGAGCGTCTCGCCGCGGCTGAAGTTGAGGCGGATCGGGCGCTCGAGGGTCGACCTCTGGCCGGCCCATTCGTCAAGGCGCCAGTACGTGGAGGAGACCGAGACGGATGACGGATGGCCAGGCGAAGGCTTCTGAACGATCGTGACGTGCACCAGGGCGAGAAGCACCGCCCCGACCACGAATGCGATCGCAGCGATTCTTCGATCAACGCGATTTGCCACATAGGTGCTTGCAGCAGCTATCAGGCCAGCGAGTTCCGAGAAGAAGCGCATGCAGAGGCAGACTCGGACGCCTCAGCAGTTCTTCGTACAGCGCAGGCGCAGAATCGCGGCGCCGTCGGCGGCGTGCGCGGTGAGCGTGCCGTCGCCCGAAAGCGTGAGCTGCGCGATGCGCTTCAGGTCGGCGACGAGGCGCGCGTCCGTTGCGCCGCGCTCGCCGTGGCAGGCCATCTTGGTCGAGCCCTGCGGCGCGAACGAAATGCGGTCACCCTTCACTTTGTAGGCGCCCATGTGGCGGTTGCAGCCGGCCGAGGCGGTGAATCTGTCCTTCGCGGCGAAGGCGATCTGCGGCACGAGCCGCGGCTTCGGCGCCGCGCCGTTCCATTCTTTCGCCTCCCAGACCGTGTCGCCGAGCCCCTTATAGTCGAACGGCGTTTCCGCCCAAGCGGCGGGTGCCGCGAGGAGCGCGAGCAGGGCGGCGGCGCAATACAGATATCGCATGTCGAGCCTCGTCGGATGGATCCGCCAGGGTGCGGACGCCGCCGATACTAGACGCGATTGCGTGGGATTTGCGCTGGAATCCGGGCTCGGGCGGGGCGCAACGAGGTGCGCGCCGCGGCTCCGGGAGGCCGGAGGCGCCGAGAAGGGCGGGCTTGCGCCCGCCCGCGGCGTCAGTCTTCGGCGCGCTTCGGCACTTGCTGCCGCTGGGCCATGTTCGGATCGAACGTGGTCCAGGTATCGGCGGCACGGTAGTGCTGAATGCGGGTGACCCGCAGGCCGGGCACGCCGTGGCGCTCGATCATGCGCTGCCAGCCGAGGAACTCCTCGACCGACAGGCGGTAGCGCTGGCAGGCCTCTTCGAGGCTGATGAGACCGCCCCTGACCGCCGCCACCACTTTCGCCTTGCGGCGAATGACCCAACGACGGGTCTCGGGCGGGGGCAGGTCCGCTAGCGTCATCAGCTCGCCGTCAGGCCCAATGACCTGCATCGGCCGCGTCATCTTGCGTTGTTCCGTCATCTCTTTCGCAGTCAACCGTGTTTGGAGTCGGTTTCTTCGCGATCAGGGTGTCCGGGACACTAAACGGGTCCACTTAAGAAAGACCTAATCCGGCCGGGGGAGGAGCACTTGAAATCTCAGAGGAAAACGCCGCGAACCGGCCGTTCGAAGCCTGACCGTGCTTAATTCTGCACGACAAACCTCAACGAATTGCGGAGTGCTTGCCCGCCGATATCGACATCGCTATTAATCCGCGCGCCGCGACGAGGGAGGCTCCAACGGCATGAAAGGCAAGGCGAACGGTCATAAGCATTCGCGCGCCCGCAGCCCGCGCGATTCCGTCAAGCCGTTGCCGCCGAACTACCGGCCGACGCAGGGGGAGGCTTTCATGAACCCCGTTATGCGCCAGTATTTTAGGCAGAAACTGCAGTTCTGGCGGAACGAGATCCTGCGCGAGGCCGGCGTCACGATGCAGTCTCTGCAGACCGAAAGCCTGCACGAGCCGGACCTCACCGACCGCGCTTCGCTCGAAACCGACATCTCCCTGGCGCTGCGCACGCGCGACCGCGAGCGCAAGCTGCTCTCGAAGATCGATGCGGCCCTCCGCCGCATCGAAGACGGCACCTACGGGTATTGCGAAGAGACCGGCGAGCCGATCGCCATCCGCCGGCTTGAAGCGCGGCCGATCGCGACGCTCAGCGTCGAGGCGCAGGAGCGCCACGAGCGGCTCGAGCGCACGATGCGCGACGATTGAACGGCGCGGCCGCGACTCGCACACCGGGAAAGATTAACCATAACCTCAACCGGTGCTGGCAAGCGCTGCGGCGTTCCGACATAATCGCCGCCGTTGTTGGTTAGAAATCACTTACCAGCGGATTTTTTCGGCAAGGTTACGGCAATGCTGCCGCAGCGGGCCCAGGCGCGGAGTCAGGCACGGAACGCACGGCGCCGCGGGTTGCGCATGGCGCTGCTCCTTGCCGCCTTATCGGCGATTCCCGCCGCCGCGCAGGCGGCCACCGGGCGCGCGACGGTACAGACCGAGCGCACGAGCGCGCGCCTGGTGCTCGAATGGCCGCGCCCCGTCGATTACACGGTCTCGCAGTCGGGCCGCTATGTGTTCGTCCGCTTTTCGCAGCCTTTCGCGGGGTCGCTGGAAAAGGCGCGGACGCCGCTCGCGCGCTATGTGGCGGAGATGCGCCTCGCCGGCGACGGCCGCGTGCTGGTCCTGCGCCTTTCGGGCCAGCCCTATTTCGCGCACCTGCGGCGTGGGAACAGCATCGTGTTCACGTGGATCGGCAGGGCGCCGGCCAACAGCGGCGCTCCGGCCGAGCGCGCGAACCCGTCCGAGCGCGCGAAGCCGCCCGAGCGCGCCAAGCCGCCCGAGCGCGCGAAGCCGGCCGAGCGTGCGGCGCCGGTGAAGCGCCCCGATGCGGTGGCGCGAACGACGCCGGCGCGGCGCTCGCCGGCGGCCGACAATCCGACCGATTCCGAAGCGCCGCCGGACCGCGCCCGGCCCAAAGAACCAGCGCCGCCGCGCATGGCGATCCGCCAGGAGCCGCCCAAGCGCCCGGCGACGGTGCCGGAAATCCACGCGGCCCGACCGCCGCAGCCCAAGTCCGGCGCCCCCGCGCCGAAATCGCCGATGGCGGAGCGCGACCATGAGCCCGACCGCCCGGCGGCGCCGCCCGCCGCGCGCGTGAAGCCGGGCCCGACCGAGCCCCCGGAGGCCGCGGAGGCCGAGCGCGCGCGCCCGAGCGTCCCTTACACCGACGCGCTACTGCCGCCGCCGCGCCCGCAGGCGCCGCCTGCGCGCGTGGAGCGCACC